>JBOGGN010000481.1:0-2371 GCA_050744165.1 Acidimicrobiales bacterium | reverse complement strand
GCGGACAGTCGCTCGTGCGGCTCGAGGGCGAGAGCGACACCTTCTGCGTCAACACCGAGTGCCCCGGCCAGCGAGTGATGCGCATCAGCCACTTCGCCAGCCGCGGGGCAATGGACATCGAGGGGCTCGGGGAGCGCACGGTCGGCCTGTTCTGCGACCAGGGCCTCCTGCGGGACGTGGCCGACATCTACCACCTCGACGTCGACCGCATCCGGGAGTTCGAGGGCTTCGGCGAGGTTTCGATCACCAATCTCCAGCGGGCCATCGAGGCGTCGAAGTCGCGGCCGCTGGCCAACCTGCTGGTGGGCCTGTCGATCCGCCACCTGGGCGGCACCGGAAGCCAGGTGCTGGCCCGGGCCATGGGCCACCTGGACCGGATCATGGCCGCCCCGGTCGAGGAGATGGCCACCATCGAGGGCATCGGGCCGGTGATTGCCGCCTCGGTGGGCCGGTTCTTCGCGCTGGAGGTCAATCGCGACGTGGTGGCGCGGCTCCGGCACGCGGGGGTCAACTTCGAGGGTCCCGAGGCTCCGAGCGTGCCCCAGGTGCTGGCCGGGTCGTCGGTCGTGGTGACCGGCACGCTCGAGGGGTGGTCGCGGGAGGCGGCCGAGGAAGCCATCAAGGCCCGGGGCGGCAAGGCGCCCGGCAGTGTGTCCAAGAAGACCACGGCGGTGGTGCTCGGCGCCGAACCAGGCGCCGCCAAGCTGGCCAAGGCGACCGAGCTTGGCGTTCCCATCCTGGACGAGGCGGGCTTCGCCTACCTGCTGGAGACGGGGGAGCTGCCTACTACTGGGTCTGGAAGCACCAGCTGAACGACTGCGGGGTGGCGCTGGGCGCCGTGTCCTGCACGATCTCCGCGATGGCGCAGACCCGCCCCAGAGGGAGCTCGGAGAGGACGCCGCCGCCGGTGGGGAGAAACACGTACTGGTTTTGCGCCGGGGTGATGGCGATTTGGTCCTGGGGGATGCCGGTGACGGCGCCGTCGGCGATGATCGTCAGGCCGTCGGTCCCCTGGGTCGCCAGCTGGTACCCGGGGGCCAGGGTGATGGCCACGGCTGACTCCCGCAGGACCAGCGTCCCGATCGAGGGGCTGACCGTCTTGACCGACGAGTTTTTGTACACCACGGGGGCGTTGGCGGGCCGGACCAGGGTGAAGCTGTAGATCAGCACGCCCACGGCGAGCGTCAACAAGACCGAGATCACCACGCGGCGGGTGGTGATCAACGCGCTTCCTCGGCGAAGCGCCGGGCCAGGCGCCGGTTGAACACCTCAATGCGGACTCGCAGCTCCCCGTCGGGCATGTCGTCGCGAACAGCCTCCATGATCTTCCACAGCCGCGGGTAGACGATTCCCTCGAGGTCGCTGGCCAGGCGCTTTTCGATCTCGCCCTGCTCGGCCCGCAACCCGACCGAGCGCAGGGGGTGGGTCAAGAGCCCGGCGATGGCGTCGCCGTCACGTTCCAGCGCCGAGATGAGCTCGGCCCGGTGCCGCTCGTCCCAGAGTGCGCCCGCGCGGACGAACTCCTCGATCTCGTCGACGACGGCCAAGCGCACCCGCCCATTGTGGTCGCCAACGGTCGCTTCTGGCATCCCCCTAGCCCTGAACAGTCGCCAGTACCCTCGAACCGTGGCGCCGTCGCGCATTGTCGAGCATGTGGGGCGCGTCCTCGGGGACCGTTACCGCCTGACGAGACCCTTGGGCACGGGCGCGTCCGCCCATGTCTATGTGGCCGAGGACGTCACTCTGCGCCGGCGGGTGGCGGTGAAGCTGTTGCACCCGGCGCTGGCTGGCGACGAGGCGTTCCTGCGCCGGTTCCGGGCCGAAGCCCAAGTGGTGGCCGCCCTGCGCCATTCCAACATCGTGCGGGTCTACGACTGGGGCGAGGCCGACGGCAGCCCGTATCTCGTGATGGAGCTGCTCGAAGGCGGCAGCCTCCGGAGCCTGCTCGACCGAGGGCAGCTCCTGAGCCCGTCCCAGGCAGCCAAGGTCGGCGCCGACGTGGCCCGGGCGCTCGACTACGCCCACCGCCGGGGCTTGGTCCACCGCGATGTCAAGCCCGCCAACCTGCTGTTCGACGACGAAGGTCAGGTGTCGGTGGCCGATTTCGGCCTGGCCCGGGCGCTGGCCGAGGCCAGCTGGACGGAGCCGGCGGGCGCGGTGCTGGGTACGGCCCGCTATGCCGCCCCCGAGCAGATCTCCGGCGGTGGCCTCCTCGACGGCAAGGCCGACGTGTATTCGCTGGCCCTGGTGCTTGTCGAGGCGGTGACGGGCACGGTCCCCTTCGCGGCCGACACCACAATCGGCACCCTGATGGGCCGCGTCAACAAGGACCTGCCGGTACCGCAGGAGCTGGGGCCGCTGGTCCAGGCGG
>JBOGGN010000480.1:0-7542 GCA_050744165.1 Acidimicrobiales bacterium | reverse complement strand
CACCAACACTTCGTTCCGATCGCCAACTTGAAGGGGGCGCTCTGCGAGCGGGGGCTTACCATCCTCGGCGAAAGGCGGGACATGAAGGCCGCCCCACCGGATCTCATCGCCGCCGTCTACCTGCTGGCGCACCGCCTGACTGGGGAGCCGAACACGCCGTGGCGGCCGTCCGCTCCCGGGCTCCGACGCCAGGTCGTCCGCGGCCTGGCGCTGATCGTGGCGATCCCGGTGGGGATCCTCGCCGCGGTGATCGACCCGCTGGTTGCCATCCCGCTGCGCCGGCGAGGCAAGACCACCGCCTACCGGCTGGTGGCGCGCAAGCAACCGGTCGCCCCGTGAGCCCTGCCCCGTCCCCTCCCGCGATGCTGGGCGCGGTCGGCCCCGACGCCCACATCGACGACCAGCGATACCTGCGGGCCCGGCTGGTGGCCCTCTGTTTCAACCGGGCCTTCGACGCCGACACGGCTTCGGTGTGGCACGCACCAAGCACCCTGGTCCTGCTCGGTGGGCGGCGGCAGGGACCGTCGCTCAGCCTCGCGACCCACTGGCGGGCGATGGTGGCCGCCCGCGCCAGGGAGGACCGCGCCCTGCGGATCCATCTTCTTGGCTCGGGTGACGAGACCACGGACCTGACACTCGACGACGAGGGCACCGACGCCGACGCGCCCAAGGAGGCGGCCAGCATCGCCGCGGTCGTCCGGACTTTGGCGCGACGGGGACACCTTGACTGCGGCCTCGACCTGCTTCGGGTGACCGACGTGCCTACCGGTGTGGGCCTCGGTGTTGACGCCTCCGTCCGGGCCGCGGTCGCTTGGGCTGTCAGCGGGCTGTCCGCCCGCTCGGGGTCGGGCCCCGCCCTTTCACCGGCGGAACTGGTGACCGCCCTCGACGAGGCGAGCGGCAGCGCCGCCGATCACCAGGTATGCGTATCGACAGCCGAGGGCTACGTCGCTCTCGCCCGTCCCGGCGCCCTGGGCGAGGGGTCCCTGCATGAGGTACGGCTGGACGCCGCCCACCATGGGTTCCGCCTGGTGCTGGTGACGCTGCGTGTCCCTCCCGGTAGCCCGGCTCCGACGGTGTGGGAACCGGCCGTGACTGAGGACGCCTTGGCGGAAGAGGGCTTCGGCCTCTTTGCCTCGTCGGAGGTGGAGTCGCCGGTTACGGACCTTCCCCAGCGCGTCGGTTCCCTGCTCGATGCGTCCCACGCCGCCGCCATCAGGCAGCGGGCGCCGGTTGTGACCGACAGGTTTGTCATTGCCGCCCGAGCCGCCGGCGCCCTCGGGGCCAGGGCCGTTTCCTCGCGGGCGATGCTGGCAGCGGTCGCCACGACCCAGGTCGCAACCGTGCGGCGGGCGGTCCTCGCGGCCTGCGGGGAGCAACCCGAGACCCACCTTGGCGCCCGCTTCCTCACCACTGCGGGGGTGGCCGGAGCGGGCCAGGGCGCCCGAGAGATCGAAGGGTTCTCACAATGAGGCGCCTTCACCGGCTGGGGGGCAACGACGACTTCTTCCTCCTGGCCGAGGCCGACGGTCAGCCGATGCACTACCTGGCGATCGTGGTCCTCAGCCCGGAGCCGGGGAAAGGCGGGGCTCCGGCTGGCGTCAATATCAGCCTGGAGGAGCTCACCGAGTACCTCAGCGCCCGGATCCACCTGTTCCCGGCGCTGCGCTGGCGGATCAAGCAAGTGCCCCTAGGTCTGGCCCACCCGGTGGCGTTCGACGACCCCGACTTCGACCTCTCCCGCCACCTGGACGCGGTGACGCTCCCGGCTCCCGGAGGGCCGGCCCAGCTTGACGCCCTTGTCGAGGCCCGTTCGGAGCAACCCTTGGATCGCTCCCGCCCGCTGTGGCGCATCACCCTGGCAAACGGGCTGCAAGATGGGCACCAAGCGATCCTGTTTCAGGTCCATCACGCGCTGATGGACGGCTTGGCGGTGACCAACCTCGTTTCGGTGCTCTTCGGCGAGACGCCCGCCGCGTCCATAGGGCCGGCCGGGGCGGCAGGGGCACGGCCCGGCCGTGAGCCCGGCGGCTTCCGGCTGTTCCTCGGGGGCATGGCAGCCGGGATCCGCAACAACTTCCGGTTCCCGAAGCTCCTGTGGCGCTCCATGCGGGGCGGGGCCAAGGTGAAGGCCCGCCAGAAGACGGGAGCGGTCACCATCCCCACTCCGGGTCCCGACACCCCGGCGTGCGTGATCAACTGCCCCCAGGGGCCGGGACGGCGCTTCGCCCGGGCCTACCTGCCGCTGGCCGACATAAAGGCCATCAAGGACGCCGCGGGCACGACGGTCAACGATGTCGCCCTGGCGCTGTGCGCAGGTGCCCTCCGCGACTACCTCGAGGTCCGCGGCCAACTGCCACTGAAGCCGCTGGTAGGTGCGCTCCCTGTCGCCGTCGATCCGGCCGACAGCCGGCGCCACGGCAACCGTTGGACTGGGCTGTCGACCACCCTGGCCACCGATATCGCCGATCCCTGGCAGCGGTTGCAGAGGATCAGCGAGGTCACTCAGGAGTCGAAAATCCAGCTGGCCCTCATGGGCGTCACGCTGTTCGAGGACTGGATGAACGTTCTCCCTCCATTCGTCACCGCGTCGGCGGTGCGCAAGGAGCGCCGGGACGCCGCCGACCCCAACCACGTCCGGTTCAACCTTTCACTGTCGAACCTTCGCGGTCCCGCGGAACCGCTGGCCTTGGCGGTGCCTTCCGGCCGCTGGCAAGTCACGGAGCTGTTCATCACCGCCGTGCCGGCCAACCGCCAGGGGCTTTCGATCCTGTGCCTCGACCTTGCCGATGAGCTGACCTTCGGCATCTTTGCGATGGCGGAGTCGGTACCCGACCCGGCCGAGTTGGTCTCCGGGTTGCACCGGGCGCTCGGCGAGCTGGTCCACTCCATGCAGAGCCGGCCTCCGGCCCGCGTACCGGCCGAGTCCTAGGCGAGACGCGCCGGCCCCCGCAAGCGGTCTCCGGCGGTGGAGGTGGCGTCGGACACAGACAGGGTCCGCGGGCCCAACAACTTCGCCATCAGATGCTCTCCCGCCCGCACCGTGGGATACCGGGGCGGATTTTCGGGTGAGCAACACGTCGGCAGGCATTCGATCACGGCGTCGTAGTTGCCGTCGTGGAAGAACGCGACCGAACGTCGGGTGGCGGGGCCGTTCTCATGTCGGGGTGGAGGGACCACGCGGTGCAGCGTCGAGCGCCAGTGGTCGTTCGTCCATTCAGCCAGGAGGTCGCCGAGATTGACCAGAAAGGTCCCCGGTGTGGGCATCACGTCATACCACTGGCCGTCGGGCCCGACGATCTGCAGCCCCGGCACTGGCTCTGCATAGAGCACCGTCACGATGCCGTAGTCCGTGTGGGCGCCCATTCGCTGCTGGCCCTCCAACGGATCCGGTTCCCCTGGACCCCGGTGGTAGTGGTTGACCCGGAGGGTGTCGGTCGAGTGGTCGGTGCGGGATTCGAAAAAAGTGGGTTCGAGCCCCAGCGCCGTCGCAAACAAGCCGGTCAGCCTATGGGCCAATCGGCGAACGGCCGAAAAGTAGGCGGTCAGGGCGGGCCGCAGTTCGACGGCTGCGGGATACTCCGGCCAGATGTTGGGGGCGAATAACCGATGCCCCTCCGCCTGATACACGGGATCGTCGCGGGGAATGTCCTCAGCGCCGATGTTGAACGCCTCGAAAAGATCCGGGGGCACCGTCTCACCAAGGCTGTACCCGAGGCCCTCAGTTCCCTTGGCCGCATAACCACGGTTGATCTCGGGGCTGGGTGACCGCCACGCCAACTTCTCTTCAAGGGGAAGGGTGAAAAATTCGGAGGTTGCCTTCAGCATGTCGGCGATCACCGAGCCGGGCACGCGGTGTCCCGAGACGGCCATGAAGCCGACGTCCCGGCAGGCGGCGTCGATCCGGGCGGCGGCGTCGGCCGCGTTCAGGTCGATCACGGGGACCAGGTCCACACACACGACCGTATCCTCGCCGTTGCCCCGCGGCCACCGAATGGGTGCCACCGATTGTCAATCCGAACCCGCCGGCAATCGGTGGCACCCGGGATTGCTACTTCTTCTTGGCCGGCTTCTTGGCTGCCGGTGCCGCTTTCTTGGCGGCCTTCTTGGCCGGGGGCGGGTTGAGGGCGGCCTTCACGGAGGCGGCGGGTGCGAAACGGATCCCGGTGCTGGCGGCGATGTTGACGGCCTCGCCGGTCTGCGGGTTGCGGCCCACACGGGCGGCACGCGAGGTCGGGGTGAAGGTGCCGAACCCGAAGATCTGCACCTTCTCGCCGGCCTTGATCTCGGCCACAACGCTGTCCACCAGCGCCTTGACGGCGCCTTCCGACTGGTGCTTGTCCAGCCCGGTGGCTGCTCCGACCGCCTCGACCAGCTCCGATCTATTCACCAATTGCCTCCTCGCTCTGGGAAGTTGCCCACTGCCAGACGACTTGTTTGGACGGGCAACAAATGTTCCCTTGCAGCATAAGGGTTTTTCACGGCAACGCAAGCGATGGTGCTACTCGGGCAAGGGTTTTCGGCCGAACGACGCTCCCGAGCGCGAAAAGGCCTCCCCTTCCGGGCGGAGGGAGCCGGGGAAGGGGAGGCCTTTTCCCGGCTGGTTTTACGCCACCAGGGCGTGAACCAGCACGTCGGAGATGTCCGAGGCCAGGTGGAAGGTCATCTGGTTGCGGACCGCTTCGGGCACGTCCTCCAGGTCGGGGCCGTTGCGGGCGGGCAGGATGACCTCGGTCAGGCCGGCCCGGTGGGCGGCCAGCACCTTCTGCTTGACACCACCGATGGGCAGGACCTTTCCCTGCAGGGTGACCTCGCCGGTCATGCCGACCTCGGGGCGCACCGCCCGGTCGGTGAGCAGGCTCACCAGGGCGGTGGTCAGCGTGACACCGGCCGAGGGGCCGTCCTTGGGCACGGCGCCGGCTGGCACGTGGACGTGGAAGCGGCGCTGGTCGAAGGCGCCGTCGGCCACGCCCAGCCCGGGGGCGTGGGAGCGCACGTAGGAGAGGGCGATCTGGGCCGACTCCTTCATGACGTCCCCCAGCTGGCCGGTGATGGTCAGCCCGGGCTCGCCGGTCATGCCGGTGGCCTCGACGAACAGCACGTCGCCGCCTGCCCCGGTGACCGCCAGGCCGGTGGCCACACCGGGCACCGAGGTCCGCTCGGCGACCTCGGAGAAGAACCGGGCCCGGCCCAGGTAGGTGCGGACCTCGTCGACGCCGACGGCGAGCGCGTCAGTGGCCACGACCGGTGGATCGGCGGCCGCCGACTCGTCGCCGGCCGCGGCAGCCGACGCCTCGGCGGGAGTAACGACCGAGGCCAGCTTGGTGGCCACCTTGCGCAGCAGCTTGCCCAGCTGGCGCTCCAGGGAGCGCACGCCGGCCTCGCGGGTGTAGTCGGTGACGATGGCCCGCAGGGCGTCGTCGCTCATGGCCACCTCGGCCGGGGTCAACCCGTTGGCACGCAGCTGGCGGGCCAGCAGGTGGTCACGGGCGATGGCCACCTTCTCGTCCTCGGTGTAACCGTCGAGGTGGACGACCTCCATGCGGTCCAGGAGGGCGCCGGGGATCTGCTCGGCCATGTTGGCGGTTGCCAGGAAGAGCACGTTGGACAGATCCAGGTCGACGTCGAGGTAGTGGTCCCGGAAGGTGTGGTTCTGGGCCGGGTCGAGTACCTCGAGCAAGGCCGAGGACGGGTCGCCCCGCCAGTCGGCGCCCAGCTTGTCGACCTCGTCGAGCAGGAGGACGGGGTTCATGGTCCCCGCCTCCTTCAAGGCCCGCACGACGCGGCCGGGCATGGCACCGACGTAGGTGCGGCGGTGGCCGCGGATCTCGGCCTCGTCACGCACGCCGCCCAAGGCGACGCGCACGAAACGCCGGCCCATGGCCCGGGCTACGGACTCGCCCAGGCTGGTCTTGCCCACACCGGGCGGGCCGACCAGGGCCAGGATCATGCCCCCGCTGCCGCGGCGGTTCACTGATGGGCCGGTAACCGCGTCCTCGGCGTTGTCGATGACGTCGAGGCCCCGCTCGGTGCGCAGCTTGCGCACCGCCAGATACTCCACGATGCGGTCCTTCACGTCCTCCAGGCCGGTGTGGTCGGCGTCGAGGACGGCCCGGGCGCCGTTGACCTCGAGGCGGTCCTCCGACTGGGTGCCCCACGGCACCTCGAAGATGGTGTCCAGCCAGGTCCGGATCCAGCCCGACTCGGGACTCTGGTCACTGGTGCGCTCCAGGCGGTCGATTTCCTTCTCGATGGTGCTGCGCACCGCCTCCGGCGCCGCCAGGGTCTCCAACTTCTTGCGGTAATCGTCGGAGCCGCCGCTTTCGTCCAGCTCGCCCAGCTCCTTGCGGATGGCGGCCATCTGCTGGCGGAGGAGGAACTCGCGCTGGGTCTTTTCCATCCCCTCGGCCACGTCGGTGCGGATGCGCTCCTTCAGCTCCAGCTCGCCGAGCAGGTCGCGCACCCAACGCACCGCCTTCTCCAGCCGGGCCTCGACGTCGAGGGTCTCCAGCAGCTCGATTTTGCGCTCGATGGACAGGTCGGGCCAGTAGCCGGCGGTGTCGGCCACGGCGCCGGGCTCGGTCACCCCGTGCAGCAACTCGGCAAAGCGGAGGGCGCCGCGCTGTTCGAGGATGGTGTCCACCACCGCGCGGTACTCCCGGGCCAGCTCCTCGGCCTTCTGCGAGTGGGCGTTTGTTTCCTCGGCGCGCTCCAGGCTGACCCAGAGGGCATCGCCGGTGGATGCCACGCCGGCGCCGATGGTGGCCCGGTGCAGGCCGCGGACCATGGCCGCACGCTGGCCGGTCGGCATGTTGCCGGTGTCCTCGATCAGGGCCACCGTGCCCACTCGGGCATAGGTGGGGCCCTGGGCTCGGCTGCCGGCGCCTTTGCTGCCGCCGTCGCCTGCGGCGCGCGGGGCCAGGCCCTCGGCGCCTGCCAGGCGGGGCACCAGGACCACCAGCCGGTCAGAACCACGGGCGGCGTCAACCCCGGCCTGGGCCTCGGGAGTCTCCAGGGCGAGGGTGACGATCATGCCGGGGAGCACGACGCCAGCGTTGAGAGGGACCAGCGGGAGAGTCGAAGTTTCGAGCGTTGCCATGACCACCTGCTTCTGTAACGGTGTAAGTGGAATAAGGGTAACGCCGGGGTGGGACTTGTTTGTTCCAAAGTTGCGCGGATGGCGCGCAACTTCTCTGAGTATGACCGCTCCCACGGGCGCTTGCGGCGGGCGCTTCGGTCCCCGGGCGGGCGCTTCGGGTTCCGGCGGGCTGTTCCGGCGGGCGGCGGGCGCTTCGGGTTTTGGCGGGCGCTTCCGTCCCGAGTCGGCAGGCGGTTCAAGGTCGGCACGGAGAATGTCGACAATTGGCGCGGTTCCCGATCTCCCCCCGGCGATGACCCCCTTCAACTCCTCTCCCTGGCAGGCGCCGCTGGCATGGCGGCCGCCTGCGTCGCAGCCACCAGCGTGGCAGCCACCCGCGTCGCAGCCGCCTGCATCGCAGCCACCCGGGGTGGGTCGGATAACCCGCGTCCCCACGCGGGTTA
>JBOGGN010000479.1:0-3082 GCA_050744165.1 Acidimicrobiales bacterium | reverse complement strand
GCGCTATGACGCCCTGCACTTGTGTTAGGCACGTTAAGTTATGGCCCCGTTGGGCTCGAAGACGCCCTGGCCGTCGGGGCAGGCGGCGGGCCAGGAGACCAGGTCGGCGATGCCCAGGTCCTCGTGGACGAACAGGTCACCTACTCGTCGACCAGCTCCATGGACAGGCGGTGGGCGAGATCGGCCCCGGCAGCGGGCCACCTTGCGGTGCCCGGCGGCCACCGCCTCCACCGCCTTGCGTCTTGGTTTGAAGCCTCCTAGCGAGTGAGCTCGTAGAGCGCCACGGCGGCCGCAGTGGCCACGTTGAGCGAGTCGACACCGCGACGCATGGGGATCCGGGCTTCGGCATCGGCCAGGGCCCGGGCGGCGGCGGTGAGCCCGCGTCCCTCAGTCCCGACGAGCACGGCTGTCGGTTTCGAGGCGCCAGCAACCGTCGCCAGGGGTGCCGTGCCCGGGTCCGGCGTCAGGGCAAGGACGCGGAACCCACGTGCCTTCAAGCTCGCCACCATGCCCGGCCAGGGAAGCGCCCGCGCCCAGGGGACCCGCAGCACCTGGCCCATTGACACCCGAACCGCCCGCCGGTAGAGCGGGTCGACGGAGCCGGGGCTCAGGAGGACGGCACCGGCTCCGAAGGCGGCGGCGTTGCGGAACAGGGCCCCGATGTTCTCGTGGTCGCCCACGTCCTCGACGACGAGGGTGAGCGCTGCGCCCTCGACGACCTCGGCCCAGGCCGGCTGGGGGCGGCGTCCGGCGCAGGCCAGGGCGCCCCGGTGGAAATGGAAGCCGGTCACGGCGCGCATGACGTCGTTGGCTGCCACGAAGACCGGGAAATCGCCGGTCGAGTCGGCAAGGTCCGGGCCTAGCTCCGCCAGCCGAGCCTCGGTGAGCAGCAGCGAGCGCACGGGGTAGGCCGAGCGGACCAGCACCCGGATGAGTGCCGGGCCCTCGACCATGAAGAGACCGGCCGGCGGTTCCTCGCGCTGGCGGAGTTCGGCGTCGGTCAGGTTCCGATAGTCGTCGAGTCGATCATCTTGGGCATCCCCGACTGCGATGACCGGCCCCAACGAGACTCCTCCCGGCGACCAGCGCGGCTACTCGGTCGGGCCCCGCTAGTCGGGAAGGACGGCCTCGATGGCCTCGACCAGCTCGGCGGACTCCGGGTCGGTCATGGGCCGAAAGCGCTGGACGATCTCACCTTGGGGCGACAGGAGGAACTTCTCGAAGTTCCACTGAATGTCACCGTCATGGCCGTCCTCGTCGGGCTGGGCGGCCAGTAGCCGGTACAGGGGGTGGCGGTCGGGCCCGTTGACGTCGAGCTTCTCGGTCATGGGGAACGACACGCCGTAGGCCGTGGAACAGAACGTGGCGATTTCCTCGGGCGACCCCGGTTCCTGGGCGCCGAACTGGTTGCACGGCACACCGAGGACGGTGAACCCGCGGTCACCGAATCGCTGTTGCAGGTGTTCCAGGCCGTTGTACTGCGGCGTCAGGCCACAGCGAGACGCCACATTGACCACAAGGACGGCGCGGCCGACCAGCCGGTGCATGTCGAAGGGTTCTCCACTCAGGCTGGCGACGTTGACGTCGTAGATCGTCACGGGCTCGACACTAGGCCGGTAGCGACGCTGATCTGGGCACGGGCCGCACCGGCAACGGGCGCCCTGCCCTTGCCTCGGATTTAGCGCACCGAGATGTGCTGGACACCCGGGGACCGAGGTCGCGGGCGACCATTACGGCTCGCCGCGGCATCGGCGGGATCGCTGGCCCCATCCTCATCCACCCCGCCAATCCCGTCCTCGTCATCCTCGTCCGCCTTGTCCTCCTCGTCTTCCTCAATCCAGTTCACCCCGCCGAAGCCGCCGGCACCGGCACCGGTTGCCTGGGCCGAATCCCGCCGCTGCGCCAGCGCGACCAGGGCCAACGCCGCCAGGGCCTCCACGGTGTCGTAGACCTCCTCGAACTCCACCGTCGACACCAGCTGGTCAAGCAGGTTCAGCGAATCGTGGGCGGCCGCGATCATCTCGGTGGCGGCGTGCTGCAAGTGCCCGAAGGCAGACTCGGCCCGCTGTCGGGCGTCATCGTCAGCCACGTCCCACCTCCCCCTCACCATCGGGGTCGTCGGCTGTCACTCGCAGAGCCTCACCCCGTTCCGGTGGAGCAAAGGTGACCTCCAGCCCGGACCCCACCATCGTTGCCCCTGTCACCTCACGCCGGCGCAGGGAGTCCGGCAGCACGATCGCCCGCCGGTGGGGCCCCACCTTCACCAGCAGCTCGCCATTGCGCCGCCCCACATCGAGATCGTCCCGCCCTGCGAACGGCAGCTCCATCCGCAGCACCAACTCGCCATCCTCGCCACTCTCGATCGTCATTGGCTCCCCCTGGTGGAGTATGCCGGTGGGATCGAGGTCGCCGTAGAGGGCATCGGCGAACGCCCGTAGGCGCTCGACGCCGACCAGCTCGTCGGCCGCCAGCTCTGCCCGCAGGATGGGCAACGGCGAAAACCCCTCCTCGATCGTCGCCAGGTGCTCGGTCTGGAGTTCCTTCCACGACTTGAACCACGGATCGCTGACGGCGTCAGGAAGCAGTCGGTTGGCGACCACGGCGTCGACGTGGTAGCCGAACAGCGACAGGTATGTCGCGGTCCGCCGAGCCTCGGCGATGACCAGGCGTTCGGGGTTGACGACCAGCCGTACCGTGCTGCGCCGACCATCCGTGAGCAGCCGCCGGACGCCGTCAAGGCGGTCGTAGACGCGTTGGGCGCCAGCGAAGACGTCGTCACCGGCCACCGGAATCGATGTCAGGTGCCGGAGCCACGGCCGCATGGCCTGGGCCACGCGGCGCTCCACGGGGAAGATCCGGTCCATGTACCAAGCCAGGATGTCGGGCAGGGACAGCAGCCGGACCGTTTCCGCGGTCGGTGCACAGTCCACCACGACCACGTCCCAGCGGTCGCTGTCGGCGTGAACCCGGATGTCGGATAGGGCGAAGATCTCCTCCAGTCCCGGCAGCACCGCCAGCTCCTCGGCCTCGACGGTCTGCACCCCGGCCCAGCCGAACAGCTGGCGCAGGTACTCCCGTATGT
>JBOGGN010000478.1:0-30636 GCA_050744165.1 Acidimicrobiales bacterium | reverse complement strand
GCGGAGCTAGGGGCGCCGCCGCCAGCAGGTGCTCAAAACTCGGCGACCGCCGGGATGACCTCTTTGCCCATGATCTCGAGCTGGTGGTGGTCCGCCACCCCGATCATCGTCCCCTCGACCACCTCGATGCCCTGGTCGGCCATCCAGCGCAGCTGTCCGATCAGCTCGTCGACCTTCTCGCCCTGGTCGCCGACGTCGAAACGGGTCGTGGCCGTCTTTTCGATGGCGTCGTAGTCGGTGCCCTCGGCCTCGCAGTGGCCGCGCAGCACCTCGAGCTTGCGGGCCAGGTCCGGGCTTGGGAACAGGTTGCAGGCCTGCGCGTACTTGGCCACCAGGCGCAGCGTCTTCTTCTCGCCCGAGCCGCCGATGAGGATGGGTGGGTGCGGTTTGCTCAGCGGCTGGGGCGAGTTGAGCGTGCGTCCAAGGTGGTTGTGCTTGCCGTCGAAGGGGCCCTCGTCACCGCTCCACATCTGCAGGCAGATCTGGATGGTCTCCTCGAGGCGCTCGAATCGCTCGGCGAGCGGCGGGAACGGCAGGCCCAATCCCCGGGACTCCTCTTCGTTCCAGGCGGCACCGATGCCGAGCCACGCCCGGCCTCCCGAAAGCACGTCAAGGGTGGTGACCATCTTGGCCAGCATCCCCGGCGGGCGGTACACGCAGCCGGTCACGAGGGTGAGCAGCTTCGCCCGCTCGGTGTGCGCCGCTATGAACCCGAGGGTGGTGTAAGCCTCCAGCATCTCGTGTTCCGGCGGTCCGATGACCGATATCTGCCAGACGTGGTCCATGACGCTGATGCGGTCGAAACCCGCCTCGTCGGCCTGCTCCACGACGCGAGCGAGGTCGCGGCGCAGGGTCGCGGCGCCTCCATTCCAGGTGAAATCGGAAACATGCAATCCAAGCCTCACGCCATCTCCCTTTCTCTTGGACATGAACCTACGCGGCCGTTGAGGTTGGAAAAATAGGGCGCCATGAGCCCCACGCCTCGTGCCGTCGCTGTCGTCCTCGCCGCGGGAGCCGGGAGCCGCTTCGAGGGCGCGGTCCACAAGTTGCTGGCGCCGTTTCGGGGGCGGGCGGTCGTGGTTTGGGCGTTGGAGCACGCGCTGGCGGCCGGGCTGGACCGGACCTGGGTCGTCACCGGGGCCGTCGACCTGGCCGCCGCCGGCGTGGTCCCGCCGGGCGTCGATGTGCTGGTCAACCCCCGGTGGGCCGACGGCCAGGCGACCTCGCTCCAAGTAGCGGTGGCTGCGGCCCGGGCGCTCCCCATCGACCGCCTGGTGGTTGGTCTCGGCGACCAGCCGCTCGTTGCCAGCACCGCCTGGCAGGCGGTGGCCGTCTCCGCGGGAGCGCCGATCGCGGTTGCCACCTATGGCGGGCGTCGGCGGAACCCCGTGCGCATCGACCGCGACTGTTGGGATGAGTTGCCGACCGAGGGCGACGCCGGCGCCCGGGTCCTCATGCAGCGCCACCCCGAGTTGGTCATTGAGGTGGCCTGCGACTCCGACCCGACGGACATAGACACCGTCGAGGACCTCCGCGCCGCCTCCGGTCCCGGCTGAGGGGTTCCGCGCCCGGCATGTGCGGTTCCGTACAGTAAGCCCGGTGACCCGCACCTACGTGGGCGGCGACGGTGACGCCGACGCCGACAACTACGACGACGAGGACGAGTACGAGGACTACGGCGACGACGCGTACGAGGACGAATACGGGGACGAGGTCGACGAATACGAAGACGACGGGTATGACGACGACTACGACGATGAGGAGGACGAGTACGACGACCGCCCCCGCGCCAGCGGCACCGACGAAGACGACGACCGCTACGACGACGACCGCTACGACGATCGAGGCGGCGCCGGCTTCGAGGACCCAGGATCTGCCGGCGGCGCCCAACTGGGCGGGGCCCGCCGCGGCGCCCGCTCCCGCACGACGCCCACTGTCGTTGCCGGCGCCATGACGGGCGGCGCCTTCGACGACCTGGCTGACCACGACGGCCGTACCGACGGCCGTACCGACGGCCACACCGACGGCCACACCGACGGCCGCCCCGACACCGCCGACCATGACCGCCATGCCGATGCCGACCGCGAGGCCGCCCGGCAAGCCTCCCTCGGCGCTCGGCGAGCGGCTCGCCGCGACCGGCCCGTCGGGCCCGAACCCGTCGCTCGCAGGGATGGGACGTGGGAGGACTTTTCCTGGGGCCCGGAGAAACGGTCGACTGGTCTCCTCAACCGGGTCGGCCCCGGCGTGTTGACCGTGGTGGCGATGGCTCTGCTCGTGGCCGGCATCGCGGCGCTGCTGGTCCACCAAAAGAAGTCACCGCGCACCGACCTCATCGCGGGGCTCCCGCCGACGACGGTCAGCACCACGACGGTGCCCGCGACGACCACGACGACGGTGACCACCCCGCCGGGCGACCAGCGCCTCGCGGACCACGCCAACCACATCAGCCTCGCCGTTCCCTCGAGTTGGGTCACGGAGTCGCTGCAGTCAAGCTCGATGAGCCGCCAGTTGACCGACGTTGCCACTGCCAACCCGACTGTGAAGGGAATCCTGGCCCTCGATATCGAGTCGTTGGTGCACGCCGAGCAGCTCGGTGTCTTCGCCGTCAATGTCGGCGGCAACCAGTCCGTCTTCTCCTACAGTGTCGCCAGCCCGGGCACCGAGAGCCTCTCGCAGGTACCGTCGTCGGCATTCACCACCTCGCTGAAAGGTGCCGGGGACCGAAACGTATCGGCAACGCCGGTCCATTTGGCCGTCGGCGATGCCGAGCAAGTGTCGGCCCAGACCACCTTCGAGGGCTCGACATTGTCCGAGGTGTTCGATTACTTCGTGCAGCCCGGCCGTGTGGTGCTCATCGCCCTCACGGCAAAGAGCACCCAACTGCCCACCACGACCTTCCATCAGATCGAAGCGACGGTCGCTGGCGCATAACCGCTGAAGGGGCCGGCGAGTGAGTGCGCTCCGCTCCCGAAGATGGTCGAGCAGGCGCTGGGCAGATCCGGGCGCCGTGGCTCAGGGAAGCTCCCCTTGACAATCGAGCGGTTCGAAGTATTCTATCGATGTGCAAAACATTGTTGAATCGTCACTTTTGCACGAGGACCGTTCCAAGGGGAAGCGAACCAAGGCGGCCCTGATCGCCGCGGCCATCACCCGCTTCTCCCGGGACGGGTACCAGCGGACTTCGGTGGCGGACGTCGCCCGCGACATTGGGATGACCGCCGGCGCTCCGTACCGGTACTTCGCCGACAAGGAGGCGCTGTTCCTCGCCGCCGTCGACGCTGACAGCGCGGAGATGACCAACATGGTCCGCAAGCTGGTCTTTGGCGATGTCGGCGGCTCGGTGAGCGCCGTCTTGGGCCGGCTCACCGACCAGCTGAGCCTGGCCCTGGACAACCATCCCCTGGCGGCGCGGGTGCTGAGCGGCGCCGAGCCGATGGGGCCCGAACGGCTCCACGCCCTGCCCACCCAGGCTTCGCTTCGGGTAGAGCTGGCGGGGCTGATCAAGTTCGGCCAGGAGGCCGGGCTCGTCAACGCCGACATCGACGCCGACGTGCTGGCCCTCGGCATCGAGACCGCCGTGCTGTACCAGCTGGCCCACATCGCATCGTTGCGAGGCAGCGGCTCGGGCCCCGACCGGGAACGGTGGGCGGCTCTGGCGGCCATTGTCGAAGCAGCTCTTCAGCCGCGCCAACCGGTACCAGCCGAGCCAACCACGCCGCCCGCATCGACCCCGTCCGGAGGACAGTCGTGACCATCACCGTCCATACGAACCGCCAAGAACCCTCGACGGAGGACCTGGACGGGTACCGGCGGGCGCAACGCCTCGCCTATGACTGCGCCGAGGCGGTCGCCGCCACCCTGAAGCCAGGCGTCACCGAGCGTCAAGCCGCCAAAGCGATGCGGACCTGGGTCAGCGACCACGGCGTGGACACCTGGTTCCATCTGCCCTTCGTATGGTTCGGCGACCGCACCGCGCTGCGTGGCGTGGGCCTTCCGCACAAGTTCTTCCCGACCGATCGGGCCCTCGTCGAGGGCATGCCGTTCATCCTCGACTGCGCCCCGATCACAAACGGCTACACCGCTGACATCGGCTTCACCGGCTGTCTGGGCGACAACCTGGTGCTGGCGAGGCTCCAGGACGACCTGGTCAAGCACCGGGCCCTGATCCTGCAGCGGGTCAACGCCGGAGCCACCCAAGGCGACGTCTACCGGGCGGTCGACGACCTGGCGGCGGAGCAGGGGTACGAGAACCGCCACCAGGCGTATCCCTTCGGCGTCATCGCCCACCAAGTCGGCCACGTCGAGCCCCGGGCCCACAACGCCATCGCGTTCGGCTTCGGGATCGGCACCACCGCCACCCTGCTGCGCTCGGCCGTGGTGGCCGCACCCGCTCGGCGGTCGCCGCTGTGGAACCGGGGGCGCTTTTCCCAGCATCCACCGGGTCCCGGCCTGTGGGCCGTCGAGCCACACCTCGGGCACCGCGGAGTCGGCGCCAAGTTCGAGGAACTGCTGGTGGTCACCGGCGACGGTGCCTACTGGCTCGACGACGACCTGCCACACGTACGGCGCTGGCGAGAAAGGGGTCTGGCATGAGCACCTCCCAACGGTTCGTCTCCGGCCACGGGGGCGTGCAGCTGGCCGTCACCGAGTGGGGGTCGGCAGATGATGCCCGGCCGACGGTCCTGCTGGTCCACGGCTACCCGGACACCTCCTCCATGTGGGAGCCGGTCGCCGAGCTCTTGGCGCCGCGCTACCACGTGGTCGCCTACGACGTGCGCGGGGCCGGGCGCTCCGCCTCCCCTGGGCGGACTCGGGACTATCGCCTCGACGCCCTCGTCGGGGACATGGCGGCGGTCGCCGACGCCGTCAGCCCGGGCCGCCAGGTGCACCTGGTGGGCCACGACTGGGGCTCCATCCAGGGGTGGGAGGCGGTCTGCACCGACCCCGGTCGGTTTGCCTCGTACACCTCGTTCTTCGCCCCGGGGTTGGACCATGTGGCCGTCTGGCTCCGCCACCGGATGACCCACCCGAGCCCCCACAACCTGGGCCAGCTGATCGAGCAGGAGATCCACTCCTGGTACATCGTCGCCTTCCACCTGCCCGGCGCCGGCCTGGTCTGGAAACTGGGACTCGGTCAGCGCTGGCCCAAGCTGGTAGCGCGACTGGAAAAGGTGCCTCCCTCCCCGACCTATCCCGCCCCAACCATTGCCGAGGACGGGGCGAGGGGCGTCAAGCTGTACCGGGCCAACTTCCGGCGGCGGCTGCTGTTTCCCCACCCAAAGCAGACGACGGTCCCCGTGCAGGCCATCGTTGCGGTCCGGGACCACTACGTGACCGAGGGGCTGAGCGAAGGGCTGGAACGCTGGGTCCCCGACAAGTTGTGGCGCACCGAAGTGATGGCCGGGCACTGGCTGCCCCGGACCGACCCGAAGCTGTCGGCCGACTACATCACCGAGTTGGTCGACCATATCGAGGGTGGTCCTCAATCGCCGCGGCTGGGCCGCTCCCGGCTGGGCATCGGCCTCCCGCCCGCGGGGACCTGGGGCGTCACGTCCACCACATCCGCCCGCGCCACCCCTTCAACCGTCTAGCTCACCTAAGGAGGAGATATGTCACTCAAAGCCCGCCGGGTCAAGTTCGACTGGGACAGCACCCCGCTGCACTGGATCCCCGGCGACGCCTTCACCACCCATGTCATCAACGTGCTCCACCTGCTGCTGCCAGCCGGCGAAGCCTGGTTCTGTGATGTCTACCGCCAGGCGATGCCGTTCCTGCCCGAAGGCCAACTCCGGGAGGACGTGAAGGGATTCATCGGCCAGGAGGCGATCCACGGTCGCGCCCACCAGGCCGTGCTCGACCACCTCGCCGCCCAAGGCCTGTCGACCACCCGGTACACCAACTTCATGAACTGGTTCTTCACCAAGTTCCTGGGCGACCACCACCTGGGCCTCAACCAGGGGCCGCAGTGGATGCGCAAGTCGTGGCTCATCACCCGCCTCGCCATCATCGCCGCCATCGAGCACTTCACCTGCATCCTCGGCTGGTGGGCCATCTCCGACTCCGCGGCCCTAGACCGGGCCCACGCCGACCCGGTGATGCTCGACCTGCTGCGCTGGCACGGTTCCGAGGAGGTCGAGCACCGCGCGGTCGCCTACGACCTGTACCGGGGCATGAGCGGCGGCTACCCCCGCCGTGTGGCCGCCATGTGCGTGACCGGCCCGACCATCATCGCCCTGTGGATCTGGGGCGCCCACTTCCTCGTCAAGCACGACCCGACGACGACCCGCAAGGACCGGGCGAGCGTGCGCCGCTACAACAAGGTGGCTCGCCACACCGGCCGCCTGCCCCGGATCTGGTACCTGATCAGCGCCGCCCCCCGCTACTGCAAGCCCAGCTACCACCCGTCGAAGGAGTGCAACACGGCGCTGGCCCTGGCCTACATCCGGCAATCCCCGGCCGCCCAGGCCTACGCCGCGCCGAGGGGCCCCGAACCACTGATGCATATCGCTTGAGCAGGGCCGGGAAAAGGCGCCGTCCCGCCATCGGAGGTCGCCCTTTTCCCACCTCTGCCTCGGATACCCTGAGTCATGGCTGGCTCGGCGGGCTTGAGGGAGTCGGATTCCGACGACCCGCTCGACGCGTCCCCGGTCCTGGTCGTCGACTTCGGTGCGCAGTACGCCCAGTTGATCGCCCGGCGGGTCCGGGAGGCGCACGTCTACAGCGAGATCGTGCCCCACACCCTGTCGGCGGCCGAGCTTTTGGCCCGGCGGCCGTCGGCCATCATCCTGTCGGGCGGTCCCGCCAGCGTGTACGCCCGGGAAGCGCCGGGGGTGGATCCGGCGCTGTTTCGCGCCGGGGTACCGGTGCTTGGGATCTGCTACGGGTTCCAGCTCCTGGCGCGGGGACTCGGTGGGGTGGTCGCCCGCACCGACGCCGCCGAGTTCGGGCGGACCGAAGCCTCGGTGGCGGCGGGCAGCACACTTTTTGGCGACCAGCCGGCGGCGCAGGCGGTGTGGATGTCGCACCGCGATTCGGTGGTGGAGGCGCCCCCCGGCTTCGAGGTCACCGCCTCGACGCCGGGCGCCGCGGTGGCCGCCATCGAGGACCGCGACGCCCGATTGTTCGGCGTGCAATGGCACCCCGAGGTGCTGCACACCGAGTTCGGCCAGGCGACGCTGGAGCGGTTTCTGCGCCTCGGGGCGGGGATCGAGCCCCGCTGGACGACCACCGGGATCATCGAGCGGACCATCAAGGCCGTCGGCGAAAGGGTAGGGCCGGGCCGGGTGCTGTGCGGGCTGTCTGGCGGAGTCGACTCGGCCGTCGCCGCGGCCCTGGTCCACCGAGCGGTCGGCGACCAGCTGACCTGCGTCTTCGTCGACCACGGGCTGCTGCGAGAGGGCGAGCGCGAGCAAGTGGCCCGGGACTACGTGGCCGCCACCGGGATCAACCTGGTGGTCGTCGATGCCGAGGCCCGCTTCTTGGCGGCGCTCGACGGTGTCGTCGATCCCGAGACCAAGCGAAAGATCGTGGGGCGTGAGTTCATTCGGGTCTTTGAGCAGGCAGCCTTGGAGGTCGCAGAGGGCGGTCCGGACGTCGAGTTCCTGGTGCAGGGGACCCTGTACCCCGACGTGGTGGAGTCCGGCGGCGGAACCGGCACTGCCAACATCAAGAGCCACCACAACGTGGGCGGGTTGCCGCCCGACTTGAAGTTCCGCCTGATCGAACCGCTGCGGGCGCTGTTCAAGGACGAGGTGCGGGCGCTCGGCGCCCAGCTCGGGTTGCCCGAGGCGATCGTGTGGCGCCACCCGTTCCCAGGGCCGGGGCTGGCGATCCGCATGCTCGGGGCGGTGACCGCCTCGCGGTTGGCGGTGCTGCGCCAGGCCGACGCCATCGCCCGGGCCGAGCTGACCGCCGCCGGCCTCGACCGCAGCGTCTGGCAGTGCCCGGTCGTGCTGCTGGCCGACGTGCACTCGGTCGGAGTGCAGGGGGACGGGCGCACCTACGGCCACCCGGTGGTGCTGCGGCCGGTATCCAGCGAAGACGCCATGACCGCCGACTGGTCGCGGCTGCCGTACGACGTGTTGGCCCGAATCTCCTCGCGGATCACCAACGAGGTGCCCGAGGTCAACCGGGTCGTGCTGGACATCACCAGCAAGCCGCCGGCCACCATCGAATGGGAATAGTTGCCCACCGAGCAAGGCGACCGTTGCCCCGCATCCGTCGCCCGGCGGCTGCGGCGGTTGTGCTCCTCTTGGCCGGCGCCTGCGGCGGCTCCGCCCACGCGAGGGCGGCACCAGTCTCGCGGTCGACGACCTCCCTGGCCGGCGCCCCCGTCCGGCAAGCCATCACCACGGCGGCGACATCGCTCAGTCGCATCCTCGACGAGGACCTAAACGGCGACGGCGATCTTCTGGTCCCACAAAACCGCTACGACGAGGATGTTGAAAAGCTGGCCGTGGCCGTCGCAGCCGCCGAGGCAGTCGTCAGTGGCGCCCCTCTGAGTGCCCGTCAGGTGGCGGACGTGGATCGGTGGCTGGCGGAAACGTCGAGCCTGGTCCCGGCCTTGCAGCGCTCTGCCCCCGGCTCTCTGACCGCACTGCGGACAGCGGCGTCCGATCTGTCCGTCGTGCAGGGCGACCTGGGCTTATAACCCCAAGGGCCCATCTTGCAACCGAACGGCGGCCCAAGGATGGGGCACCCGGTCAGACGCGAACGGTCGGCCGGCCCACCATTTGGTGGCGAACCGGCCGACCGTAAACGAAAGGATCAGGAAATCAGGTATTGACTATTCGCTGCGAACCCGGCCGGGGACGGGCCGACGGCGCATGGTGCTCACGAAGGTGGCGGCACCCAAGCCGAACAGGGCCAGGCCGCCGATCCCTAGGGCGACGGTCAAGGCGATCAAGCTGCCGCTGGCGCCCGAAGACGAGGACACCGACCCGACGGCGGCGTTGCGCGCTGCGGATCCCGACTGACCGGCCCCGCTTACGATGAAACTGGTGCGTGCAGGCAGCCCCCACGGGGTCTGCCCGTTGTCGACTTCGGTCTGGCTGGCAACGATGACGTATTGGCCGGGCGTGGCACCGGCAGGGATGGTGACGGTCGCCGGGCCAATGGCGCCCGAGTCGTCGGGCGTCAGCGTCGCCAGCACCGGGCCGTTCGCGCTACCCCAGTGGAGGGCGACAGCCGTGTTGCCGGGGACATTGGCGAAAGCCGATCCGGTCACCTTCACCTGCGTCCCCGCCGGGCCCGACGTGGGCCCGACTTCCAGCTCTGCCAGGTTGGTGCACGCGAAGGCCGTCGACGCCGCGGCGAGCAAAACACCCATCGCCAGTAACCCTCCCAACGCTGTCAGCCGTCCCAATCGAACCTTCTTGTTCATCGGTCTGTTCCTCCACGCGTGCGCGTCCACACCGGACGCTTGAGCATATATCGGGACAGTTGACATAGTCAATGGCTGTCTGCTATGCGCATCATTGCAAGACTTGCCCAGGGGCGCCGCTGGAGGTCACGACGGGGTAGCCGGCCGCAACCCACGCCTTGAGGCCCCCCGCCAGGTTGACCGCGTGGTAGCCCATGTGGTCCAACTCGTAGGCAGCCTTGTAGGACAAGCTGCCGATATGGCAGACGGCCACGATGGTGCGGTTCTTGGAGAGCTCGCCGTGGCGGGCCGCTATCTGCGCCAGTGGGATGTTGATCGAGCCCGCCAACTTGCCCGCGTCGAAGGCGGTCGGGCTTCGCACGTCGAGGACTAAGGCTCCGTGGGCGATGAGCTTTCGCACCGCCGCCACATTGTCGCTGGTCACCCCGTAGGCGTCGGGGTGAGCCGAAGCTGACCCCGAGCTACCGCGCAGCGCAAAGAACGAGGCGGTCCCAACCCCAAGGACCAAGGCCAGCACTACAGCCCCGACCACCAACAACCGTTTGCGCACCGAACCTCCCTTAGGTCCTCATCCCGGCGGGGCGCCCAGCGGGCGATGCCCGGCCACCACGGTCGCCACGAGCAGTACCAACGCGGTGGCGACGAGGCCGCCCCCGACGGCACCCACCTTGACCAGGGTGTTGTTGTTGCTTGGCGCCGGCAGTGCCCGGAACTGGATCGACCCGGCGTAAATGTCCTGAACCGGAAGCGCGTCGGTGGCGTTCCTGGTGTCCTCCCACGCGAAGTGGGCGGCGTCGTTGTCCGAGGTGATACCCACCGGCCCGCGAACCGCGCCGCCGTCGACGAAGAACCCGGGCCGGCGGTCGGCGGCCCGGTCGGTCACCCGGATGTTGGGCGCCCACGTCTTGCCGCCGTCGGTGGAATAGGTGGCGTAGACGTCGACCAACAGGGGCCCGTCGTCGTTGCGGAAGTCATACCACGCGACATCGATCCGGCCGTCGGGTGCGACCGACACGTTGGGGTCGAACTTGTTGGCGTAGTCAGTGAGGGGGTCGTCGGTCAGGCGGTGGCGGGGGGTCCACGTCTTACCGCCATCGGTAGAGGTCCGTACGAAGACGTCGTGCACCTGCTGCTGGCCCGCGACACCGTCGCTGTAGTCCTCGTACACCAGCACCAACGTGTAGCCCTTGCCGTTCGGGTTTGCGGCGACGGCGAGCTCGGGGTAGTCGGTGCCGTCGGTGTTCGTCTGGACGTTGTAGTGCTGGAAGGTCTTGCCCTGGTCCGACGACACGGACAACACGGTGTAGAGCGTCTGGGACGCCGGGGCCGTCGGCCCGTCTTCCGGGCGCCCCGCCTGGGTGTCAATAGCAAAGAACGTGCCGTCGGGGGCCACCGAGATGGTCGGACCCCGCCGGGTGGGCAGCGCCTCGTGGCCCAGAGACGGAATGTTCGAGAGGTCGCCCTGGCCATACAAGAGGTCGATGGGAGGGCCGAATGTCTTGCCGCCGTCGGTGGACACCGCGACGGCGGGCCGGCTCTCATAGTCCGGGTTGGGTGGATTGGACGGGTCGACGAAGTTGGGGATCGGAACGTTGCGCCGCTGCCAGGCGACGTACACCACGTTCTTGTTGGCCGGGTCAACCGCGATGTGCGGCTGCCAGGCACCCTCGTTGTTCATCGTCTTCGGCTGCGGTGGACGGTTGTCGCGGACAACGGTGCTCTGGAACGAGGCCCCGAAGTCGGTCGAGCGCGACAGGACGAGGCTGGTCGGCGCGGAGTCGGTAAACGGAACCGACGCCGCGAACGGCAGGGCCATCAGGCCCGTGAGGAGCGTGTCGTTGGCGGCCCACGCCATGGGATAGGAGAGGCCGGCACTGTCTGGGGTGCAGCGGTCAAATCCCGGGGATTTCGGCAGTAGCTGCCCGGGCGCGAGCTTCCATGTGACCCCGCCATCGTTGGACACATGGACCTCACAGGTGGCGGCGTGGAAGTCACCCTCGGCGACGAACAGTCGGTTTGGGTTCGTTGGGTCGACGGTGATGGCGGGGAGGCTGTCGAGGCGCGTGATGCTCGGATTGTCGTGGGTGACATCGGAGTTGGCTGTGACCAGCGGATACTTCACCTTCGAGCTGGCGGCGGCAGCCGGGCTTGCGAAAACAGCCAGAGGCGCTCCCGCCGCGGCGGCGATCATGACGGTGGCCCCCACGAAGCCGCCGAGCCGGCGGAAGGACAACACGCGGTCGGCGACCGACCCCGAGGTCCGGCGGCTCACGCTTCGCTCGTCTGGGCCGACGACCGGTTACGGCTGAACGCCACGACACCCAAGACGATCACCAAAGCGACGACCAGCGTTATCCCGCCGATGATCAAGACGGTGGCGGTGCTCACGTGGCCTTTGCCGGAGGTCACCAGGGCCGCCGGACGAACCTGGGTCTGCAGCGCCGAGTCACCGCCATAGATCGGCGCCGCCGAATTCCCTGTAATGACGTGGAGCAACGCCTTGGCCGGCATCCCCCACGTCGGGAACTGCCCCTCCTGATACTCCTGGAACGGCTGGGTGGCGTAGATCACGTAGTCGCCACCCGGCGTGTTGGCCGGAATGGTGAACGTCGCTTCGGTGTCATTGTCGCCCGGCTGAACCGTCGCCAGAACCGGCCCGTCCACCGCGTTGAAGTGAAAGGTGACCGGCGGCACCTGGGAACCTGACACCTCCAGGATCAGGGCGTGGACGGTGCCGCCCGGCGCCACCGCGGGAGGCGTCAACTGCAAGACCGCGATCGGGATGCAGGCAAACGCGGTCGACGCCACCAGCAGGCCCCAAGCCGCGACCGCCACCAGCGGCACCAAGGCCAATCGAACCGTTCGGGACCTCATACGTCCCCCCAGACATCAGTAGACAGCGGAAGTTTCGTCGACCGGCGAAAGGCCTGTCAACTACCTGCCACCCGCACACACACACACCACTTGGCATCGTCCCGAGCCACGCAACTGCGGATGACCAATATGCGGATGACCATTTGAGAGGATCATCCGATTCTGAGGTGCGACCCATTCGGGGGTAGGTTCGTCGCCGTGCGACCGCCTGGGGCTCTGCCCTGGTAACTCCCCGGGTGTTGTGCATGGTGCTCGCTGGCGGCGAAGGAAAGCGGTTGGCGCCCCTGACGGCCGATCGGGCCAAGCCGGCGGTGCCCTTCGGGGGGCACTACCGGATGATCGATTTCGTGTTGTCCAACCTGGCCAACGGCGGCTACATGCGCATTGTCGTGCTTACTCAGTACAAGAGCCACAGCCTCGATCTCCACATCTCCCGGACGTGGCGGCTGTCAACGTTGGTGGGCGACTACGTCACGCCGGTACCGGCGCAGATGCGCCGCGGTCCGCGGTGGTTCCTCGGCTCGGCGGACGCCGTGTACCAGAACCTCAACATCATCGGCGACGAACGGCCCGACTACATCGGAGTGTTCGGCGCCGATCACATCTACCGCATGGACCCACGCCAGATGCTGGAACAGCACATCGACTCCAAGGCCGGGGTGACCGTGGCCGGGGTGCGGGTGCCGCGGTCGCAGGCCAGCAGCTTCGGCGTTATCGAGGCGGGCGCCGGCCGAGGCCCGAAGACCCGCATCGACGCCTTCAGGGAGAAGCCTCTCGACGCGGTGGGGTTGGCGGACGACCCCGAGAGCGTCTTCGCCTCGATGGGAAATTACGTCTTCACCACCCAGGCGCTGGTCGACGCGGTGACCGCCGACGCCGCCGACCCGACGTCGCGCCACGACATCGGGGGCGACATCATCCCGGCACTGGTGGCCGCGGGGCAGGCCCACGTCTACGACTTCCAGTGCAACCAGGTGCCCGGAGCCACCGACCGGGACCGGGCCTACTGGCGGGACGTAGGGACGCTCGACGCCTACTACGACGCCCACATGGACCTGATCTCGGTCCACCCCATTTTCAACCTCTACAACCAGCAATGGCCCATCTTCACTGCGGGGCCGCCCCGTCCTCCGGCCAAGTTTGTGTTCGAAGGCAGCGACGGCACAGGCCAGGCGCTCGATTCCATCGTGTCGGCTGGGGTCATCATTTCGGGAGGTACGGTGCGCCGCTCGGTGATCTCGCCGGGCGTTGTCGTGGACCACCAGGCGTTGGTCGAGGGGTCGGTACTGATGGACGACGTCCGGGTGGCCCGGGGGGCGGTGGTGCGCAACGCCATCATCTACAAGAACGTGCTGGTGCCCCCGGGGGCTCGCATCGGGGTCGACGCCCGTCAGGACCGGGCCCGGTTCACGGTGTCGGATGGAGGCGTCGTCGTCATCGGGAAGGGGCAGCGGATTCCGGCGGACTGACGTCTGCCGGGAGGGGGCCTGACGTCGGGCGCCGCTGGCGCTGCCGCGTGCCCGTAGGCTCAGAATGGGGGCGTGAAGGTCGCCGTGCTCACTCGGGAGTTTCCACCCGAGGTCTACGGCGGGGCCGGCGTCCATGTCGAGAACCTGGCGGCACAGCTGTCCGCCCGGGACGACATCGAGGTGGCGGTTCACTGCTTCGGGGCGCCCCGGCCCTCGCCATTGGTGGCGGGTACGTACCGGCCATGGGACGCACTGGCGCGGGGGGCCGGTGCTCCGGCGCTGCAGGCGGTATCGGTCGACCTGCTGATGGCCCAGGGGATTGCCGGCGCCGACATCGCCCACAGCCACACCTGGTACGCCAACCTCGGGGGCCACCTGGCGAAGCTGCTGCATGACATCCCCCACGTCATGACGACCCACTCCCTGGAGCCACTGCGACCCTGGAAGCGCCAGCAGCTGGGTGGCGGCTACGGGATCTCGCTCTACTGCGAGCGCACGTCGATCCTCGAGGCCGACGCCGTGATCGCGGTGTCGGAGGGGATGCGCCGCGACGTCCTGGCGACCTACCCGGTCGACGCCGACCGGGTGCAGGTCATCTACAACGGGGTCGACCCGGCGCAGTACTGGCCCGACCCGGAGACCGCCCAGCTCACCGCCCGGGGGATCGATCCTGGCCGGCCGTCGGTGGTGTTCCTAGGCCGGATCACTGAGCAGAAGGGCATCCTGGAGCTGCTGGACGCGGCCCGGTGGGTCGACCCCGAAGCCCAGCTCGTGCTCTGCGCCGCCTCGCCCGACACCCCCGAGATCGAGGCCCTGGTCTCCTCGGCGGTTCGTGAGCTCCAGGCCACCCGCTCAGGAGTCCTCTGGATCGAGGAGGCCCTGCCCCGTTCGGCGGCGGTCCAGATCCTGAGCCATGCCTCAGTGTTCGTCTGCCCGTCGCGCTACGAGCCGTTCGGGCTGGTCAACATCGAAGCGATGGCCTGTGGCGCCCCGGTGGTTGCCACCGCGACGGGTGGCATCCCCGAGATCGTGGTCGACGGCGAGACGGGCCTCCTCGTGGCCCCGGGAACCGACTTCGAGCGGCGGCTCGCGGAGACGATCAACATGGTCCTCGGCGACGCAAAGATGGCAAAGCGATTCGCCGGGGCGGGGCGCCAACGGGTGCTGGAGCGGTTCGCGTGGCCGGTGATCGCGGATCAGACGGTCGCCCTCTACCGGCGGGTGCTGGGCACTAACGCCTGATCACGAAGCGGTCGCAGGCGGCCTTACTGCTGCACCGTGGCGACCCGCCCCCGAAGAGAATGTCCGGGCGCCGGCCAGTGCCTCACCACTGGCGAGCGACGCCCGGCCGTGGCGCAGTTCGTTGGCGATGGCGGCGGCCTCGTCGATGTCCCATTGCTCGATCGCTGACAAGCGGTCGTGGCGTAGGCAGACCTGTGGCAGCGCGGCCAGCTGCTCGGCCAGCGCCAAGCCAACAGGGAGGGCCTCCCCCGGCGGCGCCAATCGGTTGACCAGGCCCATGGCCATCGCCTCCTCGCCACCCACCGCCCGGCCCGTCAGGATGAGGTCCATAGCCCGGCTGTGGCCGATGAGCCGAGGCAGGCGGATGGTGCCCAGGTCAATCAACGGCACGCCGAAACGTCGGCAGAAGACGCCTAGGACGGAGTCGGCCGCGGCCACCCGCAGGTCGCACCACAGAGCCAGTTCTAACCCGCCGGCGACCGCGTGGCCCTCGATGGCCGCGATCACCGGCTTGTTGAGGCGCAGCCGGGTCGGACCCATGGGACCGTCGCCGTCCCCGCCGACGCGGTTGGCTGTGCGTGAGCCGCCTTCGGCCAACGCGGTGAGGTCGGCGCCGGCACAGAACGTGCCCCCGGCGCCGGTGAGGACTGCGACAGACGCCCCGTCGTCGGCGTCGAAGGCGCGGAAGGCCTCGGCAAGCAGCTCGGCGGGGGCGCGGTCGACTGCGTTGCGGCGCTCTGGGCGAACGATGGTGACAACCTGCACCGCACCGTGGTCCTCGATTGCGACAGAACCCATGGCGTTGATTGTGGCCCGGGCTGAGACGGCACGAAATTTTCGTTGCCAGAAGAACACTACCGATGTATCGTTAGTGTTACGGAAAGGAGGTCACAACAAATGCGATCGAACGAACATGAACACTGGCACGCAGGCCCACCCCCCTGGGCCGTTGGCGGGCCGCGACCGGCAATGGCCGGCGCCTATGGCGGCGGTGACGAAGGTGAACGGGGGTGGCGTGGAGGCCGTTTCGGCAGCGGACCGGGCCTCGGAGGCGGACCGGCCTTCGCAGGCGGCTTCGGGGGCGGACAGGCCTTCGCAGGCGGCTTCGGGGGTGGATTCCCCTTTGGTGGGCCCGGCGGCTGGGGTGGGCGGGGCGTGCGCGGACGCGGCCGAGGTGGCCGGGCCCGGCGGGGCGACGTGCGAGCCGCGGTGCTCCTGCTGCTCTCAGAGGCGCCCCGCAACGGCTACCAAATCATCCAGGAACTGGCCGAGCGCAGTCGCGGCACCTGGCGGCCCAGTCCCGGGTCGGTGTACCCGGTCCTGCAGCAACTCGAGGACGAGGGCCTGGTGGTCACGGCCTCGGCGGATGTCGGGCGGCTCTACCGGCTGACGGAGGCCGGCACGGCCTACGTGTCGTCACACCGCGCCGAGATGGGCGTCCCCTGGGAGGAGGCGGCCAACGCGGTGGGCCAGCCGATGATCGACTACGCCCAGCTTATGCACCAGGTGGTGGGCGCCATGAAGCAGGTCATCCACGCCGGCAACGAGCAGCAACTCGCCCAGGCGGCAGCGGTGCTGACCGATACCCGGCGGGCGCTGTACCGGATACTGGCCGAGGATGCACCGGCCCCGGAGTCGGTGCGCTCGGACGCCAAAGTTGCGACCGACGAGGGTAGCGATGCCCAATCTGACGAGGGTGCCGACACCTAAAGAAATGCCCTATCCCTGATGTCGTTCACCGAGCCCGCCCGAACCCAACCGGGCGGGCTCAGCGCGCTGATTATCTACTAGCCCGGATAATTGGTTGACACCAGACCACGAATCCAGCACCATGGTTGTTCATGGCACGCAATCTTCTTCCCGCGAGAATGCTCCAAGGCGAGGCCTTGTCGAGTTTCGACGCGGCCGCGTGCCAGTCTTGGCCAGCGCTGCCGCGGCCGTAGCCGCCCGGGTTCCCACCCTAACGGCCTATTTTTCCTGCGCTCGAGCCACGGTGGCGCCGCGGTCCCCAAAACCGCTGGCCGGGGGTTCAATTCCTTCCGAGCGTGCGCGCTCCTTGACAATGCATAAGAACAACTCGTCGTAGCTCAGTGGATGAGAGCACCGCCTCCGAAGGCGGCGGGCGCACGTTCGAATCGTGCCGGCGAGGCAGCGGAAAAGGAGGTGGTGAAATGCCCACACTAATCAACGACAAGCTCATGTCCTGGGCGAGCGACCTGGATCCGGCAACGGTGCGCCAGGCCGAACGCACGGCGCGCCTGCCCATCGTCGTGGGCCACGTGGCCCTCATGGCCGACGCCCACCTCGGCATGGGAGCCACCGTGGGCTCGGTCATCCCCACCCAGAACGCCGTCATCCCGTCAGCCGTCGGCGTCGACATCGGCTGCGGAATGATCGCAGCCGAGCTCGACGTCACCGAGGACCAGCTCCCCGACAGCCTCGAGGGGCTGCTCGGCCGTGTTGCCCGGGCCGTTCCTGCAGGAGTGGGTCGGGGACACGACGAAGTCGGCAACCGGGCCGACAAGTGGCTCAGCTCCCACAAGCCCGCCACGGAGCTCTCGAGCACGCAGGCGGTCAAGGCGGCCAAGCAGTTCGGGACGCTCGGATCGGGCAACCATTTCTTCGAGCTGTGCGTCGACGAGCGGGGCCGGGTCTGGGTGGTCCTGCATTCGGGGAGCCGGGGGATCGGCAACATCCTGGCCCAAGGCCACATCGCCAAGGCTCGGCGCCTGGGACGGGCACTCCAGCTCCGGCTCGAGGACCCGGACCTGGCGTACTTCACCGAGGGCACTGACGAGTTCAAGGCGTATATCGCCGACATGCTCTGGGCCCAGGACTACGCCCGGGCCAACCGGGACCAGATGATGGACCGGGCCATGCGCGAGGTGTTCGCCTTTCTCGGCCGGGGCCGGGAGAGCGCCCGGATCAACTGCCACCACAACTTCACCGAGCGTGAGGTGTTCGACGGCCAGCCGTTGTGGATCACACGCAAGGGAGCCATCAAGGCCGACGTGGGCGACCTCGGGGTGATTCCGGGGTCCATGGGCACCCGCAGCTACATCGTCGCCGGCAAGGGCAACCGCGCCAGCTGGATGTCTTCGTCGCACGGCGCGGGCCGCCGGCATAGCCGGACCCAGGCCAAGAAGCTGTTTTCCACCAAGGATCTCGAGACCCAGATGGCCGGCAAGGTGTGGCTGTCGGACCGGGCTGAGGCGCTCCTGGACGAGATCCCCTCGGCCTACAAGGACATCGACCAGGTCATGGCCGACCAGGCCGATTTGGTAGAGGTCCGCCACACCCTGCACCAGGTCCTCAACTACAAGGGGACTTGACCTGAGGCCAACCCCGGGCCGGGAGTTCGAATCTCCCCGTCCAGACTGCGAGGTGGTGGAAATGGCACCACGCCTGGCTCTGAACCAGGAGGACCGGGTTCGATCCCTGGCCTCGCAACCATCAGCTGCGACATTTTTCCCCGATGATTTTCCGAAGGCACCAACGTCCCATCAGGTATGACCATTGCCGTCGCCGCCTCGCCTGCCGCCGACCTGGACGAACTTGAACCATTGCGCCGGGAGCTCACCGGCTACTGCTACCGCATGCTCGGCTCGGGGTTCGAGGCCGACGACGCGGTGCAGGAGACGCTGGTGCGGGCGTGGCGGTCCCGGGCGCGCTTCGAGGGGCGCTCGGCGCTGCGGTCGTGGGTGTACCGGATCGCCACCAACGTGTGCATCGACATGCTGCGGGGGCGCCAACGCCGGGCCCGGCCGATGGACCTCGGGCCGGCTTCGCCCGCCGACCCGACCCACCTCGGGCCCCTCACTGCGGAGAGCCGCTGGCTGTCGCCCGTCGCCGACGACCGGATCCTGCCGGGCGGCGACCCGGCCGAGGTGGCGGAGGGGCGGGAGAGCGTGCGGCTGGCTTTTGTTGCCGCCCTGCAGCATCTTCCGGCCCGCCAGCGCTCGGTGCTGATCCTGCGCGACGTGCTGCGCTGGCGGGCCGCGGAGGTGGCCGAGCTGCTCGATACGACCCCGGCGGCGGTCAACAGCACGCTGCAACGGGCTCGAACCACACTGGCCGAGGCCCCGGGTTTGCGGGCCGGCGAGGGCGCTGGCGCGCCGGAGGTGCACCCCGTCGACGACGCCCAGCGGGAGTTGCTCGACGCCTACGTCGAAGCCTTTGAGAGCTACGACGTCCCCCGGCTGGTGGCGTTGCTCCACGACGACGCGGTGCAGTGCATGCCGCCGTTCGCCATGTGGCTGCAGGGGTCGGCCGACATCGGGGCGTGGATGCTCGGGGCCGGGATCGGGTGCCGGGGGTCGCACCTGGTTCGGGCGCCCGCGGCCAACGGCTGCCCTGCCTTCGGCCAGTACCGGGTCGACCCCGCCGGCGGCCACCGGGCGTGGGCTCTGCTCGTGCTGGAAACGTCAGGCGATCGGATCTCGGCGCTGAACTGCTTCCTCGACACCCGGCTCTTCGAGGCCTTCGGGCTGCCGGACCGCCTCAACACCTAGGGGCTGACCATCGGCCGTCTCGACGATGGGGGCCGCCACCGGCTCCCCCTTGGGTCCATCCCCGGCGTCGCTGCCGCACCGATCGCTCACCGGCTCAGCCCCCACGTCGATGACGAGGCCGCAGCCGGCACCCGAGACCGAGCGAGCCAACCCCACCAACCGGAGCAGGTCGGCGAGGCCAGCCGGCGCCTGGCGCACCCGGATGCGGCACCCCCGCCGGGCGGCTGCAAGCTGCAAGCGGGCCAGGTAGTCGACGACCGCCAAGTCTGGTGGCCCCGCAAGCGGGAGCGGCCACTGCCCGATCTCGGCGCCTCCCCGCACGAGCACGACCACGGCAGTCACATGGCTACGACGCCGGCTGGCCTCCGAACTCATCGAGACCCGTTCCCGAGCCAGGGTTGGAAAATGCCTCGACGAAGGTGGCATCCACCTCGACTGAGGTTTTCAGGCTGTTGGCGATGTAGCACTGGCGGTGGGCCACTTCGACCAAGTGGCGAAGCCGGGCTTCGTCGACCGGGCCGGCCAGGGTGATGCGGGGACGGAGCACGATGCGCGACAGCGACGCGGGGCCGTGCGACTCGGTCATCTCTGCCATGGCGTCGTCTTCGTAGGCGACCACGTCGAGGCGGGCCCGTGACGCCACCGCCAGGAACGACAGCAGCTGGCACGACGACGCCGCCAGTACCAGCAGCTGCTCGGGGTTGAGCAACGACGGGTCGCCTCGGAATGCCGGGTCAGACGCCAGCTCGAGGGCGGCGACGGCGGGCGGGGCCTCTGCTCGGTGGCGGCGGTCGTAGGCCTCGTAGCCAGCGCCAGTCGAGCCGGTCCACGTGCAGCGGGCCTGGTAATGGTGAGTCGTGGCCATACCGGGCAGTCTGCCTGCGGGGTGGCCGCGGCCGGCGACAGCGCCCGGTGGCGGCTAGCCGCGGTGGGCCCGGGCGTAGTGCGAAGCTGCCTTGGCCCGGTTGCCACACGTCGCCATGTCATGCCAGCGGCGCCGCCCCCCCTTGCTGGCGTCGTAGAACAACAGCACGCACGCGGGGTTGGCGCAGGCGCGTACCCGGGCCGGTTCGAGGGCGGCGGCGCCGATCACCAGCTGGAGCAGGTCCAATCGGCGTTGATCGTCGCCGGCGGGACGGCCAGGCGCCGGGAGCAGGACCAAGCGACCCGTCTCGGCAACCGACGCCATCGCCGGCACCTCGGCCAGCACCGTGTTCAGTCGGCGGTGGGTCTCGGGGCCTCGGGTGGCGGGGTCCAGGAACGCCCGCAGCGCCTCACGCAGCCGTCGTGCCCAAAGGAGGGTGTCGTACGCCACGGCCGCGGCCCCGTCCGAGCCCGCTTCCGCCATCCACCGATCCAGGTCGTCCGAGTCCGCCAGCAAATCCACCAGCTGGCCGTCCACCACCGGCTCGGTATTGCAGAAATCCAGGCCAGGATGGTTGCCGATCCACAGGAACGGGCTTCCGGCCATACTGGTCAGCCTATCCAGGTCTAACCGTTTACGGTACGATTACCGGTTGACAACGACCAGCCACCATGCCTAACCTCTATCCTTACGAGCAACGGTTAGTAGGAGGACCTCAATGCCCGCACCCCGCGTGCTCAGCGTCAACGTCGGCACTCCAGAGGAGGTCCAGTGGCACGGGCGGACGGTGCGCAGCGCCATCTGGAAACACCCCGTCGACGGCCCCATCGCCCTCGCAGGTGTCAACCTGGCGGGCGACGACCAAGCCGACCGCCGGGTCCATGGGGGCGACGACAAGGCGGTCTACGCCTACGCCATCGAGGACTACCACTGGTGGGCGTCGGCCCTGCACGAGGATATGGACCCGGCGACCTTCGGGGAGAACCTGACCACCGAAGGCCTGGACCTGACCCGGGCCTCGATCGGCGACCGCTGGCAGGTCGGCTCGGCCACCCTCGAGGTCGCCCAGCCCCGGTCCCCCTGCTACAAGCTCGGCATCAAGATGGGCGACGACGCTTTCCCCGAGCTGTTCGAGGCGGCCGCCCGGCCCGGTGTGTACCTGCGTATCGTCAACCCGGGCAGCCTGGCGGCCGGCGATGCCATCGAGGTCCAGCCGGCGGTTACCCCCGCCATCACCTTGGAGGACCTCATACGCCCGGACCCCGACCGGGACTTGCTGTCACGGATCGCGGCCGATGCCCGGGTGCCGGTCGGCTGGCGCCGCCATGCCGCCCGCACGCTCGAACGCCTCGACCAGTCCTCGGTCGCCTAACCACCGTCTTTTACATAGGGCGGGAAAAATGCCTCGCGCTCACCGGCCATCGATTCCTCCGGGGCTGCGACCCGATGGCGGGCGACGCCGAAAAGGTGCTTGGCGTACACCAAGTACACGAGCACCGCAAGGTTGATGATCAGCGCACCCAGGCGCAAGACGGTGACACCTTTGGTCAGGTCGTAAATCTCAAAAGGCAAGAAGCCGGCAGTCGCCAGCGCCGTGAGATATTCCGCCCACCGCTTCTCGTGCCACAACCCCACCGCTTCGGTGCCCTCCACCACCGCGTAGATCGCCGCCGTCACGATCAGCAGTTCCAGCGTGCTGGACCTCAGGTGGAGGAACTTGGTGCCTTCCCGGGACACAAAATTGCTCGTGTTGTTGTGCCCGGACTCCGACTCCTGGCGGGCCAGGTTCTGAACGAAGCGCGACACCGCCCCTTGCGCCGCGGCCAGATTGGCCCGCAGCACGAAACCGCCGATGGAGATGGCCGCGAAAATCACGCAGTGGATGCCCCGTTCTATGGCGATCAGGCGGAGGATCACCGCTTGGCGCAGCGCCTTTCCCCGCCGCGGCCGGTCGAGCTCCTCGAACGCGGGTAGGGAGTCTCGCTCCGGCGTCGTCGGCGGTGGGCCACCGATCCAGACGCCACAGCGCAGGCAGCGGGAGATCCGCCACGTCGGCGCCACGTCGATCCCGAACCCCGCCTCCTCGACCCGCAGCGCCGCCACCGAGGCCGCGGGCGTGCAATGGCCCTTGAAGGCGCACACCAGGGTCTCGAGGTTTAGCTTTCCGGCCACGCAGCCCCTAGCTCGAGGCGCCAAGCGAGAGCTCGTCGACGGTCACGTGGACCTAGGCCGCGCTGGCGCCGGTGCCGGGCAGGCACGGCTTCAGGACGTCACCCGCAATGGATCGCACGATCCCTGCCAGGGTGGCGGACGGCACGCCGGCGAAAGCCTCGCCCATGATCATGACGCCCAGGGTCACCGCCCCAAGGGAGCACGCCATCCGTACCCGGGTCTCGAGGGGGATGCTGTCGTCGGCCATCAGTGCGCGCAGGCCCTTCTCAAAGTCCTGGTGCTCGCCTTCGTGCTTCCTGATGAGGTGCAGCTGCTCGAAGGCTTGCCGGTTGCGTTCGTGGAGTACGAACAGCTCGCGGTTTTGAATCATGCCATCGATGAGTCGATCGAGCAGCGCCGGCCACGTGCCGGCGGCCGTGTTCGGCTGCTCCATGCCCGCCAGCGCATCCTGGAGCAGCGCGTGCAGCCGCTCATGAAGAGCCAGCAGGATGTCGTCTTTACTGGCGAAGTGGTAGTACACGGCCGCCTTGGAGAAGCCGAGGCGTTCGGCGATTTCCCGCAGTGACGTCTTGTCGTAGCCCTTGGCGTTGAACAACTCCAAGGCGATGTCGAGGATGCGCTCCCGGGTCGACCGGGGCGCCGCATCGGGCACCGCGTCGACCACTGGCCCTGAGTCGACCACTGGCTCTGAGTCAACCACGTGCGCCGGGTCGCGAGCGGGACCTGAGCTTGAGGACATGGGAGAAATCTTACTTGCCAACCGGCAAGTACCGGGTTAGCATCCCCGGCGTCGATTTTACTTGCCGCCCGGCCGCCGACGCGTCGTGTCAGCGGCTGAGATCCATGCCGGGAAGCGTTTGCGGCCGCGCACCCACGTCGGCACCCGAAGTCCGGCGCTCCAGGTCGAGCAGCCAAGCCTTCCGGTCGACCCCCCAGCCGTAGCCGGTGAGGCTGGCGTCGGCGCCGATGACGCGGTGGCAGGGGACGATGATCGACACGGGGTTGCGCCCGTTGGCGGCCCCGATCGCTCGGGCGGCGCCGGGACGGCCGATGCGGCGGGCGATCTCGCCGTAACTGGCCGTCTCTCCATAGCCGACGCCGAGCAGGGCGGCCCACACCTGACGCTCGAACGCGGTGCCGACCATGTCGAGGGGCACGTCGAAGTCGGTCCGCCGGCCGTCGAAATACTCGGCCAGCTGGGCGCTCAGACCCTCGAACGCGTCGTCGTCTCGCTCCCAGGGCACCGCCGGCTCTGGGCTGTGGGCGTGGCCGGTGAAGTGCAGGCCCCGCAGGCCGGTCTCGCTGGCGGACAGGAGGATCGACCCCAGGGGCGAGGGGGTGAACGAGTAGCGGATAGTGGCGGCGGTCACGGGCATGGCTCCATTTTCGGTCACCGGGGACGACCACGCCGGACGGATCCGGACAGGCCCACCCAGCGTGTCCGGATACGTCTCGTCGAGCGTCCCGGTGTGGTCAACTATCAATAGCATGAACGGATTTTCGGCAGTCGTGACCACCGGCATCTATTGCCGCCCTGGGTGCGGGGGCCGTCCGCTCCCCGCCAATGTCCGCCCTTTTCCGAACCCCGCGGCCGCCGAAGCGGCGGGGTTCCGGGCGTGCCTGCGCTGCCGGCCATACCGCACCGACCTGCCTATGCCGTGGGCGGGCACCGAGCTTGTCTGCCGGGCGGTGCAGTTGATACTCGACGGCGCCCTGGACGCGGGCAACGAGGCGGAGCTGGGCGCCCGGCTGGGAATTTCGCCGCGCCACCTGCGCCGCCTGTTCGAGGAGCAGGTCGGGGCCACGCCCGATCAGGTCGCCCGGTCTCGGCGGACCCACTTCGCCCGGCGGCTGCTCGATGACACAGATCTCAGTATCACCGACATCGCCTTTGCGGCCGGCTTCGGCAGCGTGCGGCAGTTCAACCGGGCCAGCCAGGAGGTGTTTCGGGCCACGCCGGGCGAGCTGCGTGCGCGCCGCCGAGTGTCCGACCGGCTGGTCGCCGACGGTGGGCTCACCCTTCGCTTGGGATTCTCGCCGCCTTTGGCATGGGAGCCCATGCTCGCCTACCTGAAGGCGCGGGCCATCGCGGGCGTCGAGCATGTCTCTGGTGGAACGTATCGCCGGACCGTTGCCATTGACGGCGACCCCGGGGTCATCGAGCTGTCGCCCGGCGGCCCGGACCACCTGGTGCTGCGCGCCCACCTTCCCCACTGGGAGGGACTGATCCACCATGTGCAGCGAGCACGGCGGATTTTCAACCTCGACGCCGACGTGGCCGGAGCCACCGAACACCTGGCCGGAGCGATGGGGACGGCGGGGCGCGACCGCCCAGCCCAGGTGCGACTGCTTGGGGCGCTCATGGCGGCGGTGCCCGGTCTGCGCCCGCCCGGCACGTGGGATCCGTTCGAAACCGGGGTGCGGGCCATCTTGGGCCAGCAGGTGAGCGTCGCCGGCGCCGGCACCCTGATGGCCCGCTTGGTCGGCCGCCACGGCGTCCCAGTGCCGGGGCTCGGGCCCGTGGGGCTCACCTGCCTGTTCCCATCGCCGGAGGCACTGGCGGAAGCCGACCTCTCGGGGCTCGGCCTCACGACCACCCGGGAGGCTGCGGTCCGGAACTTCGCGGCCGCAGTGGCCCGAGGCGCTATCGAGTTGGACCGCAGCCGAAGCCTCGGCGAGTTCGAGGCGGCCATCACCGCGACCGCCGGCTTGGGCCCGTGGACGGCCCACTACCTGGCACTGCGCATGGGCGAGCCGGACGCTTTCCCGGCCAGCGACCTTGGCCTGCGCCGAGCCTTGGCTGCACCGACCAGCCGGCCGATCGGCTCGGCGGAAGCGGCCGCCATGGCCGAGCCGTGGCGGCCCTACCGGGCGTTCGCCGCCACCCATCTGTGGCTGGCTGCGGCAGGCGGCGTGACTCAGCCGACGAGCCGCTACCGGTCCAGGTTGAACTCGGCGTTGACGCGCTCGGCCGCCACCTCGTCACCCGGGTTGGCCGACCAGGCGGCAGTCTCGGGGTAGCGGGAATCGTAGGGGCACTCGTCTACCTCCGGCGCCCACATCACCGATGCCTTTTCGAAGCAGTCCTGGTGCATCGTCATGTGCGTCGGGCACATGAGCTCGGAGGTCATCATCTCGCCGCGGACGGCCTCGTCGGCGGGTAGCGGCTGGCCGCAGATGTCACACATCTCCATTGGTGGCACGGCAACCAGTCTATGGCGGCCTCGTATCGCTGCCTATGGATCGACCGTCCAGGTGGTCCCCGACGACAGAAGTGCGGCCAGATCGCCGGGTCCCCGCCGGCCTCGTGCATCCAAGAGTTGGGCGTTGACCAGCGACCCATAATCGGGGCGCTCGACGGCCCGGAAGATGCCGATTGGTGTCGGCTCGTAGGGACCCCGAGCAAGGCGGGACAACATGAACGCCAAACCCGGCTCCTCCCGCCGCTCGTCGTGCACCAGGATCGACTCCTCACCGGCTTCGGCCACCTCGACGATTCTCGGCCGGCCCTGGCGGTCGACGGTGACGCCAAGTTCGTTGTCCCGGCCGAATCGAATGGGCTTCCCGTGCACCAGCGGGATCAGCATCTGGGAGCGGACCTCGCGCGAGGTGACCTTCTCGAAGGCGCCGTCGTTGAACACGTTGCAGTTCTGGTAGATCTCCACGAACCCGGATCCGCGGTGATCGTGCGCCCGCCGGAAGGTCTCCATCATGTGGTGGCGGTCGAGGTCATGGGTCCGGGCCACGAAGGACGCCTCGGCGCCGAGGGCCAGGCTGATCGGGTTGAAAGGGTGGTCCACCGATCCGAACTGCGTCGACTTGGTGACCTTGCCTTCCTCACTGGTCGGCGAGTACTGGCCCTTGGTGAGCCCATAGATCTGGTTGTTGAACAGCAAGATGGTGAGGTTCACGTTGCGCCGCAGGGCATGGATCAGGTGGTTGCCGCCGATCGAGAGGGCATCACCGTCGCCGGTCACCACCCAGACGTCGAGGTCGGGACGGCTGATCGCCAGGCCGGTCGCCAGCACCAGTGCTCGGCCATGGATGCTGTGCATGCCGTAGGTGTTCATGTAATAGGGAAACCGGCTTGAGCAACCGATGCCGGAAATGAACACCGTGTTCTCCCGGCGTACCCCGAGCTCGGGCAGGAGCATCTGGACCGCGGTGAGGACCGAGTAGTCGCCGCAGCCGGGGCACCAGCGGACCTCCTGGTCACTGGCCCAGTCCTTCCTCGTCGTCACCGGTACGACCGTTTCGGTCATGGCGCCTCCAGCGCGGCCACCGCCGCGGCTTCGATCTCGGAGTACCGGAACCGCTGCCCCTGCACCTTGGTGACGGCCCGGGCGTCGACCAGAAATCGGGCCCGGATGAGCGCCGTGAGCTGCCCGAGGTTCATCTCCGGCACGAGGATCCGCGGGTAGCGGGCCAGCACGCCTCCCAGGTTCGCCGGGAAGGGGTTCAGGTGGGTGAGGTGGGCGTGGGCCACCCGCACCCCCCGGCGCCGGAGCCGCTCGACCGCGGCCGCGGTCGGTCCGAAGGTCGACCCCCAGCCGAGCAGCAGGAGTTGGCCGTCGCCCCCGGGGTCGTCCACCGCGAGAGGGGGAATGTCGGCCGCGATCCCGGCCACCTTGGCAGCGCGCAACTCGACCATCCGTTCATGGTTGGCCGGGTCGTAGGAAACGGCGCCGGTGCCGTCGGCTTTCTCCAGGCCGCCGATGCGGTGCTCCAAACCTGGTGTCCCGGGAACGGCCCAGGGACGGGCCAGCGTGAGCGGGTCGCGGAGGTAAGGGAGGAACTGGGACGCTCCGCCATCGTCATTGTGGTTGCCCGCGGTGGCGTAATCGACGCCGATGTCGGGGAGGTCGTCGACCTCGGGGAGCAGCCACGGCTCGGCACTGTTGGCCAGGTAACCGTCGGACAACAAGATCACGGGCGTCCGGTACTTGAGGGCAATCCGGGCCGCCTCAATGGCGCAATAGAAGCAGTCGCCAGGGGTCTTGGCGGCCACGATGGGGACCGGCGCCTCGCCGTGGCGGCCGTACATGGCCATCAGCAGATCCGACTGCTCGGCTTTGGTCGGCAACCCGGTCGAGGGACCGCCCCGCTGCACGTCGATGACGAGCAAGGGCAGCTCCAGGCTCACGGCGAGGCCGATGGTTTCGGCCTTCAGGTCCATGCCGGGTCCGCTGGTCGTGGTGACCCCGAGGTGGCCGCCGAAGGCGGCACCCAGGGCCGCGCCGACCGCCGCGATCTCGTCCTCGGCCTGCATGGTGCGCACCCCGAAGTTTTGGCACTTCGACAGTTCGTGCAGGATGTCGGAGGCCGGGGTGATCGGGTATGACGCCAGCAGCACCGGGAGCCGGGCCAGCTGGCCGGCCGCCACCAGACCCCACGCCAGGGCCGTGTTACCGCTGACGTTGGTGTAGGTCCCGGGCCGGAAGACGGTGGGCCGGATGGTGAACGGACCGCCCACCAACTCGGCTGTCTCCCCGAAGTTGTACCCCGCCTTGAACGCCAGGGTGTTGGCCATGGCGACCGTCGGTGCCCCGCCGAAGCGCTCGTCGATCCACCGCAGGATGAACTCGGTCGGCCGGCTGTACATCCAGCACAACAGGCCCAAGGCGAAGAGGTTCTTGGAGCGCTCGGCGTCGCGGGGCTTGGCGCCGCTGGGCTTGGCCGCCGCCTGGGTGAGGGAGGTCATGGCGATCTCGTAGACCGTGAAGCCTGACAGCGACCCGTCGGCCAGGGGGTCGGCGCGATAGCCGGCCTTGGCCAGGTTGCGGTCGTCGAAGGCGTCGGTATTGACGATGAGCGTGCTGCCCGCCGCCATGTCCCCGAGGTTGGCCCGCAGGGCGGCGGGGTTCATGGCCACCAGCACGTTGGGTGCGTCGCCCGGGGTCAGGATGTCGTGGTCCGAGATGTGGATCTGGAAGGCGGACACCCCTGCCAGGGTCCCCGCCGGGGCGCGGATCTCGGCGGGATAGTCGGGCACCGTAGCCAGGTCGTTGCCGAACAGGGCGCTGGACAGGGTGAAGCGGTCACCCGTCAGTTGCATGCCGTCGCCGGAGTCGCCAGCGAATCGGATGACGACCTTTTCCAACTCGGTCAGCGTTTGCGATTGCATCTTCCCCGGGCCCCCTCACGACGAGCGACAGCCGCGATCCAATGTACGCACGGCGGCACCCAAGCGCGGGCCCCGTGGGATTCTGGCGAGTCGGGCGGCGGCCACCGGTTACCTCGCCACGACGGCCGGATAGGACCTTCAGAGTGAGCTCTTTAGACGCGACCGCAGGCACCGCGGGCACCGCAGGCACCCCACACCCAACCGCGGGCACCGCAGGCACCGTCATGGCCTGGATCAACCAGGCCAGCAGCAGCCTGGCCGACACCGACGTCGCTCGCATCGTCGAGGCCCTGAACCTGCAGGCGCCGGACATCGGTGCCGCCTGGCACATCCCGCCACCCCACCATCTCGTCGCCACCGACGCCGCATCGGCGCCGAGTGGGGTCATGAAGTGTTACTTCCTGCCGAACGCCGACGCCGCACACCTGCTCGGTTACCACGACGTGGATCCGCAGGGGGACCCGTATCTGCGGGTGTTCGTCGATCTGATCCTCCAGAACAACGGGACCGTGCTCTCGGGGGCGACGTCGGTGTCGGCGGGGGCCTCCCATGAGGCGGCCGAGGCGGCGGTGGATCCTCGCTGCGACTCCTACAGCGCCACTCGGAGCGACGGGAGCCAGGTGGCGATGGAAGTGGCCGACGCCGTGGAGAACACCACCTACCGCGTCACCCTCGCCGACGGGACCAAGGTCAGCGTCACCAACTTCGTTTTTCCCTCATATTTCGAATCGAGCGGGTCGGCACCATTCGACCTGTGCCAGCTGGTGACCTCGCCGTTTCAGATCCTGAATGGAGGCTACGAGGTGGTTCGCGACCCGTCGGGGGCCGTCAGCCAACGACTCGGTGACGAGTTCCCGCAGTGGCGCCAGGCGAGCAAGCGGTTCGAGGCATCCAGGACCTACCGCCGCTTGCACCCGCCGGGGCATTCTGGGCACTGAGTCCTCACGGGAAGAGCACCCGGTGCCGGGCGCTGCCCCGAAGCCGCCCTGCCCGTAGGGCCGCCACTCGAAGCGCCTCGGGGCGCTGGCGCCGATTCGCCATGGCGCGAGTGGCCCACCACCAGTCGCGCAACGCCTCCCGGGCCTGGCTGGGAGGAACGCCATCGGCGCGGAAGTGGGCATAAAGCTGTGCCTGGGCCATGCCGTAGCGGTGAAATTGGCGGGCCAGGGCCGGAAGGCTGGCGCGGTGGCGGACCCGCACGACGGCACCGGATGCAAAACCGAGCCGGCAGCCGGCCAGCTGGGCTCGCCAGCAAAACTCGATCTCGGTTCCTCCGACAGAGAACCGCTCGTCGAAGCCGCCCAAGGCCCGCCATACCTCGGCCCACACCGCCAGGTTGCCGCCCGGGGCGTAGGGAAGAAACCGCAGCGCCCGGGGCAACGCGGTGGCGGGCGTCGGGGGGCGCCAGGCGCGCTGGTCGGGTCGGTTGAGCGTGGCCTCGTCCAGAGGGCCGCCCACGATGTCGGCCCATCTGGCGGTGCTTGCCATCGCCGCCAGCCAGCCCGGCGCCACCACGTCGTCGGCGTCGCAGAACACCAGAAGCTCACCCCGGGCAGCCGCCGCCCCCGCGTTGCGGGCCACGTTGATGCCCGCAGGTGCAGGCGCGCTGACGACGTGCAGCGGCAGCCGTTCGGACCACGCCGCCGCCACCTCGGCACTGCCGTCGGTGGATCCGTTGTCGACGATCACGACCTCCCGCTCGCCGCGGTAGCGCTGGCCGGCCAGTGCCGCCAGCTGGTCGGCGAGGACGCCGGCTGCGTTGCGTACGGGAACCACGATGCTCACCAGGCGAGGCCGACCGTGGCCGGGGAGCGACGGCGACATCGGGCGGAGGCTACCGCCGGTCGTAGCCCTGACTTAACGCTGTTACTTGTCAATTCACCGCGGCCCGCAGGGTGTCGCCAAATGGGGAGCATCCATCGGGTGAATTGAGGCGTCGTGCGCACCGACCCCACGTTCAAGGTGATCCGCGGCCGGACAGCCCCTTGCCGCCGGCC
>JBOGGN010000477.1:0-10679 GCA_050744165.1 Acidimicrobiales bacterium | reverse complement strand
GGCTCGCCAGGCGTCGGCCCGCCGGCCGTCAGCCGGCCCGGCGCCGGCTGCCTCCGGTCGGGCACCTTCGTCCGTGGCGCTGCCGGCCGGCGAGGAGGTGGCGACTATTTTCGGCGCGGTCGCGGCTCGGCAGCGCCTTGCCTTCAGGTACAACGGCGGGCCTCGGCTGGTGGATCCGTGGCGCCTGTCCTTCCGATCCGGTCAGTGGTACCTCGTGGCATGGGACAACACTCGCAACGGCTCGCGCACCTTCAGGGCCGACCGGATCGAGGGGGCGCCCGAGCCGATCGGTGAGCCGAGCGCCTTTGAGCGCCCTCCCGCTGGATCGACCGCACCGCCACCGCCGTGGCAGCTGGGCGATGACGAGGAAGTCACGGCCATACTCCGCGTCGACGCCGACCAAGAGAGCTGGGCGATCGGCGCCGCCGGCACCCGGTCGCGGATGGAGATGAGCGACGACGGCAGTGTCGTCCTCTATGTGAGCGTCACCAACCGAGCCGCGTTTCGCACCTTCGTCCTGGGGTTCTTGGACAATGCCCAGCTGCTCGGTCCGCTGGCGCTGGTCGACGACCTGATCGAGTGGCTGGAGCAGCTGGCTGAGCCATCCGCAGCGTCGTGCAGCCCGGGAAGCGCCATAGGCGCCACCACGAAACCAGCGCCACGTCGGGCTGGCGTCGCCAGGGCGGCTCCGGTCCCTCGTGACGCCAAGCGGGCCGCGGCATCATCCGGCCCGCCCCCCGTGACCCTTTCCGTCGCCGCCAAGAACCGGCCCCCCGGCCCGCTGCCGGGCCCGCCGCCCGATCCGTCCGCCGCCCCGCCGCCGGGCCCGCCGCCCGATCCGGTCGCCGCCCCGCCGCCGCGCCCGCCCAACAGCCGATGAGCCGCCCCTCAGCCCAGGAACGTCTGGCCCGCCTCCTGGCGGTGGTCCCATGGGTGGCGGCCAGAGACGGCCCGAGCGTCGAGGAGGTCTGCCGCCGTTTCGAGGTCACCGAGCACGATCTTCTAGAGGATCTCGACCTGCTGTTCCTCTGCGGCGTGTACCCGTTCACTCCCGACTCGCTGATCGAGGTCGACGTCGCCGACGGGCGGGTCTGGATTCGCTTCGCGGACTACTTCCGGCACCCGCTGCGCCTTTCCCCACCAGAAGGTCTGGCACTCTTGAGCGCCGGGTCGGCCCTCATGGCGGTACCGGGCAGTGATCCCGAGGGGGCTCTCGGCCGAGCGCTCGAGAAGCTCGCTTCGGCGCTCGGGGTCAGCGCCGACGAGTCGGTCGAAGTGGCGCTGGCGGCGGCCCCGCCGGAGGTGCTGTCGCTGGTGCGCCAGGCGGTGGCTGAGCGCCGGCGCCTCGAGATCGAGTACTACTCCTTCGGTCGCGACGAGACGGGGCTGCGACTGGTTGAGCCTTGGGAGGTGTTCAATGCCGAGGGCCAGTGGTATCTGCGGGGGTACTGCCAGGCCGCGGGCGGCGAGCGCCTGTTCCGGGTGGATCGCATCCGGGCCGCCGTGGTACGTGACGAGCGATTCCGGGCGCCCAAGGCGCCGTCCGACCGCCGCACCTTCCACCCCGATCCAGAGGGGCCCACGGTGGTGCTGGACCTGGCACCCGAGGGTCGGTGGATCGCCAGCCAGTACCCGAACGAGGGGGTGGTGGAGCAGCCTGGTGGGGCCTTGCGGGTCACCCTGGCGGCAGGGCAGCGGGCGTGGTTGGAGCGGCTTCTCTTGCGAGCCGGGCCCGCGGCAACCGTTGTCGAGGGCGATGGGGAGGTGGGGCCGGCAGCCGCGAGACGGGTGCTAGACCGCTACCGGGGAGGGATCGCCACCGTCAGGCCCCCGACGCGAAGGGCTCCCGCCGGAAAGCCCGCTACCGAGTAGCCGGGGCAGTTCGATATGGTAAGCGCCGCTGTGTCCGACCAGGCTGCCTCTACTGCTGTCCCAAGCGAGACGTCGCCCAAGAGCGGTTCGGGTACTCGTGCGATCCTTGAATGGGTCGTCATCCTGGTTGCCGCCCTTGCGGTGGCCTTCGTGGTCAAGACCTTCCTGATCCAGGCGTTCTTCATCCCGTCGGGGTCGATGGAGCCCACCCTCAAGCCGGGCGATCGGGTGCTGGTCAACAAGCTCAGCTACGACCTGCACAGCATCCACCGGGGCGACATCGTGGTCTTCAAGTCGCCGCCGAGTGAGGCCAACGACCCCACCGTGAAGGACCTCATCAAGCGGGTCATCGGGCTGCCGGGCGATCAGATCCAGGGAATTAACGGGCAGGTGTACATCAACGGCACGCAGCTGAGGGAGCCCTACTTGCCGGCGGGTACGCAGACGCTCAACCTGCCGCTCACGACCGTCGCCCAAGGCCAGTACTACGTACTCGGAGACAACCGCGGGAATTCCAAGGACAGCCGATTCATCGGTGAGATCCCGCGCCATTTGATCGTCGGGCGGGACTTCATAAAGGTCTGGCCGGTCCCGCATTCATTCCGGTTGGGGTTGATCGTCGTCGGGGTCCTGGTCGGCGTTTACCTGCTGTTTCTCCTCGGTCGTGCCTTCTACCGCGGCGGGGGAGACACGACTTAGCGCCTGCAGGGCTGTGACCATTCGGTCCACGTGGTCGCTGTAGACGCCGTCGCACCCCATCCGCAGGAGCGCCATGAGGGTCCGGTCGAACTGGGCGTCCCATCCGAAGGCGTAGCGCAGGAAACGGTGGAACAGGGTTGTCAGCCCCGGCGTCCAGTCCGTCTGGTGCAGGTTGATGGCGTCGACCCCGGCGTCGGCGAGGCTGGCGGCGCGGCGCTCGGGACCCTCCTTGATGCGCTTCAGGCGGGTCGAATCGACGAGGTGCACCGGCTCGGGCAGCGGCGCCGGGGAACCCGACGGCCCCGGCGTCCCGTCGGCCCGCCACGACGCCAGCTCCTGCCAGTCCGGCCGGCACAACCACAGGTTGGCCAGCGCCTCCTCGCCTCCGGCGTCGCGGGCCACCGCCACCACCTCCCGGGCGGCCAGCGGGTCCTTCACATCGAGGGAGAGGGCGAAGCCGGTGCCGCACGCCTGGTACAGGTCCTCGAGCGTCGGGATGTGGCTGGGCAACTGGCGGCGCAGGACGGCGCCGATGCCCCGGCGGCGGATCCCGGAGCGCACCACCCCGTCGTGGTCGAGCACGGCCACCCCGTCGCTGGTCAGCCACACGTCGCTCTCCAGGCCCGGCGCGCCGTGCTGGCGGGCCTGGAAAAATGCCTCGATCGTGTTTTCTTGCGCCAATACCGGGGCCCCACGGTGGGCGAAGCCGATCGGGGGCATCAATAGCGAATCCACGAATCCAATCCTGATCGACGTTTCGTAGTCTTGTCATGATGCTCTCGGCGTGGTGGTGGCTTCCGCTCGGGGTGGCGGCGGTCGCGGGGATGGCACTGTGGCAGGGGGTCCGGGCGCTCACCGCCGAGGCGACGGCCCTGCGACACTCGATTACCCGGCTGGCGGAGGTACGCCCGCTGGTCGCCGAGATCCGCGACGCCAACGCCTCGCTGGCGGCGCCTCATTCCTCGCTCATCGGTTCCGCCCGCAGCTTGGCGGATTCGGGCCCCCGGTAGAGTGGCCGGTCGGTGATCAACTTCCCGGGGCCCGACAAGCTCCTCCTGCTGGCGATCATCGCCCTCGTCGTCCTCGGGCCGTCCCGGCTGCCCCAAGCGGCCCGCACCGCCGGGAAATGGGTCCGAGAGGTCCGCAAGTTCACCTCCCGCCTCCAAGAAGAGGTGTCGGGAGCCCTCGGTGACCCCAAGGACGCCATTACCGCCGCCGTCGGCGACCTGCGCAATGAGGTGGGCAACTGGCGTGACGAGATGGCCGGGTTCCGCAGCAGCATGACCAGCACCATTCCGGACACCGCGGCTGCGGCCCGCTCGACGTTCGGCAGTGGGAACGGGAACGTCAACGGGAACGGCTCGGGCGTGGCTTCGCCGAATGCGCCGTCCAACCCGGCCGGCACTACCTACCCGGCCGGCACGACCTACCCGGCCGATGCCGCGTTGCCGGGGCCGGGGGCGGCGTTAGGGTCTGGTGGTTTGAGCGGGCTGCCGCCGGCGCCCGACGACCCGTCGCTCAACTAACGAGGGTTCCTTCCCATCGCCATCCGCCTGCGTCGCGCCAACAAGGAGCCCAGCAACGGGAACAAGCCGCCCGCCGACGAGGGCGACGACGGCCTGAAGCGCATGACGCTGGTCGAGCACCTGACGGAGCTGCGGCGGCGCATCATCATCTGCATCGTGGCCATCGTGGCGGGGACGCTGATCGGCTTCTTCCTCTACAACGGGGTCATCGGCTTCATCTCCCAGCCGTACCGGGTCTTTGCTCACGCCCACCCCAAGATGGTTCTCGGCGGTGGCCAGCTGGTGATCACCAGCCCCCTGGAGGGGTTCACCACCCGTCTGAAGGTGGCCGCCTATCTCGGGATCTTCTTCGCCTCGCCGATCTGGTTGTGGGAGGTCTGGCGCTTTATCACCCCGGGGCTGCACAAGCACGAGCGCAAGTACGCCCTGTCGTTCGTGGCGTCGTCGATCGTGCTGTTCAGCGCCGGCGTGACGGTCTCCATCCTGGTGTGGCCGAAGGCCTTGGACTGGTTGATCAGCGTCAGCGGCAACAACATCGCCGCCCTCTTCAGCCCCTCGAAATACATCAGCCTGTACGTAGCTGCGGCCGCCATTTTCGGGGTGGTGTTCCTGTTTCCGGCGGTGCTGGTGTTCCTGGAGGTCATCGGTCTGGTTCCCAGCAAGACGCTGCGGCGGATCCGCCGCCCCGCCATCGTGGGCATCGCCTTTCTGGCGGCGGTGGCCACGCCGAGCAACGACCCGTACTCGTTCATGGCCATGGCTGTCCCCCTGTACGTGTTCTACGAATGCGCCATCATCGTGGGGCGGATCCTCAAGAAGTAGCGACCAAGAGCGGGGCTTGGAGGTGGAGGTTCACCGCCCGCAGGATCTGTACCGACGGGTCTCCGACGCGCCAGGTGAGAAGGTACGACTCCACGTTGGCGAACTCGCTGGCGCACAGCCACCACAACCGCTGCCCGTCGGCGCTCCAGGCCATCGCCGTCACCGCCTGGTCGGCCGGGCCGGTGCCTGCGGGAACGGCGGGGGGCTCGGTCACCTGTCCTGAGGCGACGTCGACCAGCTCGACGGGGGCGGGACCCTCGTTGGCGGTGGGGAGGACCCCGCTGACGGCGAGCGTCTTGCCGTTCGGGCTGAACGCCACCACAAGGCGAGACAGCGGATCCCCCATTGGCTGGAGGGGCAGGGTCAGGACGTTCCGGCAGGAGCCAAGGTCGGTTACCCCGAGGCGGTCTTGGCCGCCGAGCCAGGCGACCGCGTCGCCCTGGGTCGCCAGCGTCCCGACCTCGCCTGGGGTCGTGACCCGGCATCGGACGGCGCCGGTGAGGGGATCCCAGACCTCCAACCCCGGGCCCTGGTCGATGACGAGGCCTGCGGTGGTGGCCCCCACCGCCGTGCCCGGGGTCGGGAACGGTCCCGCCAGGAGCCGGCCGGTGCCGTCGACCTCGCTCGTCTGGAGGCCGTCGTCGGTGGTCGCCGACGACACCCAGACATCGGCGGGGTCGGTGGCCGCGAAGACGATGCTGCCCGCCGCCAGGGTACGAGGGGAACCGGAGCCGTCAGCACCGACCGCCATCACCTGCTCGCCGGTGGTGTAGGCGAGAAAGCCGGCCCGGGACACCAGGTCGTAGCCAACCGGCGCCGAGGTGGGCGACGCCCGGCTGGCGTCGACGTCCAACCGTGTCAGGGTTCCGTCGACGGCGGACCCGGCCAAGAGCACGGTACCGGTCGGCTGGTCGAGCCAGCGCGACAGCTTGGCCAGCGCGTCGCGGGCGGCCGGGTAGGTCGGCGGTGCCGGGCTGGGCGACGCCGACACCCGCCACCGGTCCAACTCGGCCAGCAGGTGGCTGTCGGCCTGCTGGTACTCGACCCCGACTCCCTCGAACTGGGTGCTGGTGTCGAGCAGCGAGAACGTCCCCGTCTCGGCCTGGTAGGACGCGGCCCACTTGGCGAGCAATGCCGCCTCGTCGCCCACCGCCTCGACCATCTGCCCCCGCAGCCGGCTGAGGCCATGATCGACGAGGACGGCGCCGGCCAGTCCGCTGCGCCGGGCCAGCAGCGCGGCCCGCTCCTCCCGGTAGACGCCGGCCAGCGCCGCCGCCACCTGTGGTCCCGCGCCAACTGGCGAATAAGCCTCCAACTGCTCCTCGGCGTGGAAACGGCCCAGGTCGTCCTCGTTGGCGGCCTTCCACTGGCGGTCGAGTTCGGACAGTTGGCGGCGGATCAGCCAGCGGCGCCCCGGGACGGTGGCGGCGACGGTGGCGGCCACCAGCAGCATCACCACCGCGGCCGTGATGATGACCGCTCGCCGGTGCCCCCGGAGGCGGGACCACGGGGGCCCCGGCGTGGGCGGTGACGGGGTCGCTGCGGCCTGGTCTTCCTCGCCGAGGGGGACCAGGACCTCGAGTTCGCCCCCGCTCCCGCTCCCGCGCGACGTCACTCCCACGATGGTACGAGTGCCATCCTCGGGAACAGGTTCCGGCTGCGGTACAACTACAGGCGTGCGTCCAGACCCTGCGGCCGCGGCCGCGGCCTCGGTGCGGGCCGCTTTCGCTGCCGGCTTGGGCTTCGGGCTCGACCAGTTCCAGGTATCCGCCCTCGACGCCCTCGATGCCGGGTCGAGCGTGGTGGTGGCCGCGCCCACGGGCTCGGGCAAGACCGTCGTGGCCGAGTACGCCATCGCCCGGGCCCTGGCGGCGGGGGGCAAGGCCTTCTACACCACCCCGCTCAAGGCGCTGTCCAACCAGAAGTTCGGCGACCTGGTCCGCCGCCACGGCACCTCGGCGGTTGGACTGCTGACCGGCGACAACGTCATCAACGGCGACGCTCCGATCGTCGTCATGACCACCGAGGTGTTGCGCAACATGATCTACGCCGGGTCGGGAGCGCTGACCGGCCTGCGCTACGTGGTCCTCGACGAGGTCCACTACCTGCAGAACGCCTACCGGGGACCGGTGTGGGAAGAGGTCATCATCCACACCCCACCCGAGGTGGGCCTGGTGTGCCTCTCGGCCACGGTGTCCAACGCCGAGGAGCTGGCGGACTGGATCCGCACGGTGCGGGGGGACACGGCGGCGGTCATCGAGGAGCGCCGCCCGGTCGAGCTCCACAACCTGTACCTGATGGGGGACCGGTCAACCGACCGGCTGCTGCTCCTCCCGACCTTCGTCGACGGCCGTCCCAACCCCGAGGCCAGCGCCCTCGACTCCAAGACGCTGCGCCACCCGGGCCAGCGCGGCCACCCCCGAGGCCGGCTGTTCACCCCGCGGCGCCCCGAGGTGGCGGAGCTTCTGGCTGAGATGTCGATGCTCCCGGCCATCTACTTCATCTTCAGCCGGGCCGCCTGCGACGACGCGGTCACCCAATGCATGCGCGACGGGCACCGCCTGACCACGCCCGAGGAGCGCCGCCAGATCCGCGCCATTGCCGAGGCTCACGTCGAGGGCCTGTCGGACGACGACCTGTCGATCCTCGACTACAACGCGTGGATCGGCGGGCTGGAGTCGGGCTTCGCGGCCCACCACGCCGGCATGGTGCCCCCGTTCAAGGAGGCGGTCGAGGCGTGCTTCGCGGCCGGGCTGGTAAAAATGGTCTTCGCCACCGAGACGCTGTCGCTCGGGATCAACATGCCAGCGCGGTCGGTGGTCATTGAGAAGCTCTCGAAGTTCACGGGCGAGCGTCACGAGTTTCTCACCCCAGGGGAGTACACCCAGCTCACCGGGCGGGCCGGCCGGAGGGGTATTGACGAGGTGGGCTACGCGATCGTGCTGTGGTCGCCTTTTGTTCCCTTCGACCAGGTGGCGGGGTTGGCGGGGACGCGCACGTACGCGTTGACGTCGTCGTTCCGGCCGACGTACAACATGGCCGCCAACCTGGTGCGCCGCTACCCACCCGACGTGGCCCACCACCTGCTCAACCTGTCCTTCGCCCAGTACCGGGCCGACGGAGACGTCGTGCGCCTGGAAGCCCAGCTGGAGCGTGCCCGGGCGGCGTCGGCGGAGGCCTTGGCGGCTGCCACCTGCTCGTTCGGCGATGTCGCCTCGTATCGGGCCCTCCTCGCCCCCGTGGAGGAGCCGGTCCGCCGCCACCACGCCGCTCCCGGCGAGGTGCTGGCGGCGCTGGACCGGGTCAAACCAGGTGACGTGCTGGTGGTTCCGGGCGGGAAGTCGGGGGGGCGGGTGGCAATCCTGTCGACTGCCCGGCGGCGCGCCGGCGACCTTCGCCTGCGGGCCATAACCCCCGACCGGCGCATGGTGACCCTCGGTCCGAAGGACTTTCCCGCGCCGCCGCGGCCGGTGGGTCGTATCGAGTTGCCCGCGCCCTATACGCCCAACAACGCCGGGTTCCAGCGGCGGGTGGCATCGGCGCTGCAGGCGGCCCGGCTTCGTGAGGATGGGCTGGTCGGCCTGCGCGGCCCAGGGCGGGGGTCTCGAGGGCGGGGGCACGACAAGGGGGCGAGCGCAGATGGCGGTGAGGCGGGGGCAGCAGCGGCGGAGAGAGCCGAAGCGGCGGAGAGCCACCCCGTCGCCGGGTGCCCCGACCTACGCCGCCATTTGCGGGCCCTCGACCGGGCGGCGCGACTGACGGGCGAGGCCGAGCGGCTGGAGCGGCGCATCCGTGGCCGGACCGAATCGCTGGCCCGCCAGTTCGACCGAGTTCTTCGGGTCCTCGAAGCGTGGGGGTATGTCGACGGCTGGTCCCTGACCTCGGCCGGTGAGCGCCTTGCCCGGACCTACCACGAGGCCGACCTTCTGGTGAGCGAGTGCCTCCAGCAAGGCTTGCTGGACGGCCTCGATCCGGCGACGCTGGCCGCGGTGGCGTCGGTGTTCACCTTTGAGGCCCGGGGCCAGGGCGACGCCAGCTGGGCGTTTCCCAGCCGTGAGGTCGCCGACCGGTGGCAGCCCATTTCCAAGCTCGCCCGCGACCTGAACGGCGCCGAGGAGGAGGCGGGACTGCCGCTCACCCGCCAGCCCGATCCGGGCTTCGTCGAGCTGGCCTTCGGGTGGGCCGGCGGCCGGGACCTGGAAACGCTGCTCGAGGACGCAGAGCTGTCCGGTGGCGACTTCGTGCGCAACGTCAAGCAACTGATCGACCTGCTGCGCCAACTGGGCGAGATTGCGCCCGATCCGAAGACGGCGGGGACGGCCCGGTCGGCGGCCGACGCGTTGTTCCGGGGGGTGGTGGCGGCCTCGGCGACTGTCTCTGTCCCCGCCGGTGCCCGCGCCGCGGACTCCATGGGCGACGGCAGCGAGATCGCAGCGCCGTAGGCCGGTCGTCCATGCCCATCGCCAAGGGCCAGCCCTGGGGCTACTCCGGCCAGCTCCCCGCGGGCGGCGTCGTCGTCGGGAGCGATGCCGAAGCTGCCCAATCGGTGACCGCAGCCCGCGACCACGCCAAGCCGGTACCCGTGCTGGGCCTGACTGGCGGTGATCTCTGGCGCACGATCGGTGGAGGGGAGCTCGTCGACCCCGACCGAATGCGGTCGGCCGATGCCATGACGTTTCCGGTCGACCTGGGTCGAGTGGTGCTGGATGGCGTTCCCCTCCTGTTCGTGGCGCACGTCGTCGCCCACAGCCGGACCTGGCGGCGAACGCTGGTTGTTCTCAACGCCCAATGGCGCGGGGCCTGGGACCTCGGTCCACGCTCGCACCCGAACGACGGGCTGCTCGACATCTACGACGCCACGTTGACCTTCGACGACCTCTGGAAAGTACGGGCTCGGTTGCCGACCGGCAGCCACCTGCCACATCCTCGGATCAAGGAGCGCCGACTGGCCCACTTCGAGATCGAGTTCCCCAGACCGCTCGCTTTGGAAGTCGACGGCAAGGCGATGGGGAGGGGCCGGCGACTCGCAGCCGACGTCGAACCCGACGCCCTTAGGGTCGTCATCTGAGCCACTGATGGCCGGTGGGCTCCGTGGCAGCGGCAACTGGACCGAGCCCCGCACCAGTCCCGGCCTCCGCGGGACCAAACCGGCTCACGCCGTGCCGAGATAGGCCCGGCGTACGGAGGGGTTGTTCTGCAGCTCGATCCCGGTGCCAGACAGCACGGTGCGGCCGTTCTCGATCACATAGGCGCGATCCGCCAGCTCCAAGGCCCGCCGGGCGTTTTGCTCGACCAGGAGGACGGTGATGCCCTGCTCACGGATCGAGGCGATGAGGGCAAAGACCTGTTCGACGGCACGGGGCGCCAGGCCGAGCGACGGCTCGTCAAGGAGGAGAAGCTTGGGTTGGGCGAGGAGCCCCCGGGCGATTGCCAACATTTGCTGCTCGCCGCCGGAAAGCTGCCCGGCAGGCAGTCGCCGGCGCTCGCCGAGAATCGGGAAGCGGGTAAATATCTTCTCGACCGCAGGGCCGAGTTGGTTGCGATCGGGCCGGGACCAGGCGCCCAACTGGAGGTTCTCCTCGACGGTCAGGCGCGCCAGGATCTCCCGTCCCTCGGGGATCTGGACAAGACCCGCCCGGACGATGGCGTCTGAGCGGGCACGGCCGAGGTCGAGATCGCCGAGAACGGCCGTCCCCGAGCGAGGGTGCAGCAGCCCCGAGAGCGTGTTGAGAACCGTCGACTTGCCGGCGCCGTTGGCGC
>JBOGGN010000476.1:0-7322 GCA_050744165.1 Acidimicrobiales bacterium | reverse complement strand
TTCTTGGGCCGCACCCTGAACGACGATTCGCCTCAGGGCCAGCTGCTATGGGAACAAGCATGGACCGGCGCCGCCCGCCGGCTGCTCGTGGTGGGGGTGGCCCTCTTCGTCCTCGCGGTGCTCCTGTTTGGCTTGAGCTTCGCCTGAGCCGGCGCGCGTCAAGTAACGACGGCAGGAAATATCGCTATTCGGCGAGCGGGGCAGGTTTTAGGGTAGGGGTGCATGTCCCGCCGGCAGTTGTACGACACCATCGGGGCCGCCTACAGCGTGACGCGGCGCACCGAAGCGCGGATCGCGGCGCAGGTCTGGGCAGCGCTCGGCGATGCGTGGACGGTGCTGAATGTCGGGGCGGGCACCGGCTCCTACGAGCCCCCCGACCGTGAAGTGACCGCGGTGGAGCCGTCGGCAGTCATGCGTGCGCAACGTCCCCGAAGCGCTGCGAAGTGCGTGGCGGCCGTGGCGGAGAGACTTCCCTTCGAAATGCAGACCTTTGACGCTGCGATGGCCTTTGCCACCGTGCATCACTGGCAGGATCCCGTTGGCGGGCTGCGGGAGATGCGGCGTGTGGCCCGGCGCGTGGTGGTCTTCACATGCGACACCACCGACGAGGCCTGGCATCGTCGGTTCTGGTTGACCCGTGACTACCTGCCCGAGATCGCGCCATCCCCGATCGGCCTGGCGACGGGGTTGGCGCATGCGATCGGAGCTCGGATGGAACCGGTGCTCGTGCCGTGGGACTGCGCTGATGGTTTCTTCGAGGCCTACTGGCGCCGGCCAGAGGCGTACTTGGACGACGACGTCCGTCGCGGCATCTCGCTCTGGGCCGGTATCGGGCCCGAGGTCGAGCAGAGGGCAGTACGCAGTCTCCGTGACGACCTCGCTTCGGGTCGGTGGGCCGAACGCAACCGTGACCTCCTCGACCTCGATGCGGCCGACCTTGGCCTCCGCCTGCTCATCGCTTGAATCCGCGACCGTCCGGTGCGCCAGCCGGGGGCTGGACCCGGGGCTCGGGGCCATCGGGGCGAAGGTGGTTCAGCGATCGGGGGGCGACGGTATCGGTCGTCCGGAGCGGATCCAACTGGCGAGCAACGGGTCCACCAGCCGGTGCCTCGTCGCTTTGCTGGCATCTTCGACGACGTCGCCGCGGCCAATGAGCGTCTTCAACGCGCGAGTCGTCCCAGACCCCGTACGGATTCCGGTGTCGTCGGCGTAGAGCCGCCTGCCGTTGTCGGCAATGACCGTCAGCAGCCGGCGCAGGGTGACGCTGGAATCGTCCCAGGCTCGTGCGAATTCGTCGATCGCGTACAGGATGGCGGCATCGAACGCGTCCGCCCACGTTTCGGCGGTGGCGGATCCACCCAGTGGTGTCTTGTCCCACAAGTAGTACGCCAACAGCATCGCTCGTTGCGGGTGACCCTCCGCGGTGTCCACGACTGGTTCGAGGCCCTCGGCGGAGTCCTTGCCCGTCTCGTCGAACTTCCGGCCGATGTAGTCAATGAGGTCATCGGGTCGCAGAGGGGGGAGGGGAACCGGTGCCGCCTGGGTGTAGAAGGGGCGCCGCTTGTCGCCAAACAAGGCGCGCATCATGCCGACGTCGGATCCCGCGAACACGTAGCTGGCGATGTCGCCGTGATGCTGGATGACGCTTCGAATCAAGCTGGCGGTCTCGCCGACGTTCATGACCTCCTGGAACTCGTCGAAGACGATGAGCAACCGCTGCCCGCTGCGCTCGTGCAGGCGCCGGGGCATCTCCAGCAACTCGGTGAGGACGGGCGTGTTCGCTTTGACGCCCAGCTCGACCGAAGACGGGATGGTTCCGCCTCCAATCCGGAAGGTCGGATTGAGGCGCCGGATGACCGATGAGAACACCTGGCGCGCCTTGCCCGTCAGCGCGGCCGCGTAAGCGGTACCGATCTTGTTGGCGATGTCCGCGTCGCTCAAGGCGCCGTAGAAGTCGACGTGGACAGGGAGAAATCCCTTGCGGTCGGCCTCGCGCTCGGCGGCCAGGAGCAGCGAAGTCTTGCCGTAGCGACGAGGTGCCGCGAGGCGTGCGTTGTTCCCGGACCAAACCAGATTCATGATCACGTCAAGCTCGCTCCGACGATTGATCAGCTCGTGCGCCCGCGCGGGGTGGTTGAAGTCGAAGGGATTGATGCCCTCACCGGCCATGGAATCCAGTATGCCAGAGTAGAACACCTAGATATGTATATCTGGCACCAAGATAGGTGCCGGATTGGCACATTGACGGGGTCGCATCCCTCCCGTGGGGCCGAGGCGCTGAGGGCGAGGCATTTTCCCACCCCTGTATCGTCGAGCCGTGACCAGTGGTGACGGCCGGCCGGCAGTGGTGCTTCTCAGCGGGGGCTTGGATTCGACCACGGTGCTGGCCATCGCCCGCGCCGAGGGCTGGCGGCCTTACGCCTTGAGCTTCTCCTACGGCCAGCGCCACCAGGTGGAGCTCGATGCCGCCCGGCGGGTGGCGGAGGTGCTGGGAGTCGAGGCCCACGTGGTGGCCCGGATCGACCTGCGGGCCTTTGGCGGCTCGGCGCTGACGAGCGAGCTGGCGGTGCCCCACCACGACCGCGTCGAGCAGTTGGATGCCGACATCCCCGTCACCTACGTGCCAGCCCGAAACACCATCTTCCTCTCCTTTGCGCTCGCCTATGCGGAGACCCTCGACGCCGCCGACATCTTCATCGGGGTCAACGCGTTGGACTACAGCGGCTACCCCGATTGCCGGCCCGAGTACCTGGCCGCCTACGAGGCCATGGCCAACCTGGCGACCAAGGCGGGGGTTGAGGGCCACCGGCCGCTGCGCATCCATGCCCCGCTCATCGACCTGTCCAAGGCGGAGATCATCCGCCGAGGGCTCGCCCTTGGTGTCGACTACGGGCTGACCCACAGCTGTTACGACCCGGATGGCTCGGGCCGGCCGTGCGGCACCTGTGACTCGTGCCTGCTGCGGGCCAAGGGTTTCGCAGAGGCGGGAATCGGCGATCCGGCCGTCGGCGGCCGCACTCGTCAAGGGTGAGGACCTACCTGGTAAAGGAGATCTACTACACCCTCCAGGGTGAGGGGGCTCAGGTGGGGCGGGCGGCGGTGTTCTGCCGCTTCGCCCGCTGCAACCTGTGGAGTGGGCACGAGGAGCACCGGGCGACGGCGGTGTGCCAGTTTTGCGATACCGACTTTGTGGGGACCGATGGCCCCGGCGGCGGCCGCTTCTTCGGGGCCGAGGCGCTGGCGGCGGCGGTGGCAGAAGCCTGGGCGGCCGGCGCTGACGCCCGCGAGACCGGTGCCGACACCGGTGCTGACGCCGGGGCGACCGGTGACGGCGGGCGGCGCTACGTCGTGTGCACGGGTGGTGAGCCCCTGTTGCAGCTGGACGCGGCGGCCGTCGAGGCATTTCACCACCAGGGTTTTGAGGTCGGTGTCGAGACCAATGGGACCATCGCTGCGCCGCCCGGGCTGGATTGGGTTTGTGTCAGCCCCAAGGCGAGGGCGCCGCTGGTGCTCGACCACGGGAACGAGTTGAAGCTCGTGTACCCGCAGGGGGATGCGCCGCCCGGTCGGTTCGAGGGTCTGGCGTTCGACCACTTCTGGCTGCAGCCCATGGACGGACCCGAGCGGGCGGCCAACACCGCCGCCGCCGTGGCCTACTGCCTGGCCCACCCGAACTGGCGGCTCAGCCTGCAGACCCACAAGTACATCGGCATCGCGTGATGGAGGTGTTCCGCCAGTTCCGCTTCGAGGCGGCCCACCGGCTGCCCCATGTACCCGAGGGGCACAAGTGCGCTCGGCTGCACGGGCATTCGTTTCGGGTCGAAGTCCGGGTTTCGGGCGAGGTCGACCCGGAAACCGGGATGGTCATGGATTTCGCTCGGCTGGAGGAAGCGTTCGCGCCGCTGCACGACGCCTTGGACCACCGGTATCTGAACGAGGTCGAGGGCCTCGACAACCCGACCAGCGAGAACCTGGCCGTATGGCTGTGGCAGCGCCTCGCCGCCGCACTGCCGTTGACCGAAGTCGTGGTCCGGGAGACGTGCACCTCGGGGGTGGCCTACCACGGCCCCGGGCAGCACGAGCGCCGCGAGGGCGGGCGAGGCCCGGAGACCGAGCGCGGCCTGCGGGGGCGAGGTCCGGAGACCGAACGCAACGAGCGCCGCGAGGCCCGGTGACCGACACCGACCGGCTGCTGGCCAACAACGCCGCCCACGTCGCCACCTCAGCCGAGCGCCGCCGCCAGGGCGACAACGGCTCGGGCGCCCCTCCGGCCTCGCCCAAGGTGGCGGTTCTGGCCTGCATGGATGCCCGGCTGGACCCGGCCCAGGCGCTCGGCCTCGGGGCGGGCGACGCCCACGTGATCCGCAACGCGGGCGGCGCCGCCACCGAGGACGCCATCCGGTCCCTGATCGTCAGCCAGCGGCTCCTCGGGACCGAGGAAATCATCCTCATTCACCACTCCGACTGCGGCATGTTGACCTTCACCGACGACGCCGTGAAACACGACCTTGAGGTCGCTACCGGCATCCGGCCGCCGTTCGCCCTGGAGGCCTTCGCCGACCTGGATGCCGACGTACGCCAGAGCATGGCCCGCCTGAAGGCCAGTCCGTGGCTCCCTCACAAGGAGCACATCCGGGGGTTCGTCTACGAGTTGGACACCGGGCGCCTCCGCGAGGTCCTGTAGCCGGCCGGGCTAGTTCGTCTCGCCCAACCAGGCCGGCGCCGCCTCCAGCAGGTACTTGGAGACGGCCAGGCAGCGGTCGAAGACCTCGCACAGCATTTCTTCGCCCCCGAGGATGCGGGCCAGCGAGATCTGCTGGTGGGCGACCACCGTGAGCCGGCGCTCGGCGGCGTCGGTCGCCGAGGCGAAGGAGTCGATGGCCGATACCTCCAGTGGCAGGTCCATCCCGCCGACACCGGCCAAGTCGATGGCCAGCCGCAACAAATCCGGCCCCTTGGGTAGCGGCGGCAGCGCCCAGGTGAAGGTCAGCGGGAAGTTGAACTCGTCGGGCGGGTCGGCCTCCTCGGGTAGATCGACCACGGTGTCCTCGAACGACAGCAGGGTCCGGGGGTCCACCTCGAGCGACAGGTGCAGGTCGAGCGGCCCTCCGCAGCCCTCCTCGGGGTGCAGGTCCACCTCCCACGCCTGGCGCAGGGAGTAGGTCTCCACGAAGTGCCGCTCGTCATGGACGTGGAAGCCGTGATCGACGGCGTGATCCTTGAGCTCGGCCACATACCCGGCCACGTCGATGACTGCCACGGCCATCAGGGTATCGGCGGCCTGAGACTGTCATCAGGACGACGAACTGGTGGCGCCACAGCGCGTGATCACGCGATATACCGCCACCAGTTCCCCGGACGCATGGCGGCCCGCAAGGCCCGAGCCCCGGCGCCACTAGCGTTCCTGGCCGATGCCCCCACCCGGCGCTGCCAGCCTCAGTCCCGACGACCTCCTGGCCGTGTTCCGGGACGCCGCTGCGGCCGTGCGCCAGGCCCTCAAAGGCCTCGACGACTGGGGCCTGGCTGGCACCCGGGAGGGCCAGTACCGCAGCGACCTGGTCGCCGACCGAGCGGCGATCGACGTGCTCGACCGGGCCGGCCTCGGCATCCTCTCCGAGGAATCGGGTGTCCACCACCCGGACCGGCCCCTCCTGGTCGCCCTCGATCCGGTGGACGGCTCCACCAACGCCTCGCGCCACCTGCCCTGGTGGGCCACCAGCATGTGTGCCCTCGACCAGGCAGGGCCGCTGGCGGCGCTGGTCGTCAACCAGGCCACCGGCACCGCCTTCGAAGCCACTCGGGGCGGGGGCGCAAGGCGCGACGGCCGGCCCATCGCCCCATCCGGCGCCCTCGAGCTGGGTCAATCGATGATCGGCCTGTCCGGCATGCCGAAGCACTACCTGGGGTGGCGCCAGTACCGGGCACTCGGGGCGGCGGCCCTCGACCTGTGCGCCGTGGCCTGCGGGGACCTCGACGGCTACATCGACTGCAGCGTCGACGCCCACGCCCCGTGGGACTACCTCGGCGGCCTCCTGGTATGCACCGAGGCTGGTGCCACGGTGGCTGACGCCTACGGCCGGGACCTGGTGGCCCGAGGCGGCGGCGATCGTCGCACCCCGGTTGCGGGGGCCACAGAAGGCCTGCTCAGAGAGCTTGTGGCCGCAAGAAGTACCTGAACGGTCCCTCTCTCGAAAAATGACTTGACGAGATTGTGTGGATCTGATCCCATGTCAGGGACTCGTGAAAGGTTCTCGAGTCAGGTGTGCACCCCGGGAAGGAGTCGCCACGTGAAGCTGCGCCGTTATGCCGTGAAGCCAATGTGCTACGGCGGCTCCGGCGCGCTCGGGTTCGTGTCCAGCTCCATTTCGCCGTGGGCAGGATTTGGCGCCGTCGCCACTACCGCCCAGGTGCGTCATGCGAATGACGCACAGCGGCCGAAGGGTCTGACGGAAAGGCTGATTGTGTAGGTCACAGTCACCGATCCGCAGAAGGGCCCAGAGGCCGCCGGGAGATCCCGGTGGCCTTTTTGTTTTGCAGTTTGCAGGTCGGAGAAGCGAGAGAACGAGGGGAAGTGCGAGATGTTCGGAAACCAGCTGCTCAACGAACTGATCGACCAGGTCAGCGTCTCCACTGGCGTGTCCTGGGAGGACGCCCGGTGCCGGGACGGGGCTGGGACAATGACCGGACTCTTCTTCTCCGAGGAGATCGGCGACATCGCCCGGGCCAAGGCGATCTGCGCCAAGTGCCCGCTCATCGACACCTGCCTCGAGGGCGCCATCGAGCGGCGTGAGCCGTGGGGCGTCTGGGGCGGCCAGCTGTTCCTGAACGGCCACATCCTGGCCCAGAAGCGCAAGCGGGGCCGGCCGCCCAAGCACCCTCGGCCCGAAATCGACGAGCTGAGCGCGTAAAACCATCTGGGAAAATTGCCTCCCGTCGCTCCACATCGCCCGGCGGGAGGCATCCCGGTGGTCGCGCCTCTGGGTTCGCCCTCGCCGGGCGGGAGGCATCCCGGTGGGGGCGCCGTAGCGTTGTCCCGTGCCACCCGAGCGTCGACCCGTGATCCTCGTCTCCGCCTGCTTGGTCGGCGTGGCGTGCAACCACCGGGGCCTCGCCAGCCCGTCGGCGGCCGTCTCGGATCTGGCAGGGGAGGCCCGGCTGGTGCCCGTCTGCCCTGAGGTGGCAGGAGGCCTTCCCACCCCACGGCCGGCGGCCGAGATCCAAGCCGACGGCCGGGTCTGCACCGCCGAGGGGACCGACGTGACCGACTTATAACGGAGGGGCGCCGCCCACGCCGTGGACCTCGCCCGGGCCACCGGCGCCCG
>JBOGGN010000475.1:0-6174 GCA_050744165.1 Acidimicrobiales bacterium | reverse complement strand
GATCGGGGCCACCATCGTGGCCGGCGGTCTGGCGATGGCGGCCCTCCGAACCGACAGCAAAGCGTTTCTCATCATCTTCGCGGTGCTGGCTGCCCTCGGCCTTGTTGGCTTCGTTGTCAGCGAGGTGCTCCACTGGATCAAGACGTCAAGTTCAACCTGGTGGACCCTGGGCGCGGTCGTCGTGTTCGCGGGCGCCACCATGCTGCTCGGATCGGTCCATCACCGGGCGAGAACCCCTCGCCCGCCGCTATGAAGGGACAAAGTCCATGAGTCAGCGTCGCCCCGCCTACCGCGACACCACGTTGTGGAGGATCTACGACGGCATCGCGCAGGGCCTGGACCAGCGGTTCGGGTGGGACAAGCTGCCCACGCAGGTCGGCTTGGCGGTGATCGTGGGGCTGCGCAACATCCTGCGCCAGCAAAACCTGTTCGACACCAACGACCAGCCTCGGACGGCGCCGCCGGAGGTGCCCGAGTTCCAACCGTCGTTCCTGACCAACCGGACGTCGGACGGCTCCTACAACGACCTTGACGACCCGGCTATGGGAATGCAGGGAATGCGCTTCGGACGCAACGTCCCCATCGCAAACACCTTCCCCGAACCGATGCCGCAGTTCCTGGAACCCAACCCCCGCACCCTCAGCCGGGAACTGATGACCCGCACGGCCTTCACGCCGGCCACCACCGTCAACCTGCTGGCGGCGTCGTGGATCCAGTTCATGGTGAAGGACTGGTTCAGCCACGGCCAGGGCGATCCCGCGGAGGTCTGGGAGGTGCCCGTCGCCGACGACGACCCGTGGTTCCAGCATCCAATGCGCATCCTGAAGACGATCACCGACCCGACCCGAGTCGCCGGCAGCACCACGCCGCCCACCTTCGTCAACGTGGAGACCCCGTGGTGGGATGCGTCGCAGATCTACGGCACCTCCCCCGAAGCGGAGAAGATACGCCGGACCGGCCACGACGGCAAGCTCGCTCTCAGCCCCGATGGCCGGCTGGTGCTGCCCGAGGATCCGGCGCTCGACCCGGCGCGCATCCCGGGGTGGTGGTTGGGGCTCAACATGATGGTCACGGTGTTCATGCGGGAGCACAACGCGGTATGCGACGCCTTGAAGGCCGAGTATCCCGGCTGGTCCGACGACGAGTTGTTCCATCGGGCCCGATTGGTCGTTGCGGCCCTCACCGCCAAGATCCACACCGCCGAGTGGACGCCGGCCATCATCTGCCACCCGACCACGGTGGCCGCTCTCAACATCAACTGGTGGGGGGTGGCGACCGAGAAGCTGCACAAGGCCTTCGGCCGGATCAGCAAGAGCGAGGTGATCAGCGGCATTCCCGGCTCGGAGACCGACCATTACGGCGTGCCGTACTCCTTGACCGAGGAGTTCACGATCGTCTACCGGATGCACCCGCTCACCCCTGACGACTATGAGCTACGGGCGGCAACCGACGGGCGAGTGCTGGCCGACAAGACCTTCCGCGACATCGCCGGTCCTGCGGCCCAGGACATCACGGCGGCCTTCGCGCTGGGCGACCTGTTCTACTCGTTCGGGACGGCCTACCCCGGCGCCATCATCCTCAACAACTATCCCAAGTTCCTCCAGGAGTTCCAGCGCCCCGACCATCCTGATGTGTTCATGGATGTCGCCGCCATCGACATCCTGCGGACACGCGAGTTTGGCGTGCCTCGCTACAACCAGTTCCGCCAGTTGCTGCACCTGAAGGCTCCGGCCAGCTTCGAGGAGCTCACGGGGGAGACGGCCATGGCGGCCAAGCTGCGGTCTCTCTACGGCGACATCGAGCGTTTGGACACCATCGTCGGCATGTACGCCGAGCAGCGGCCCAAGGGCTTCGCCTTCAGCGACACCGCCTTCCGGATCTTCATCCTCATGGCCTCTCGCCGGCTGAACAGCGACCGGTTCTTCACCCGTCACTTCACGCCCACGGTGTATACCCAGACGGGCTACGACTGGGTCCAGAACAACACCATGGCCACCGTGCTGCTCCGCCACTGCCCCGAGTTGCGCCCTGCCCTCCGGGATGTCACCAACGCCTTCCAGCCCTGGGCCCGGGTCGACGCGGCGTCGTCGGGCGGCTGAGGGGACCGGATCAGAACAGCACCAGAAGGCGTCAAATCGGCCCTCCGATTGGGTGCTCGAAGACGTTTTTTTGTTTGTCGTCGGAAACTACCATATCCGCAGGTAACCGCCCGTTTTCCTCGCCATCCGGGTGGCGTCGGGCGGCCGGTCGACGGTCACAATGGTCAAGGCAGTGTGCGGCGATCGCTTAAAGTCCCCTAATCTTTACAGGGAAGGAGGAGTATCACCTAGCACTGAGAGCGTAGTTGCCGTGGCAGCACGGCTTCGCTCGCACGTGACAGCACCAGAGCACGACGCCCACCAAAGGGCGCACGACCCGAGGAGTCGAATATGCGAGGACGAGCACGGCTTGTCTTTTCTGCAGTCACCTTGGGCGGCATGTGTGCCGCCCTTGTCGCGCCGGGCTCCAGCCCGACGACTGTGTCCCTAGCCCAATCCGGTCCGGGAAGTCTCCGGCCCCCGACACGAACAACCAAGCACGCGGGAGCGGCCCCGGGCCGTACCCACCCGCACTACACGCTGATGGCCCTTGTGGCTCCGGCGCCCCCGGGTGTGCTCCATTCGGCGCGCTTCAACCCGACCCTTGCTGTCGCTGTGCCGTCGGCGGCGGCGTCTCCGCCGGGGTTCGCGTCAACACCGGCACCACCGGTCCCGGCTCCGAAGCCGCCGCCACCGGCTCCACCACCGGCTCCGGCACCAGATCCGGCGCCACCGGGGCCTGCCACGACACCGGCACCGTCACCTGGACCCACGGCGGTCGCAACCTCGGCGCCGGTGGATAGCAATGGCGCCTCGCTCGGCGGCGTCTGGGCCTGTATCCGCCAACGGGAGTCCAGCGACAATTACGCGGACAACACCGGTAACGGGTACTACGGCGCCTACCAGTTCTTGGAGGCGACGTGGCTGAGCCTCGGAGGAACCGGCTACCCCAACCAAGCCCCTCCGGCCGTGCAAGATGCCATGGCCCAAGAGCTGCAGCAGCGGTCGGGGTGGGGCCAGTGGTCGACCGCCGGCCTCTGCGGCGTGTAGCAGTACATTGCCCGGCAACTGAGGGGGACGCCCTCAGTTGCCGGGCTTATTTCAGTACCATTGGGATTGTGACCGATCGCCCAGCCGTTGTTCCTTTCTGATGAACCATTTCAAATACGCCCGCCGGCTGTCGCTCGTCTCGGTGTGGTGGATCGTCCGGACGTGCTCGACGATCTTTTCGAGAAGTGCTTCCTCGGAGTCGGCTACTCCCTGCCAACTGCAGGTGGCAGAAACGTCTTTTCATCTGAACACGTAGGGCATGCTGCCTCCTCGGAGTTCAGTTTGACGCAAAGAAATTCGACGACGGCGTCATCATCGACCCACACCATCTCGCAATCGAGGTTGCAGCGCTGCCCCCCGTTGTTTCTCCGAAGACGGCGGCCGAGGTCGCCCTCGAGGGCGTAGAACGTGTGGACGAAGGCCCGGGCCAACGAATAGTGCGTCCTTCCCCGGATGTCCTTTGTAAGCGGCGACACCTCGTCGACGTGGGCAGAGATCCGGTTGCCGTCAAGGGTGATGTGGACGGCATTGACGGGCGCCATCTCCCGGTAGGAGGACGTGCCGGCGTGGAAGATCCGCCCGATCGGGGTGTCGCATCGAAACCGTTGGCTGCCTTCGATGGCCCGCCGCAGGCGGTAACCCGGCAGGTTCGGTGGCCTGGAGCGGAGACCTGGAGCGGGGCCAATCGCGCCCAGGATGGCGTCTTCGGGGGGAGCGTCCTCGTCGCCCGGACCCGACCGCACCGCTCCGGACGGTTCAGGCAGGTCCTCGGCCATCGGCACCTCCGTGACGAGCGATGCAGTGTCTCTGTCCAAGCAAACCGGGCCTTGCGGGGGACTATTCCGGTTGGGGGCAGTGACGTCAAGAAGCCGTCCGGGCCCTCCTCAGGCCCGACCCGACACCCGTGGTCAGTCGTCGGCGAGCACCTCGCGGAGCTTGGCGGCGAACGCGGCCGGGTCGTTGCCGGGGGACCACGGGTTGGCAGCGAAGCCGCCGTGGTCGCCAGGGAAGATCACCGGCTCGACGCCGAGCAGGCGGGCGACCGCCTCACCACCGCGTCGAGCCAATCCGCCCGCGCCCAAGGCGCCGATGGCGGGCACGATGCGCACCGACGACGCCCGCAGGGCCTCCGCGTCGGGCTCGAACGGCGGCATGGCGAGGTTGCCACTCAGCAGCAGGTCATTCCGGGAGCCGTCGTCCACGGTGGGGAGACCGAATTGCGCGGGGTCCGGCGCCGGCCCGTCCAGGTAGTCGTCGGGGAGCAGGCCCTGGTGCATGACCAGCTGGATGAACTTCGCCATGGCTGGGCCGAAGCCATCGCGCTGGTAGGTGTCGACGATGTCGGCGTTCACCTTGGTCGCGATCTGACTGTCCTCGAGCAGGGTGATCACCGGTGGCTCGTGTGCGACGAAGGTGCGGACGTCCTTGGGGTGGGCAATCACCCAGTGCAGGCCGCACATCGCGCCGCCGCTCGACCCGAACGCGTCCACCGTCCCGAGCCCGACGGCCTCGACGACGCGGTGGTAGTCGTCGGCGTGCACCTCCGCCGTGAGCTCGCTGGCGGGCTCACGGGTGCTGCGTTCCATGCCCCGGGGGTCGTAGGCGATGACCGTGCGGTCCGTGAAATGACCAACGAGCTGCTCGAAGCCCGAGGCGCCCATCGGCGAGCCGAAGATAAAGAGCGGGCGCTTGTTGCTCGGGGTCGCGGGCTCATGGACGTCGTACGCCAACACGGCGCCGGGGACGTCGAGGGTGTGTGTGCTCGGCTCGGTCATGTGCGCTCCTTCGTGAACTTCCTGCCCGGTACTGACGACTGCGCTGCTCGGAACTCATCGGCCTGCGCAAGCTGAAAGGAACACGTCCCCCTATCGCCACCGCGGCCGTCCAACTTCAATCTCGACAAGCTGCGCACCGAGGACCGCAAAGGCTATGACGCCGTGCTGAACGGCGACCAGAAGGCGATGGGGCCGTTCCTGAAGCGGATGCGCAAGGCCGCCGAGACCGACATCAAGCAGCTTTTCCAGTAGCGCCGTCGAAGCAGCGCAGTCGCCGGCTGTGGAGTCTGTGGTGGCCGATGGCTTGCGGTTCGCGGCCGGCCACCAGCCACGCCGCGGCCGGTGCGATGACCGGCAGCGAGACGAGCAACTCGGCAAGGTTGGTCACCGGGACGTTGGTCAGCGGGTACTGATGCGACCGGTGCCAGGCGATCAGCGCCAGGTACGACCAGGCGATGGCGAGCACCGCCCCCACCGTCGTGGCCGCCGCTCTCGTCTTGACGGACTCGTCGCTGATCGCAGCCACCTGGGGTCGCAACCTCCAGGGCGGTCTTCAGGGCCAACCAGCCGACGGTGGACAGCCCCGGAATGCCGGGGGCCGCCCACCGACAAGCGCTCGATCGACAAGAGCTCTGGGCGAGCCCTACCTCGACGCCAGGTGGCGCAGGTAGTTGTAGATCGTGTCGTTCAGCCCGCCGGGCACGCGGTGCTTGCGCTTCACGTGCTCATCCAGCTTGGCTCGGAGCTCGTCCTCACTGCCGGCGATGGTCGACCACCCGCAGCCGTCGGCACCGGCGCGGGCACAACTGTGTTCGTACATGCTCATGCTTCCTTTCAAGCTTCTGACGTGTAGTAGCCGGTGACGCGCCAGCGCGTCACCCTCGCCTGAGCCAGACCCCGACGAGGACGGTGGCCCTCAACTCGCCGAGTTGCGAGTGGGCATCATCGTTGATCGTTCGCCCGACCGGGCGACAGGCGAGGCAGGACTCAGCGGTAGGACATCAACTGGCTGCCTCCTCTCGCTCCGATGGGCTCAGAACCAATCATTGCGCAAACCCGGCACTAGCGGGCCTGCCCCCGGAACAACCTCGGACCAACCTCGGCAGGCCCCTTGAGCCTGACTGGCGACAGTCACCCGCGGCGACGCACAAGATGGTGGCCATGGTTACACGCACGAAGACGGCGCTCGGGCTGGCCGCCGTGGCCGCGTTGGTGGGCCCCGCCGCCTCGGAGTTCCGGGTGGCCAGGGCGCAGCAGGCGCCGACCGTCCG
>JBOGGN010000474.1:0-2671 GCA_050744165.1 Acidimicrobiales bacterium | reverse complement strand
GTTCTGACAAGGCGCTATTGGTCACGGGTGGCGCGACGGTGGACCTCGATCACGCCGATCGCGCTGGACCGGTACCCCGGCCGGCTCAACGAGTCGGGGTGGGAGGAGCGTGCCGCGGAAACCATCGCCATGGCGTGCGTGCACCTCGGACTTCCCAGTCCCGCGGAAGTCGAGTTGTTGTGGGGGCCTCCCCTGGCCGGGGTTCCAGCGGCTGGGCCGAACGGTTTGGCGCGCCAACAAGGTGCCCGTTTTCCGGGATTTCGGGCTGGGACCTCCGACCAGGTGCGCCTCTGTGTGCACGCCCGTCTCACCTTCGCGGAGGCCATCCGCGGCCCGCTGGTGGTCGGCGCCGGACGGTTCGCCGGCTACGGGCTCTGCCTTCCGACGGAGCGGGAGTCATGACTGACAGCTTGCAGATCGCCGATTTTCCTCAGTTCTTCCATGCGGTCAACGGGGGGGCCGACCCGTTCCCCTGGCAGGTCCGCCTGGCAAAACAGGTTGACCAGGACGGCCGTTGGCCCTCGCTGCTCAACTTACCGACCGGTTCCGGCAAGACCGCTGCGATCGACATCGCGGTGTTCCTGCGGGCACTTCGTGATGATCAGCCGCGTCGGATCGTCTTCGTCGTGGACCGTCGCGTGATCGTTCATCAGGCATTCCAGCGTGCAAAGGCGATCGCTGAGTCGTTGGCGAAATCGCACGACCCGATCGTCGAGGCGGTGGCACGACAGCTTCGATCTGCAGCCTACGACCGCGGCCTGCCAACACCGCTGGTGACTGCCGAGCTACGCGGCGGAATAGCTCACGACGAGACCTGGGCCATGCGGCCCGACATCCCGGCCGTGCTGGTGTCGACCGTCGACCAAGTCGGCTCCAGGCTGCTCTTCCGCGGATATGGCGTTAGTCGCGGGATGCGGCCCGTGCATGCCGGACTTCTCGGCAACGATGTCGTCTTCATGCTTGACGAAGTCCATTTGGCGAGGCCGTTCAAGGAGACGCTTCGGTCCGTCGGCCAGTACTACCGCCACCTCGGGCCTCTTCCTGACCGGTGGCAGATCGTGGAGTTGTCGGCCACACCGGACCGGGTGACTACCGACGCGATCCAGCTCGAGCCGAAGGATCGGGACAATCCCGTGCTCGGCCGACGACTCTCGGCTCGCAAACCGGTGACGTTGTGGCCAGCCAAAGAAAGGGGGGTCGACGGCGAGCATCAACGAGCGGCGGTCGCTGACGCCTGTGTCGACCGGGTCGACTCGATGGCCGACTTGCCCCAGGTGCGTCGGATCGGCGTCGTGGTCAACCGGGTAGCCACCGCCGTGGCGATCTACCAGCGTCTAGCGAGGCGTTTTCCCGACGCTGTTCTTCTCACCGGGCGAATGCGTCCTTTCGACCGGGAAGACATCGACGCCTCGCTCCGCGACCAATGGCTGCTGGGCCGGGACCGCAGGGCAGCCGGTGACTCGAACGTGCTGGTGTCGACGCAGGCCATCGAGGCGGGCGCGGACCTCGACCTCGACGGGCTCGTGACCGAGTGCGCCCCATTTGACGCTCTGGTGCAACGCTTCGGTCGCGTCGACCGCAACGGGTTCCTCAGCCAGGCCGGCACCCCGGCTCCCGGGTTCATCGTCGCGACGGGCGGCCAGAGAAGCGCCAAGGTGGACGATGCCATCTACGGGCCGGCTTTGGCCCGAACCTGGCAGTGGCTCGAATCCCTGCCCGACCTCGACTTTGGTCCAGACCGCCGGCCAGTTGCTAGCGAGATCGAGTCTCTGGACATGCAGATCCACCCTCCCGATCCTCCGATCCTGCTGCCGGTACACCTTCGGGCCTGGGCGCAGACTTCACCGCCCCCGCACGCTGATCCCGACCCCGACCTTTGGTTGCACGGCCTTCGAGATCGTGCTGACCTCGATGTGTCGATCGTCTGGCGGGCGGACCTCGGCGACCTGTCGGCGTGGGACCGCGATGCCCTGGTGGACTGGGTTTTGGCGTGCCCACCCACCACCGGCGAGGCGATGGCGGTGCCGATCGGGGCCGCCAAGGCGTGGTTGACGTACGACCATGATGGCGGCTCGGGGATCCTTGACGACGTCAGCGACGTCGACGGTTTGGTGCCGGACTCGCCGCCGGAAGGCCGTCGTTCCCGGCTCCCGGGCGATGGGCGGGCAGTCCTGTTGTGGAGGGCCGACGACCAGTCGGATCTTGGGCATGCCCGAGACCTGAGGCCGGGGGACACCATGGTGGTCCCCGCGTCCTATGGAGGCGTCACCGGAGGCTCGTGGGACCCGCGTTCGTCGACAGCGGTCGTGGATCTCGGCCTTCGGGCCCAGGTCGCCCGCAAGAGCCGCATTGTGCTTCGCCTCGTGGAGGAACTGTTGCCAGGAGCTGGATGTCCGCTCGCCGCGGTCGACAGCGAGGGGGAAGTTGACGTCGAAGACCTGGACCAGGCCGCGGTGGCGGAGTGGCTCCGGTCCCCGTCGCTACTGGCATGGTGCCAGGGACATACCGACGAGCCGGAGCCCGCGACGTTGGACCGCACCGCCTTGAAGGTGCTGGACGCGCTGCAAGATGAGGACAGTCTCGTGAAATGGTCAACCCGGCGACTCGGCCGGCCAGGCGACCACACCGCCTTGGTGCTCGTCGCGCCGTCGCCGGCGACGGTCGCCAACGC
>JBOGGN010000473.1:0-3357 GCA_050744165.1 Acidimicrobiales bacterium | reverse complement strand
GCCAAAACACCGCGGCGGGCCGCGGTGTTTTGGCAAGTAACACCGATAACTGTCGGTAGGTCCGACCACGGCCGCGTGCACCCGCACCCCCTGCGGGGAGCAGACGCCCCGCAGCGATTGGGTCACGGGCGGCCGCCTTGGACGCCGAGTACCAACCACGAGACGTCGATCTCGATGACCATGGCGCCCGCCGGGGGGTCCCGCGTCAACGGCTGCTTGCATGCGGTTCGGTTCGGCGTCGTCGTCCGTCGGCACCGTTTTGCTCCTGTCGCTCGGTCCTCACAGATGCAACCGGAGCGCGGGTCGAAGATCGTCGCCCTGGACGCGGCTCAGATGTTGGAGTCGTCCGGCGGGACCTCGGTCGGCCCCGGTGAGGCGCCTCCGCCGGTTTGCGTCGGCAGGGAAATGCCGACGGTATAGGCGGCCATCGAGATGGAGCCGTAGGTGCAGCCGTCCGCCAGGACGGCGACCGGTTCGGTTCCGGCGCTGGCGAGGCCGGCGAAATGGACCATGGGCAGGAAGTGGTCCGGCGTCGGCACCGCCTTGCGGTAGTCCGGGTGCGCTCCCAGCCGCGGTACTCCGCCGGGGTCGGTGAGGAGCAGATCTCGTGCCGCCTCGTCGAATCGTTCGGCCCAGTCGTAGCCGCCGTCGGGGTGGGTCCAGTTCATGGCGCCGAGGTTGTGCACCAGGTTGCCGCTGCCGATGATCAGGATCCCGTGCTCCCGTAGCGGCGCCAGCTTTTGGCCCAGTTCGAAGTGGTAATCGAGGCCCTTCTCGGCGTTGATCGACACTTGGACGACGGGGACAGAGGCGTCCGGGAACAGATGGATGAGGACGCTCCACGTCCCGTGATCGAGTCCCCAGCTGTCGGCGTCGTCGCCCACCCAGGTCGGCTTCACGACCTCGCGGATCTCCTCCGCCAGCTCGGGCAGGCCCGGGGCGGGGTACTGCACCGTGAATAGTTCGCGCGGGAAGCCGTAGAAGTCGTGGATCGTTCGGGGTCGCGCCATCGCCGTGACCGCCGTGGCGTTGATGTACCAGTGGGCCGACAGGCATAGGACCGCCCGGGGCCGGGGGATCGACTGGCCGAAAGCCCGCCAGGCCTCGGTATAGGCGTTGTCCTCGATGGCGTTCATAGGGTTGCCGTGGCCGATGAAGGCGGCGGGCATTAGGCCCGGTTGCACCCGCCCATTTTCCACCCTGGAGAACCACCGAGGTATCGGGGCCGTGCACCGCCACCGCACCGGATCGACGACCATGCCTGCGGTGACAAGCCTGGCCAGCGGCAGCCCCTGCGCAGGACGCGAGCTCTATGTTCGCCTCGATGCTTGGCGGCTCACCCCGGCGTGAGCACCGAGGGCGAGCCAAGAGACCACCTCGTGGATCGAGCGGCGCTGTGGACGTCGTTTGCTGACGCCAACCTGAACCAGCCTGGCTAGCCGCCGGCCGGGCCGACTACCCGCACCACCCCGCCGCCGCCTACAGCGCTAAGGGCGCCCCGTGCCAGCGACGCCGTGTTGGATGACGGGATGGCGGCGTTGAAGTTGGCCAACACGACGACGTCTCCCGCCTGCAACCCGCTCGCGACGACCGTTTGATCGGCCCCCATCGGCCCGATGCTGATCGGAGTATTCGTAAGCTTTCCGTGTGACAGCGTCGAGACGAAGTGCAAGCCCCCGGCGGCGTGGATGGCCGAGGTGGGCACGGTCAGCGCCTGGGTTGCGTGGGCGGTGTCGATGGTGACCGTTGCCGACGCGCCGTTGCCGAGATCGGATGGGGACGAGGTGAACCCGACCACCACCGAGTAGTTGGAAGAACTACTGCTGGTGGGGGCCACGCCGATCTCGACCACCTTCCCGCTATAGGTCTTGGCCGTCCCGTCGGGCGCGATCGTGGTGTTATCGCCCACGGCGACAACATTAAGGCTGGCCACCGGGATGGTCGTGCCAACCTCCCACCCGCCCTGGCCGACGATGATGATGGCGTCTGTCGCCGAGTTGGCGCTGGCTTGCTGGCCCACCGACAGGCCCACTTGGACCACCGTGCCGTCAATAGGGCTGACAATGGTGGCCTCGGCGATGTTCTGCTGGGCGACGCTCACTTGGGCGGCGTCGGCGTCGACGGTGGCTTGGTCGGCGACCAGGTCGGCCGCGGTGGGTATTGATGACGCCGATTGGGTGGCCCCGCCGGTTCCGGCCGAGATCCCGGTCGACCCTCGACCGCTGCTCGTGGTAGGGGAGGTGCTGGCTGACCCCGCCGACTTCGACGATGTCGTGGCGGCGCTGCTGGCGGTGCTGGCGTTGCTGGCGGCACTCGATGCGGACGAGGAAGCGGCCTTGTCCAGGGTTCCCTGCAGCGTGGTCTCCGCCTGTGCCAGGGCCGTCTCTGCGCTGGCCAGGTTCTCCTGGGTCACCAGCGCGGACGAGATGGCGGCCGAGCACCCGTTGGTGCCTGCCCCGCCACCGCTGGCGGAAGTCGCGGGGACGGTCGTCGCTGTCGATTGGGAACCGCGGGCCGCGGCCACCGCGGCGTTGGCCTGAGCTTCGATCTGGGCCGCCAGGCTGCTGGCGCTCGACGAGGGGGACGGCGAGCTGCTGGCGCTCGACGAGGGGGACGACGAGCCGACATCCGACGTGGTGGCGCACGTGGCGGTCACGTTCTGGACCGCCACCTGAGCTTGCTGGAGGCCCTGGTCGACTTGTTGCTGCGCCTGGGTCACGGCCGAGGCCTGTTGCAGGGTCGTCGCCGCGCTGGTTGTCGAGGTGCCCCCCGAGATTTTGCCACTTGAGGAGGTGCCACCCGACGACGAGCTCCCCGACGCCTGGGTAGTGCTCGGCGGGTCGGCCGTCGTCGCCGTGGTGGTAGCCGGCGGGTCGGAGGTGGCGCTGGATTGGGCCGTTTCGGCCTGGCTGACCACCAGTTGCGCCGCCGCCAGGGTCGCCTGCTTGGACGTCAGGTTGGCCTGGAGGCTGGTGGTGCTCAGGCTGGCCAAAGTCTGGCCGGTCGTTACCGTCTGGCCAGGGGACACGGCGACGGTGGCGACACTTCCTGACATGGGGAAGGACACCGACGCTTGGGCTACCGGCTCGATCGTTCCGGCTCGCTGCAAGGTGGCGGTGACCGAGGAAGTGGTGACCACGGCGGTCCGGTAGGCGGCCGTCGGAGATCCCTGGAGGGCATGGGCCGTGGCGACCCCAGCGGCGGTGAGAACAACGACCGCGACCACGATGCTTGCGGCCACGCGGCCGCGCCGGCGCCTTGCGGGCGGTCGGCGGCGGGGGCCAAGCCCGATAGTGGCGGGACCGCCCGGCCCTGCCGGACCGCCCGGCCCTGCCGGACCGCCCGGCCCTGCCGGAC
>JBOGGN010000472.1:0-4684 GCA_050744165.1 Acidimicrobiales bacterium | reverse complement strand
ACGGCCGCCGCCGCCCGCAGGTCCTCGATGCGGGCATTGGTGCAGGAGCCGATGAACACCGTGTCCACCGGGATGTCCCGCATCGCGGTTCCCGCGGTGAGCCCCATGTAGGTGAGCGCCCGAGCGGCCGACTCCCGGGCCGCGGCCGCCTCAAAGGCGCCGGGATCGGGCACCGCGCCGTTCAGGGCCACGACCTGTCCCGGGTTGGTACCCCAGGTCACGTGGGGCGACAGCTCACCCGCGGCCAGTGACACCTCCCGGTCGAAGCGGGCTCCGGGTTCGGTCCGCAGCGCCCTCCAGGCGTCCAGCGCGTGTTCCCACGCCTTTTCCCGCGGTGCAAACGGCCGCCCCTCAAGGTAGGCGAAGGTCGTGTCGTCGGGCCCCACCATGCCGGCCCGGGCGCCGCCCTCGATCGACATGTTGCAGACCGTCATGCGGCCCTCCATCGACAGCGACTCGATGGCTGACCCGCGGTATTCGATCACGTGGCCCATCCCGCCGCCGGTGCCGATCTCCCCGATGATCGCCAGGATGATGTCCTTGGCCGTGACGCCGGCCGGAAGCTCGCCGTCAACGGTGACCGCCATCGTCTTCGGCGGTTGCTGGGGCAGGGTTTGGGTGGCCAGAACGTGCTCCACCTCGCTCGTCCCGATCCCGAACGCCAGCGCCCCGAACGCCCCATGGGTCGAGGTGTGGCTGTCCCCGCACACGATGGTCATCCCCGGTTGGGTGAGGCCCTGTTCGGGCCCGATGATGTGCACGATGCCCTGCCGGCGGTCGCCCCGGGCGTACAGCTCGATGGCAAACTCCTCGCAGTTGGCGGCCAGCACCTCGATCTGGCGGGCCGACACCGGGTCCTCAATGGGGAGGTCGAGTCCGGTGGTGGGGACGTTGTGGTCCATGGTGGCCAGCGTCAGATCGGGCCGGCGCACCGGGCGGCCGGCCAGCCGCAGCCCGTCGAAGGCCTGCGGCGACGTCACCTCGTGGACGAGGTGAAGGTCCACGTACAAGAGGTCCGGTTCCCCCTCGGCCCGGTGGACCAGATGGTTCTGCCAGATTGTCTCGACCAGTGTGCTCGCCATGCGGGATCTCACATTCTGGGATAGGATCTTGGATTGTGGGAGACAGTGTAAGCGACGTGGGCGTGTTGAACAAGGCGGTGTCGATCCTCGACGCGCTGAGCGGCCAGCCAATGGCCCTGGCCGAGCTGACCTCCGCCGTGGGCCTACCCCGGGCCACGGTCCACCGCCTGGCCGTGGCCTTGGAGCAGCTGCGCTTCGTGGCGCGCGACCCGGAGGGCCGTTTCGGCCTCGGCCCCCGGGTTCGGGAGCTGGCCCGCCTCGACCGTCGCGCCCTCGTGGAAGCGGCCCGACCGGCGCTTTCCGCGCTGCGAGACAGCACTGGGGAAAGCGCCCAGCTCTACGTGCTCTCAGGGGAGCGCCGGGTGTGTCTCGCCTCCCTCGAGTCGCCCCATGGCCTCCGAACCATCGTGCCTGTCGGGCTGTCGCTTCCCCTCGATCGGGGCTCGGCCGGCGGGGTCCTGTCGGGACGGGCGCTGGAGCCCGGCGGCTGGATCGAGAGCGTGGAGGAGCGGGAGGCGGGGGTGGCCTCGGTGAGCGCGCCGGTCGTTTGCGGGGGCGAGACGGTCGCCGCCGTCTCGGTTTCGGGGCCCCTGGAGCGGACGACTCGCCGCCCGGGGCTGAAGTACGGGACGGCCGTCGTCGAGGCGGCGGCTGCGATCAGCCGCGGGATGTCCTGATCGGACCGCGGCACGCCGTCAGATAAGTGCCTTTGGCCGGTATGGGCATCTCGAAATAGAGCAGCAGCAACGCGCTATGTTCCGCGCGACATTCGAAGCTGGCTGAGCCTGGGGGTTCACATGCGAACGTTCTCGTCGGGTCGTGTCCGCCGGGTGGGGTCTGGCGTGCTGGCGGCGGGCATCGTGTTCGCACTTGCCGTCACCCCGGCGGCGGTCGCTCCGGCGGTTGCGGCCACCTCTGCCACCTCGGCAACGCCCAAGGTCTACCCCGCCGTCCAGGTGTCGACGGATCCGAGCCCGGCGCGGGCCTACAACCAGCCCAACATGCTCATTGACCCGGTCAACCCCAACATCCTGGTGATCGCCGGTGCCAACTACAACGCTGCCTGGTGCGGGGCGTTCGTGAGCCGCGACGGCGGCCGGTCGTGGACCCAGGCGGCAGGCAATGCCAAACCCCCGGCTTATGCGACCTGCGTTCGCTCCGACCTCGGCCCCTACCTGCAGGCCGCTTTCGGAGCCGACGGGACCTTGTACATCGCATCGGCGGCGGACAACCTCGGCGGCCAGGACGACGTGGACAATCTGTACCTGGCCCGCAGCAGCGACCTCGGCAACGACTGGGAGTTCAGCATCATCCACGTGGGGGAAACCGACCACGTGTTCAACACCCTGCTTGGGACCACCCATACCGGCGGTGAGCACTACAGCCTCATCCAGATGGCGACCGACCCGAGCAACCCCAAGTACGTCTACGTCGGGGCCCGCTACGGGATCGCCAACCGGGCGGCGCCGTACGGGCTGTTCGGGCAGATCCCGCTGCGGGGCGTGGTGGCGGTGTCCAGCGACGGCGGGGTCACCTTCTCCCAGCCGAAGGACATCTTGGGCAGCATCCCCAACTCGGGGGTCTACGGCTTCTTCCCGCCCGAGTTGGCAGTGGGACCCGACGGCACGGTGTACGCCTTCGGCCGAGAGTTGGATCCGCCCTTGCTGCCCGGCCAAACGAAGGCGACCGCGTCCTCGCCCGCAGGCGTCGCCGGTGACGGTCCCCGCCAGATGGCGCTGATCTCGACCGACCACGGCAAGACGTGGAAGGACGAGTTCATGGACACGAGCGGCGTCCACTGCTCGGCTTGCCTCCAGAACGACGAGCCGGATGGCGCGGTGGACAGCAAGGGCAACGTCTACACGGTCTGGGCTCAGGCACCGAGCGCGGCCAACGGTGACCCATCCGACATCGTGTTCTCGTCGTCAAACGATGGTGGCAAGACCTGGACGCCCCACAAGGTCCTGAACGACGACGGATCGGTCGTCGACAAGGAAGCCCCAGGCATCTCGGTGGCGCCCAATGGCCGCATCGACGTGGCGTGGATCGACTTCCGCTCCTCCCTTCAGTTCGATCCCGGGGCCACCACCAACACGGAGCTGTATTGGGACGTCTACTACACGTACTCCACCGACGGCGGCAAGACATGGGCGAAGAACATCCGCATCAGCGACCGGTCGATGAACAAGAACGCCGGGTACACGGTGAGCGACAGCTACGGGCTGCAGGCCCACGAGGCCCTGGCATCGACGAATGACACGACCTACTTCGCCTGGTCCGACTCGCGCGCCGGGACGACCACCGATCCGGTGGAGGACTACTACTTCACCACCGCCGTACATTCGACGCCGGCCAAGCCTCGCTCCTTTGGATCTGGCCTGGCCTTCGGCATCGCACTGGGAGTGCTCGCTGCTGGGCTGATCCTCGCGATCGTCGTGTTCGCCTTGCGCTCGAGGGGATCGGGTCCCGAGGCGGCACCGGCGGTGCCAGCGGAGGCCTGACCCGGTCGCCGCCCGCCGTTGCCCTGCTGCAGCGCCAGCCGTGCCCTCACGCGGCATCAATCTCGGCAGGCTATGTCCCGGGCGAGCCCCGGCCGGCCGCCCGCCGGGCCACCGACTGGCACGCCGACACCAGCACCGGCACGAAACGGGCGGCTCCCAAAACGCAGACCGCGTGGGGACCGGCCACGCCGAACGTCTCCGCTCCGGGAATGGCTCCGGCCAGCCACAGCTGGCTGGAGGGGGGGACCACCTGATCCTGCCCGGTGACGACGACGGCGGTGGGTACGTCCACAGTCCGGATCCAACCTCGGGCGTCGTAGCGACCGAGGGAAGCGCCGGCGCGAAGTATCAGGGCCGGATCGTTGCGGCCCAACTCCTCCGAGGCCCACGTCGAATACCGGGTGCCGACTAGGTGATTGGTCACCAGCCGATCCATGGCCTGGCGCCGCCAGGCGACCGGCGACATCGAGGCCGCCACCGACAGGCTCACCAGGCTCTGCGAAGCCATCCGGTGCCGGGGCCGGTGCTCGAGAAAGCGCGCCGCAGTGGCGCACAGCACCAGGCCTTGGACCAGGCTGCGGTGGCGGTACCAGGTCAGGGCGGCGACCGGCCCGCCCATGGAGTAGCCCACCGCGATCACGTTGCGGATGCCGAGCTGCTCGGCGAGGCAGGCTACGTCGTCGGCGCAGTCCTCGAGCCGGAACTGGCGGCTACGGATGCCCTGCCCGTGCCCCCGGAGATCGGGTGCCAGCACGCGAAAGTGCCGCCCCAGCGGCTCGAAGCACGGGAACCAGTTGAGGGCCGACGAGGCGGTCCAGCCGTGCAGCAAGACCAGCACCGGAGCCCCCGGTGGTCCCTCCACTTCCCGGACATAGGTCGCTCCCCGACCGGGCAGCACGACGGTCCGGCCCTCGGGAAGGAGGGGAGCGCTGCCAGGTTCGCGGGCCACGTTGACCAGGCTACGGATCTGGCATGGCCGTTCCGGCGGTTCAGCCAGCCGTCGCCAGGGCGGGCTCGCCTCGCGTCGAGGTGAGGGCGGCCCGGTGCCGCTCCCACGCCCAGCCGGCGGCGTCGTGGGCGAAGGCAGGGTGGTAGCGCATG
>JBOGGN010000471.1:0-12612 GCA_050744165.1 Acidimicrobiales bacterium | reverse complement strand
ACCACCTTGCCCTACACCGCCCGGCCGGGGCCCGGCGGCACCACCGTGCTGACGGAGGCGGTGGATCCCTTGACGCTGTCGGTGCCTGATTCGTGGCATGCCCCGGCGGCCGACCCGTTCTCATTGCCGATGGTGATCAACGCCTTTGCAGCTCAGGCCCCGGCCCTGGCATCGCCCCTGCAGTCGGTCGTGGCCGTGGAGTCGAAGTCGGGGATCCGACTCTTCGCCTATGTGCCGACCCCGCCCTACGCCTTCGTTTCGGTGATCAGCTTTTCCACCCCCAGCGCCAAGCCATACACGCCGGAGTCGATCGCGGCCATCGAGGCGCTGGCCCAAAAGCAACCGTCCGGCTTGACGGTGGGCGGCGAGTCGTTGCCGGTGGGAGAGGTCCTGGACCTGCGCTCGTCGGTGGTGGTGCAGAAGCAGGACGTCGCCATCGAGATCCTGGTGCTGATCGAAGGCGGCCGGACCATCGAGATCACCATGGCGAGCGAGACGAGCGGGGCCGCCTTCCCGCCCGTGTTCCAGCAGATCGCCCAGAGCCTGCGGCTGGCCTAGCCCCGGCTACTCGGGTGGCTCGACGGCAGGGGCGCCCGGGGGTGCTGCGGGATCGCTGGTGGACTCGGAGGCTGTCTCCGGCCCGCCCGGCGGCTCTGATGGGGGTTCGGGCGCGGCCTCATCATCGGGCGCGACCTCCGGCGCGGCCTCAGCCTCCGGCCCGGCCTTGGTCTCGAGCCCGGCTTCCCCACCCTCATCGTCGGCTTCGCTCGGTTCGGACCGATGGGGCCGGCCGATGACCGCCGCGATGTCGTCCTCGTCGAGCGTGTCGCCGCCGGGGATGGTGGTCGGCCCACCGGACAGGCTGGCGCCCGACCCGACGGCGGCCCCGACCAGCTCGCCCTCACGGTCGTCGGCCCGGTCCGGGGCCCGGGAGAGACCCTTGGTGAGCACCAGGGTGGCCGAAAAGGCGAAGACGAGGATGCTGGTCCAGTCGTTCAGCCGCAGCCCGAGGATCTTGTGGGCGAAATCGATGCGCAGGTACTCGGTAAAGAACCGCCCGAAGGTATACAGGGCGGCGTAACACCAGAACAGGTAGCCCTTGTTGAGCCGCACGCGCTTTTCGATTAGTAGCACGAGCAACACGACCGCCAAGTCCCACAGGCTCTCGTAAAGGAACGTCGGCTGGAACGCCTTGGCGTGCAGGTACGCCGGGGGCGTTGCCCGGTTCACGTTCATGAACAGGTTGGACACCACGGTGGGGTCGATCTTGAGGCCCCAGGGAAGCTTGGTCGGGCGGCCGAACAATTCCTGGTTGAAATAGTTTCCCCACCGGCCGATGGCTTGCGCCAACGGAAGCGCGGGGGCGACACAGTCGAGGCATTTTCCAAAGTCCAAATGGTGGCGCCGGATATAAAGCCATCCACCGAAGACACCACCGGCGATGCCTCCCCAGATCCCGAGACCGCCCTTCCAGACCTCGAGGGCCTGGACCAGGTTGTGGTCGTACAGCTCGTAATCGGTGATGACGCTGTACAGCCGGGCGCCGATGAGGCCGCCGGGCACGGCCCACACGGCGATGTTGGAGAACGTCCCCGCGTCGCCGCCCCAGCGCTTCCAGCGGCGGTCGGCCACCCAGATGGCCGCGAAGACACCGACCACGATAAGGAACCCGTAGGCGTGGAGGCGCAGCGGCCCGATGTTGAACCCGTTGGTGGACGGGCTCGGGATGTAACCCAACATCACGCCTAGGGACTGTAGGCGGCGGCCAAAAGGTCCGAGTAGGCGCGCTGGGCGGCTTCGGTCACCGGCCCGGGACAGCTGGCCAGCCCGCGGCCGTCGATGGAGCGGATGGGTTGCACGTCGCGCACCGTGGAGGTGAGAAAAGCCTCGTCCGCCAGGTAGAGCACCTCCAGGGGGATGTCACGCTCGGCGACCACGAGACCGCAGCGCTCGATCAGGAAGGCCCGGGTGATGCCGGCCAGGCAGCCCGCCGACAAGGGCGGCGTGAGCAACTCACCGTTGACGACCACGAACACGTTGCTGCCGGTGCCCTCGCACAGATTGCCCTGGGTGTTGGCGAAGAGGGCCTCGGACGCACCCTGGCGATGAGCGTCGGCGAGGGCCAGGGTGTTCTCGGCGTAGGAGGTCGTCTTGACGCCGGCCAAGGCGCCGCGTTCGTTGCGAGGCCACGGGACGGTGATCACCTCAGCCAGCTCCCGGTAGGGATCGCTGGCCCGCAGCGCCAGGACCGTCGTCGGGCCCGCCCGGCCGCGCCCTGAGCCCACCTCGCCGGGCCCCGAGGTGTAGGTCAGGCGTAGGGCGCCCCAGGCGACGGGCGGGTTGGCGGCCAGCACGTCGTCGATGGCGCGGGCCAGCCGGTCGCCCTCGGGGCGGCGCAAGCCGAGGCAGGCGGCGCTGTGTTCCAGCCGCTGGAGGTGCTCGGCGACGGCCACCGGCCTGCCCCGGCGCACCGCGATGGTCTCGAAGACCCCGTCGCCGACGGTGAAGCCGTGGTCGAGGAGGTCCACCGACGCCTGGGCTTCCTCGACGATCGACCCGTTGACGAAGGCGAGCACCGAGGGCGATGGTACTGAGGGGTGGCGCGTGGTAGGAACGTCGGTATGGCCGAAGACGATGTCGTCAAGCACGACCAGGAGGAACTCGCGCACCTGGACGAGGAGATCAGTGAGCTGCATCGTCGCCTCGACGACGAGACCAAGAAGGAACACCCTGAGGGTCCGACGTTCTACGAGGAGGTCGACGAGGGGGAGCCTTAGCCCCCTCGGCGAACCGGTTCGGACGCGACGACCGCCCGGCGGACTGCCCGTACCAGGGTGTGACCGCCCACCACCTCGCTGTCGAGCTGGTCGACCAGAGCCCGGACGAGAAACAGGCCGCGGCCGCGCTCGGCGAAGGCGTCGGGGAGCTCATCGGCCGGTGTCGGCAGTTCCATGGGCTCGGCCCCGTCGTCTTCCACCTCCAGGCACACGTCGGTGCCGCTCACCGAGGCGCGCAGGGCGACGCTGCCTTGGTGGCCACTGGCGTGGCGCACCGCGTTGGCTGCCAGTTCCGTGGCCACCAGCAGCAGGCCTTCGGCCTCGTCTCGCTCGACCGGCACTCGCACCAGCCAGTCCTCCAGCAGGTGGCGGGCCAGCGGGACGGCGGCGGTGGACGGGGTGAAGCGGTACTCGAGCGGTGCCAGCGGAACCCGGCTGGACCGGGCCGCGACCGGGGGCGAGCGCCGCCGGAGCACCAGAGCCAGGGAGTCGTCGTTGCGGACCGCCCCCGCCAGCGAGCGTTCCACCAGCGCCCGGGCCAACGGCGCGGCCGGATAGTCGGCCACCTCGCCCGCGTGGCGGGAAAGTGATTCCAGGCCCTCGAGGATGTCCTTGGTCGACTCGATCAGGCCGTCGGTGTAGAAGATCGCCGTGTCGGCCCGGTCCAAGGTGACGCTGACCACCTGGTCTGAGCCGGCCTTGGGAAAGCCGATGGGGATGCCCCCGGCTTCCACCCAGCGAACGCCCTTCTGGGACACCAGGAGGAGCGGTGGGTGGCCCCCGCCCGCCAGCTGCAGCACGCCGGTGGCGGGGTCGTAGCGGCCGATCATCAAGGTGGCCACCAGGTCAGGGTTCTGGGCCGTGACCAAAGCGTCGGCCCGGGCCACGATCCGCTCCAGGGGCTCGCCTTCGAGGACGAGCAGCCGCAGCGCGTGGGTGACGGCGACCGCGTCCTTCGTGGCCGACACGCCCTTTCCCATCACGTCGACGACCGCCAGGTGCAAGGTCCCATCGGGGAGAACCACCCAGTCGTACAGGTCGCCGCCCATCGACGCCTGCTGATCGGCAGGCAGGTAGAAAATGCCGAGCTCCGTCTGGGGAACGGTCGGAGTGGGGGGGCGGACCGCCTCCTGGAGCTTGTGGAGCACGCCGCGCTGGGCGCTCTCCATGTCGGCGACCGCCTCCCGGTTGTCCAGCGCCACGCCGAGATGGGCCAGCAACGTATCGACGATCTGGCGCCAGTCGGGCGCCGGCGGCTCGTTGGGCAGCCAACCGAGGACGGCCAGACCGTGGATGCCGCCCGCGTGGTCGCCATCGGCAGCGCGGGGGATGCCCAGGACGACCACCGACTGCATCGCCAGGATGCGGCACAGGTGCTCGTCGCCGGTGACCCAGTCCGCCTGTCCGCCCAGCAGCGGCTGCAACTGGGGCAGTGCCACGACGTCGCGGATCACGGCCAGGTTGCGGACGCTGTTGCCGGCCGTCACCCAACGCCGGTTGTGGAGGTCGAGGTCGACCAGGATTCCCGCCAACGGGGCGTCAGTCGCTCGGGCGAGGGCGTTGGCCACCCAGGCGAGGAGGCGATCTCGATCACGTTCGGCGTGGATGGCGCGGGCAGCGGCGTGCAGCAGGTCCGGTGACCCACCGTTTTGTCCGGGCATTGCGGTGGGGAGGTTACTGGACTAATCGATCGCGGCTCTCGGCTCCGGGCGATTTGGGCATATGCGGGCGGTTTGGGAGCCGGCTTTCGTCAACTGGTTGGTCCGGCGGTTGGTCCGGCGGCGCTCCGGGGGTCGAAGTAGCTTCGGGACGAGGGCTCGCAAAGGGCGCAGAGGGGAGAACTCCTGCCCACCAGCACCGAAGTGCAGCAACTGTTGACCGCCCCGGGGGCGCTGTTCGAGATCGTCGAGGAGGACGTGCGCGGCGTTCCGATGCCGGTCTACAAGAACCGGCCCCGCTCGCTCAGATCGTTCTGTGAGGCGGGTTTGGTCCGGGGTAACTCGGCGACCCACATCGTCTCGGCGGAGCGCCGGATCGGTTTTCGGGATGCGGTGACGGCGGCCAACTCGGTGTCCGCCGGTCTGGCGGCGGCCGGTGTCGGTTCGGGCGACCGCGTAGCGATTCTCGCCCCCAACAGTCCGGAGTGGATCTTCGCCTTCTGGGGGACCGTCAACCTGGGCGCCGTGGTGGTGGCCCTCAACGGGTGGTGGAAGGCCGACGAGATCGCGTACGGGCTCGCCGACTCGGGGGCCAAGGTGCTGATCGCGGACCGGGAGCGGCTGGAGCGGGTGGGCGTCCGGCTTGGGGAGCTTGGGGATCTCGAGGCGGTGTTCGTTCTGGACGACGGCGGCGGCGGGCGGGAGTCGGGCGCGGCCGCGGCCGTGTCCGTGTCCGCTGGCGGTCACGCTCCGGAACTGGCGCCGCCTGAGCGCGCTATAACGCGCTCAGGAGGCGCCAGTTTGGCCGGGGCGGGGGGAGCGATCCGCTGGAAGCCGTTCGCGGCGCTGGTGGAGTCGCCCAGCGAGGCTTTTCCCAGCGCTTCCATCGCCGAGGACGACCCGGCGGTGATCATGTACACCAGCGGGACGACGGGTCGGCCGAAGGGCGCCGTTTCCACCCACCGGATGATGATCGCCAACCTCCAGAACACCTATTACCTGACGGTGGCGTCCAAGATGATCTGGGGCTCGGACGACCTTGCCGGAGGCCAGCCGGTGGCGTTGATCACGGCGCCGATGTTCCATGTCACCGGCTGCCACGCCGGGTTGGTGCTGGCCATGGCAGCGGGTGCCAAGGTGGTGCTGACGGTGGGGCGTTTCGACCCCGAGCAGGCGCTGCGGCTGATTGAGGAGGAACGGGTCACGGTGGTCACCACCGTGCCCACCATGGTCGCCCGGATGGTCGAGCACCCCACCCGACACGCGTATGACCTGTCGTCTGTGCGCACCGTGGCCTACGGAGGGTCGCCTTCGGGGGAGGTGCTGCGGCGGCGGGTACGGGAGACTTTCCCGAAAGCTGGCATGGTCCGCAATGCCTACGGGCTGACCGAGTCGGCCTCGGCGGTCACGGTCAACTCAGGGCCGGAGCTGGCCGCAAAGCCGACCTCGGTGGGGCGGGCGGTGCCGGGGGTGGAGATCCGGATTATGGGCATCCCGGATGGGGACGCGTTGGGGGGTGGCGGCCGGGATGGGGCTGGGGGCGGCGCTCGGAGCGGCGCCGGCGGGGTGGTGCCGCTGCCGCCGGGGGAGACGGGGGAGATCTGGGTCCGCGGAGCACAAATCATGCCCGGCTACTGGGGCAGTCCGGAGGCGACAGCCGCGGCCATCACCGATGGCTGGCTGCACACCGGCGACATTGGCTACCTCGATGAGGAGGGGTACCTGTATGTCACCGACCGGGCCAAGGACATGATCATCCGGGGCGGGGAGAACGTGTATTGCGTGGAGATCGAGGACCGGCTGATCCAGCACCCAGGGGTCCGAGACGTCGCCGTGATCGGGGTGCCCCACCCGGTACTGGGGGAGGAGGTCAAGGCCATCGTCCAGGTCGAAGCCGGCAGTTCGCTCACTGGTGACGAGCTGCGGGCATGGGTGGGGGAGACGTTGGCCAACTTCAAGATTCCGGCCTACGTGGAACTGCGAACCGAGCCGCTGCCGCGCAACCCGACGGGGAAGCTGTTGAAGAACCTGCTGCGGGGAGCCGGGGGGTCGAGCTTCGCCGAGACTCTCTGACTCCCGGGCCAGCGCCCGGCTGTGGGCTAGCATCGAGCATCACGGGCCGTTGGCGCAGCTGGTAGCGCACTTGCATGACGCGCAAGGGGTCAGAGGTTCGAGTCCTCTACGGCCCACCCGCTGACCAGCACTTATGCGGTCCGAGGGAACCCTGGTTGGGGGTGCGAACCACCTTCGGGGGCCATCTTGGGGGCCAAGGGCCTACGATGGGTGCCAAGGTCGGCACCGAAGGGGGCAGAGATGGCTCAAGGACGGTCAGGCACCACGTCGAAGCGGCGCGGGGCAGGCGAGGGCGGCATCCGTTTTGAGGACGGCTACTGGGTCGCCACAATCGAGGCCGGCCGCCATGCGGTCACCGGAAAACGGCTTCGCATCAAACGGAAGGCCCGCACCAAGAAAGAGGCTTTGGCCAAGGCCCGTGAGGCACGCAAGGCGCTCGACAACGGTCTACCGTTCGCAGCAGCGTCTACCCTGCTCGGCGACTTCCTCGACCAGTGGATAACGACCGTCGTCCCGGCCCGCGTCGGCTCCGATAACACGGTCGCCAACTATCGGGCTGTGATCGACGGGCACATCAAGCCGGCGCTCGGCAAGGTCCCGGTAGCGAAGCTGACACCGGAGCAGGTCGACCGTTTCCTTGCCGCCAAGGCTGCGGCCGGGCTGTCCCGGTCGTACGTCGGCAGGATGCGGTCGATTCTGGCGGATGCGTTGTCGCACGCCGAGAGCCGCGGCACCGTCGCCCGGAACGTCGCCCGCCTGGCTGTGATGCCGAAATGCCAGCCGACGAAGGGACGCCGCTCGATGACGCCAGTAGAGGCACGGGCAATGCTCGAAGCAACGTCCGGGGAGCGGTTGGGGGCGTTGATCGTGTGTGGGCTGACGCTCGGGCTGCGCCCAGGCGAGCTGACGGGCCTGCTGTGGGCAGACCTCGACCTCGATGCGACGCCACCAACTCTGGCAATCACAGGCTCGATCAAGCGACGCATCGACGACTCGACGCTCTACCGGGGGGCAGTGAAGCGTTCGACGGCCGGGGAGCGCACCCTGGCGATACCGTCCGTGCTGGTAGCCGCCCTCGTCGATCACCGCAAACGGCAGGCGGCCGAGCGGCTGACACTCGGCGACATATGGCAGGACCACGGGCTGATCTTTCCGTCCGAGACGGGTTCGCCGCTCGACCCGAGCAACGTTCGTCGCACGTTTACACGCATCGCCAGGCGGGCCGGCATCGAAGGGGCAGCGATGCCCTATCTGATGCGCCACAGCGTTGCCAGCTTGCTGCTCGACAGCGGCGCCTCGATCGAGGATGTGGCCGACCTGCTCGGCGACGACCCGCAGACGCTCTACCGGCATTACAGGCACCGGGTCCGCCCGGTTGCGGACGCTGCCGCCGAGCGGATGCAGCGGCTTTTGGGATAGATCAACCCCGGTCCCCCTGCCACCCGACACCGCCAAGCTTTACATCCGGTGACTTCGCCGCGCTGACCCGATTGTCCCTTTTGTTGAACAATCCGATGTAAATCCGTCGTCACAGCAGACAGACCAGGGTCCCATGTGGCACTCTAATGCGAATAGCAGAGGGCCATGCCGTAGTAAAATGAAGCATCCCGGATCTTCCCACGCGGGGTGTGGACGGCGCATGGCACTAACAACGAAAGGGACACGGATATGGAGTTGTTTACTCGCATCGAGGCGGCCGCACGCCTCCGTATCGGCCTTACCTTGCTCGCCGAGGAAACCGCAGCCGGCAAGATTGGCTCAATCAGGATCAACAAGCGGCGACTGTACCGTGCCGTCGACTTGGAGAGATACATCGAGGCGCACGAGAGCGCGTCAGCCGCAGCCTAGACCGAGCAGCGGCCCGAGCGGCTGACTAGGCGGCGACATATGGCAAGACGACGGCTGATCTTCCCGTCCTAGACGGGCTAATCGTCGTCTTTCGTTGTTCGGCTGGCCGACATACCCACGTTTACACGAAAAAGGGCTTTTCAAATGGAATCGTTCGATACCGAAGGTGTCGAGAAAATCATCGCGGACGGAAATATTCGCCTCCGATGGCAATACAAGCTGGACGTATATCGACCGTCCGGCGCCCACTACTGTCGGTTTTTCAGCAGTCAACGTCAGGCCGAGCGGTTCATCGACACGGAGGACAACAGTAGCGTCATTCTGAGCCGAAGGATCATCTCGGAGCCGCTGCCGATTCCAGTCGACCGATGACGGCCAAGGAAGGCCGTGACCGTGTTAGGTTCGATTACGCCTTTCAGGTGCAGCGATCGTTGCTCGCAGCGGCGACACGAACAAGACTGCCGGTCAAAGGGAAAGACGGCCTGGAAAAGCTGGTCGGGCTCACCGACCGGGACTTTCGGACGCTGTTCGGCCTGGTGAACCTCACCCTTGCCTTCTGCCGGCTGGGGGACAGTTTCCCTCTGTGGCAGTTGGCCCGAGAGATGGGCTTGCTGCCGGAAGATCTGTGCCGATCGCCCAGTTCGCTGGGCGATCCAGACAAGAAACGGCAGCATCACGTCACAGCCAACCTTACACGGAACGTTCACCGCCTGGTTGACGCTGGTCTGATCGATTACACGTCCGGGGATATCGGCAAGGCGGGCCGGTACCGGATTCGCGTGGGCGAGCTAGACCTGGAAGGTTACGCAGACAGGGGGTCGGCAGCGACAACCGGAGCGGGAACACAGGGGGTCGGCAGCGACAACAGGAGTGCCTATCGGGCGACTATCGCTCACGCAGTTGTCAATCGGGACCACGGACAGGGGGTCCCCAGCGACGCGGCACAGGGGGTCCGCAGCGACGCGGCGACAGCCAAAAACAGGGGGTCGCTGCGGACCCCATACCGAGGTTCTTCCCGAGGATCACCGAGGGAAGAACCCGAGGCTTCGCGGAAGGCTTCGCCGCTTGGGGCGGCTCCGCCTTCCATTGCGCCCATCCAAGCCCGGGCTGACCTGACACACGATCAAACTCTGCTTCTCGACAACCTCGCCGGAAATCCGGAATGGACCCGCCGGGATGTGTACGACTACGGCCATACCGCAGAAACGCTCGCAGAGCTGGCCGTACGAGGGCTGATTGCCGAGATGGCACCATTCGAGCTTACGTACGACGAGCGGGCATTGCTTCGCATTCTTCGCAAGCAACCCTCCTGTGATGTCAAGGCTCGATGTTGCGGGCCGAACAAACTGTTTCGGGACGAAGACGCTTTAGAGTCGACCCTGTTTCTGCTGACAAATGCCAGCCTGCTGCACGTCACCTATGACGATGCCGACCAGATGTGTGGGATCGAAGTCAAATCCACCGCAACAGAAGGGAACAACAAATGAAATGCTCCTGCGGCCGTATTCTGCTGACCTGGCTAGAGCACCCAGGAAAATCCCAGCGGATGGCAGTCGTCGAGGATCACATGTCATCGCCTCAGGCTGTCAGGTACACCGAATGCACCAACTGCGGTACGCACGACCGGGATTACCGCCCGCAGCCAACGCATTCCCGCCCGAAAGCGTTTGTCCGCCATCTCGGCGTCTGCCCGATATGCCTGCGCACCTTCGCCACAATCCCGGCCGCCACCGCACACCGCGACAGCCACGGCCGGTGCCTCGATCCGGAGGGTGTCACCAACCTCGTCGAACTCGACGGCATCTGGATGTTCGCAGACAAAACCACGGCCATGTTCCGTCGACCTGCAAACACTGCACGCGTGGCGTGAAACCCGTCCTGTATTCGTCGACCCCACCACCCCTCGTGTTGAACCCAAAAGGAAGGCAGTAGAAAATGCAAACCGCATCAACAGTGATCCAAGCCGGCGTCGATAATGCGATGGCGAACGTCGGCCGTGCTGCCGGCGTCTTGACCGGGCCAGCGGCACCGGCCGCACAGCAGGCGCTTGCTGCGATCAAAGCACGATTCACCGCGGCGCAGCTCGCCGTAAAGGCTGGCGCCAGCCAGACGTTCAGCCTGTCGACCATGCGGCAAGAGCCGAACTGGCAACAACAGGTGGCCACCGTGGTCGCCCGCGTGCAAGCCGAAACGACAGTCGAGCTGGACGCCGCACAGACCGCCCTTGACGCCGCCGTCGCCACGATAGGGCGGCTGGTGCTCCCGCAGCGCCCGCAGCCGGTGACAACCGTTCAGGAAGCCCAGCTCGCCGGTCTGAAAGGTGACCTCAAGATGGTGCTCGACGCTGTTGCGGCCAGCGACGTGCCGACCGTCATCGGCGACGAACTTCGCAGCCGCACCGCCTGCGGAGACGACCTGGCGGTGTGGCTGCTCGGCGGCTCCGACTGGCCGACCCTCTACGCCCGCTCAAGGGGCATCCACCCGGCGCTCATCGACCAGCAGATTGGCGCAGCCACAGCCGTCACGGCCGGCGTTCCCGAGGCGCGTGACTTCCTTCGGATCGCACAAGGCCCGCAAGGTTTGGCCGGCGCCATCTTCTCGACCCGACAGATTGTCGGATACCAGCTTGCCGACCTGGCCGCCGGCCGCTACGGCAGCCTTGACATTGCAGGGATTGGTGCGTAATGCCAACCGAAACTTCGGTATCGATGCCGATGCCGACTGACCTGGAAAACGCTCAGGTGGACTTGGCCGACGTTCATCGCCGCATCGGCGCCGGTCAGACGGTCAAGCCCGGTCAGCTTGCCAGAGCGGAGGAAGCCATACGGATAGCGGAACTGCGCTCGGCGTGGCAGCGCAGTGAAGCCGCCCGCGCCGCCGAACAGGCCCGGCTGGACCGCATCGACGCGATTGGCGTCGAACTGGCAACTGACGGCGTGGCGCTCCGAGATGCAGTCGACGTGGCGGAACGCAACTTGACTGTCGCTGTTGACCAGGCGCGGGCGGCTGTCCACGCCTACAACAGCCGCCGCGACAGCGCAGCCCACGAACTTACAGAGCTGTGCGAATCCGGTATCCCTTCGGCCGTCGTGTTCGACCAACGCGGCTCCCGCCGAGGATTCCGGTCATTCGGCGGCGAAGCCTATCTGCGTTGCGAAATGTCCGACCTGGTTAACCGGTCGCTGTCTGCCGGATGGCCGAACAGCGGCTACAAGTTCACGGGTGTGTTCGGCTGACGCACGCCTGATCAGCCACCGGACACGCGTTTCCCGTTCGCGTGTCCGGTGGCTGTGTTAGCTGCGGAGCGGACATTCGGCTTTTGCCCATCCCCACCGCCGGAGGCAGACCGCGCATAGAAGGTGAACGGGCGATCCGCTGTGACGGCCAAGATGTGGGGCGTCGACAACTACAAAACTGGCGCCTGGCCCGACCGGTTTCGGGCCGCTGGCCGGGATGCACAAACTGCCACGTGGATCACATCGACGGCGCAGGGCCGACCGGTCCCAAAGGTTACGACTGGTCGAACCTTCAAGGCTTGTGTCATCCGCATCACAGCCGGAAGACGGCGCTGCACGGCTGAGTTTTGGGCCGGCCGAGGCGATCGGGTCGTAGGGGGTGGGGGGTACAACCCCTAACCCGTCGAACGCAGGACCGTGCGATCCAGGCCTGTCGTTGTCTGTACGGCTTTCCGGGGTTGAAAACGACCCGATCCCGCCCGACGCCGTTTCGATGGCGCTGCGGGCATTCTAGGGGCCTCTCATTGAGCCGCAAAGTCAACCGGGAACGGACATACGGCCCGGATAGTCGCCGACTTCGCCGGGGCGAAACCACCTTCGGGGGCTATCTTGGGGGCCAAGCGCCTACAATGGGGGCCAGGTCGGCACCGAAGGGGCAGAGATGGCACAGGGACGGTCACGCCGCCAGCCGACGAAGGGTCGCCGCGGCACTGCAATGTCAAGGCTGCCGTCGCCACGCTGCTGACCGTTCACCAACCGGCCCGTCCATGCCGGGGCAAAGACATTCCAGCGGAAAAAAACGACGAAGCTGGACATTGTGTGGCGGCTTGTCAGGGGCGTGTTACCGCCAAAATCCGCTAGGCTTCCACCCTTTGTTGCCGTCAGGGGGCGTGTTACCGCAAAAAGCGTTTCCAAAAACCGAAGATTGTGGAATCCGAAAGGACAGCCGTCGAAAAATCGCTCATCGAAGCGTATCGACGACGCCGAACCCTCCTATGCTAAAGAAACCACAGATGGCCG
>JBOGGN010000470.1:0-2190 GCA_050744165.1 Acidimicrobiales bacterium | reverse complement strand
CACTGCCTGTTCCGCGACGACGTCGAGGACGGCGCCGCCGGAGGCATCGAGTTCCGTCGCCGCATCACCCAGTTGATCGGCTCGCCCCCGCGCGATCGGTTGCCAGAGGAGTCGGAAAAGGTGTTGCGGGCCCTGATCCACCCCGACACCGTCATCGGGTCCCGGCAACTTCCTTTTCCCGCCCTGGCCCAGCCGTCCGCCGAGGACGACTTGCTTGTCCTGGACCGCAAACAGGAGGCGCTGGCCAAGACCATGGGCGTCGGCCATCGCGTGATCCGCGGTGCTGCCGGCAGCGGGAAGACCCTGGTGCTCACCTATCGCGCCCGCTTGCTGGCCGAGACCCGCCCGCGCGACACGGTCCTGGTCACCTGTTTCACGAGGTCGCTGGCGGGACGGCTGCGGGCCCAACTGGCGCCCTGGCGAAACATCACCGTTGCCCATCTCGACCAGCTCATGGCTTCCGCCCGGCGAGCGGCTGATCTGGACGTGGAGGATTACAGCAGGTTCTCCCGTGAGGACCTTGCGGAACGGGCCCTTCGCGCCCTTGATCTCCGCCCCGAGCAGGCCGGCCGTTTCGACCACGTCCTGATCGACGAGGCCCAGGATTTTCCCACCGAGGCACTACGATTCGCCGTCCGCCAACTTGCCGAGGGCAGCGATTCCCTGTTGGCAGTCGCGGACCCCGTCCAAAATATATACCGCACCCGCTTCACCTGGAAGGCGGCTGGCATCGACGCGGTGGGTCGCACCAAATGGCTTGACCAGTGCTACCGCAATACCCGCCAGATCCTCGAGTTCGCCCACAACTTTCTCATGGCCGGCCACGAATTCACCCTGGCATCGAACCCCGACCCCGACGACGCCACGACGATCACCGCGCCCAAGCTCAGCACCCGGCTGGGGCCTCCCCCGCTGATCCTCGACGCTGTCAGTCGCCCGGCCGAGGTCCTTCTCATGGCGGCGCACTGCCAGAAGCTGGTGGCCGCCGGTACTCAACCCGGCGAGATCGCGATCCTCTACGGCGTGACCTGGATCGCCGGGTTCAACTGGCCCCAGGCGTTGGTCAGTGTGTTTGCCGACCAGTGCATCCCCTTGCTCTGGGCCAACGATCCTGACCATCGCGACCGGCGAGACCACATCGGCGAAGACCAGTCCAGGATCGTGCTGTGTACCATCGCCAGCGCCAAGGGCCTGGAGTTCGGACACGTGCTGCTTTGCGGCTACCTCGACGACCGGCTTCCCGAGCAGAGCAACGTCAGCCGCTCCCTGATCTACGTCGGGATGACCCGAGCCACCAACGAGCTGGTCCTGAGCGTCAGCGGCCACCACCGGTACCTCGCCGACCTCGAACGCAGCTGACGGCGTGCCGGCGCTGCGATGCCGGCAGAGAGGCCACGGTGGGGCCGGAGCGATGCTGCTGCGCTTCCGCGTCGACGCAGGCCCCGGCCCAAACCCGGCCCAAACCCGGCAAATGCTTCCGTGGCGGCCCCGAACGTGCCGAGACCGATAGCGTGCAGTCGATGGACCGTCGCATCTTCGGGCTGGAAAACGAGTACGGGGTGACCTGCACCCTTCGCGGCCAGCGGCGGTTGTCCACCGACGAGGTGGCCCGGTACCTGTTCCGGCGGGTCGTGAGCTGGGGCCGCTCGTCGAATGTGTTCCTGGAGAACGGCGCTCGCCTGTACCTCGACGTCGGCAGCCACCCCGAGTACGCCACGCCCGAGTGCGATTCCATCCTCGACCTGGTCACCCACGACAAAGCGGGGGAGCGGATCCTCGAGCACCTGGTGGTGAGCGCCGAGGCTCGCCTGCGGGAGGAGGGGATCCGGGGGGTAATTTTCCTCTTCAAGAACAACACCGACTCGGCCGGTAACTCCTATGGCTGCCACGAGAACTACCTGACCAGCCGCCGGGACGATTTCGGCCATTACGCCGAGGTTCTCATACCCTTCTTCGTTTCCCGCCAGATCTACGCCGGCGCCGGCAAGGTGCTGCAGACCGCGCGGGGCGCCATGTACTGCATCAGCCAGCGAGCCGAGCACATCTGGGAGGGCGTGTCCTCGGCGACTACCCGCAGCCGGCCAATCATCAACACGCGAGATGAACCCCACGCCGACGCAGAGAAATATCGCCGCTTGCACGTGATCGTGGGCGACTCCAATATGAGCGAGTACGCCACCTTCCTCAAGG
>JBOGGN010000469.1:0-23292 GCA_050744165.1 Acidimicrobiales bacterium | reverse complement strand
GTCGCCGTCAGCAACAGGCCGACGCCACCGTGAGTCGAAGCGGCGGCGCCACTGGGCGCGCCGCAGCGACGCCAGCGCCACCCCGTACGCCCATCCGGCCCGAGACCGCCGTGCCCTGACCGACCGCCAGCGGCCGTAACAGCGGCAGAACGCCTCGTCAGCGGCCTCCTTCGCCCGCAGCGGGTCGCTGGACAGTGCGCACAGCACGGCCAGCACCTTGGGGTGCTCTGCCTGGTACCACGCCGTGAACTCCTCATTTCCCCCCGGTGGGTCCGCCGCGGCCTCGCCTCCGACCGGCATCATGCGCCCCCGAATGACACCTGAAGTGGCCGTTGCGTGCTCCGCCAGGCGGGCGGTATCAGGTTGGCCAGACGGCCACTCATCAATGGTGGAAGTCTTAATGCCGATACCAGGTTGGAGGTCTCCACCATGTCAACCATGTCGACCGCGGACTCGCGGTTTTCCGGAACCGTGGCCGTGGCCGCCAAGCGACGACGATGGTGGTCGCCCCCGCCCCCACCGTCGGGGCCCGCCACTATCAGCACCAAGCAGGCCTACCTCGAGGTGCTGGTGGTGTTCGGTGTGTTCTTCGGCGCCGGAGTCGCGTCCGCCGCCTTCGCGATCGGCGGCCACAGTGCCGACCTGAGCGCCTTCGGATGGTCCGATGCCATTCCAGACGCCATCAACCAGATCGCAACAACCGTCTTGTGCATCCTGGTCCCGTTGCTCCTGGTTCGGCGCAGAGGGTTGGCGGCAGGCGACCTCGGGCTGGCCAAGCCAGGCACGGTGAGCGGCTCCCAGGGGATCCGGATGGCGGCATGGGCCGTGCTGGCTCTGATCGCGGGCGGCGCCGTCACCACCGCCCTGGCCTTCGGCCACAACTATCCAGAGTCGCATTCGATCGCCTACCTGACCGCCAGCCTGTTCCACGGGGCCCAAGCGGGGTTCATCGAGGAGATCGTGGTCCTCGCCTTTTTGGTCGTCACCCTGGAACAGGCTCGCCGGCCGCGCCCCGAGATCATCGCTGTCGCCCTCCTGCTTCGGGTCAGTTACCACATCTATTACGGCTGGGGGGCCCTCGGGATCTTCGTCTGGGCAGCCATTTTCCTGTGGCTGTTCTTCCGCTTCCGCACCATCATCCCGCTGATCATCGTCCACTCGACCTGGGACGTCACGGTCTTCCTCGCCAATGAGTGGCGCCCCGTGTCCGGATTCCTGGTGTTCGGGATGCTCGCCCTGTTCGTCACCGCCTTCAGCCTGTGGGTGGTCGACCGGTCCCACCGCAACGCGGCGCCCCCTATGCGGGCCGGCGCTCCCGGCTGGTACCCCGATCCAGGCGGCTCAGGCGCCCTGCGCTGGTTCGATGGTTGGGTCTGGACCTCCTACCTGAATCCGCCCGCCACCCAAACGTGGGGCCACCCGCCTTGGAACCAGCAATGGTCGCCAGGTGCACCCCCAGCCCCAACCCAGCCTTGGCTACCGGCGTCGCCTTCGGCTGGACAGGGTCAGCCGTGGTCGCCCGCTGCGCCGCCCGGCCAGGGTCAGCCACCTGCCGGAGGCCAAGGCCAGCCGCCACCCACCATCCGGATCCCGTAGCCGACACAGTCCTCGGTCAATTTGTGACACCTGGCACCGCTCGCCGCGGATTTCCGTCGTAACTGGCACCAAGAGCAACAGATTTACCCAAGTCTCTTCACGGCCCCGCTGACGAGCCTCGCCCAACCCGGGCCGGCCCGACCAGCGAGCGTCAGGGCCCCACCGGCGAGCCCGAGCCTGAGGTCAGACCCGAGCAGCGAGGACGAACTCCCCATACAGCGGCACCCGTTGCACGTCGGCGCCCGTATGCGGCGCCTCGACGATCATGCCTCCCCCGATGTACATAGCCACGTGTTCCCCCGGATCGCCAAAAAACACCAGGTCCCCCGGTGCCAACTCCGACATCGGGATGTGCTGGGCAGAGGCGTACTGGGCCCCGCTGAAATGGGGGAGGCTGACGCCGGCTTGGGCCCACGCCCACATCACCAGACCCGAGCAGTCGAACTCGTTCGGTCCCGCAGCGCCCCAGACGTAGGGGTCGCCGATGCGGCTCAGGGCGGCCGCCACGGCCTCGCTGGCGCCGGCACCGACGGGGACGGGCTTGCTTGCTTGACTTGCCTGACTTGCCTGACTTGATTGACCGGCTTGACTGGCTTGACCGGGAAGAGCGGCGCTGACGTCGGCGGCCAGCCGGGCCGCGGCCGCCTGGGCTGCGACGGCTGCCTGAGCCGCCTGGGCCTGGGCCACCAAGTTGGCCAGATCGCCCTTCACCTGGCTCAGGGTCGCCTGCAACTGGGCCTGCGAAGCCGACGCCGCGTTGCGGGCTTCGTTGGTGGATGCCACCGCCGCTTGCTGCTGCTTCTGCAGCGTCTGGAGCTGGTTGGTGGCGATGCGGGCGTTCAGCGAGGCGCTGTGGAAGGCGTCGAGGTTGTCGGTCTGGGTGGACGCCAGCGTGTTCAGATACTCGTTGGCCAGGAGCCCGCCGTCGGCCTGACCCATGTCGCTCGGTTGATTCTGGCCTGCCAGCGAGGTCAGCGAGCCGCCGTTCACGTACGCGTTGACGGCGTCGGCCTGAATGGCCGAGCGGGCTTTGGCGGCGCTGGCGTTGGCCGCGTTGACAGCGGCCTGCTGCTGGCCGAGCTGGCTGGCGGTCGTCTGCTCGGCGAGCACGGCCTTGTCGTATTGCTCGCCCAAGGCCGCTTCCTTCAACCCCAACGCCTGAATCTGATCGGCCAGCGCCTGTGCCTTAGCCCGGTCGTTGCTGATGGGATCAGCCGACGCGGTTGGCAGGGCAGTGCTGGCGAGAAGACCGGCAGCCACAACGACGGCGGCCAGTCGCCACGCGTGCCGACGGAAAATCCCCGTGCACGTGTTCACAATGGGCGAGGAGCCTATGGGGCGGGATATTGCCGAGTCAAGTATGTGCCGACTCGAATTCCGCCCGCGGGGTTACATCGGTAGTTTGACCGGCACTGTGTCCGCCACGGTGATACGGCCGTTGACGCTGTAGATATCGGGCGTCAAGCGGGACGAGGGAAGGACCGTCACCGCCGTTTGGCTGGGTGGTAGGTAGAACGAAATGTGCACCGTCGTGGTCTGCCCGTAGGGGACGATGTAGATCATGCCCGCCACCTGCATCGGCCCATCGTGGCCCAACGTGCTGAAGTGGGGCAGGTAGCTGGTCTGGTTGTAGGCCGACGCCGGGAGGTAAAACAGCAGGTAGACCCGCTGATCGCCTGGCAGCACGCAGCAGTTGGTCCCGCCTTCGATGTAGGCGCTGGTCACCGACCGGCGGGGGTTGGCCATGGTCACGTACATGTCAACGGCCTGATGATCGGAGAACTGCTGGACACCGATGGTGACGATGGGCTTGATGAAGAAATCGAGCTTGCTGGCGCTGACGTTCTGCACGCTGACCATCAAATCGTCGGCTCCCAGCTGGCCGCCCGCGCCCAGCATGGTCCACATATGTTCTTCGTCCGAATTGGGCGACCATGCCAGGAGGTGGCGGCCCTTGGCGGCCGATTGCAGCTGCTGGGCCAGCGCCGGCAACGAGTAGCCGCGGCTCTGCAAGGCATCGAACGCCGCCCGGGCGACGTCGCTCTGCACGTCACGGCGGGTGTTGGACGACTCGGCCGTGGGGTACAGCAAATAGTTCGTGTACAGGATCTGAGGCAGGACGTTGCTGGCGTTGTAGGTGAAGCCGTCCGTTTTGACCGGACCGACCACCGACAGCACGCTGCGCAGGGTCACCACATCCACGAACATGACCCCGTCCACCTTGCCGAAGGGGGACTGGGCTGACATCTGGCTGTACAGCTGGGCCACCTCGGGCCAGTTCGGCGAGGTATCGGTCGTGCGCCACTCCTGGCCCGGGAACATCCAGCCGTACAGCTGCTCAACATCTGGCGGCGGGGGCACCGCTTTGTCGGTCGGAAGGAAGAGGTCGAAGGAGGAGACGAAGGGGCTGGTCGTGATGGCCCCATCCTGGAAGTGGATCAGGCCGGCGGCGGTGGTAATCCCGCCGGAGCGCATCTCGGCGTTGTTGCCCGCCAGCAGCAGGTACGTTTTCGGTCCCGCCAACAGCGTCCGGAGGGTTGCCGTCAGGTCAAGCCCATTGCGAAGACCGGTGCGGGCCTGGGCCAGCTTGGCGATCAGCTTGGTCTTGGCCTTGGACAGCGTCGTCCCCAGGTGTCCGTCGGTGGTCGTGGGCACCTGCCCGAGCTGTTGGTCCAACGTCGACATGTCCCGGCGGAGCTCATCGATCAGGTGCAGGCGCGACGCGGGGCCGGCTCGGGGGGCGTCCAGCTGGGCCCGCGCCTGGATGGCCGCCTGGTAGGCCAGGTCACCGACCCGGGCCGCCGACCCAGTGAGCAGCCGGGCCGACCGGACCTCGGGCCCGACGGTGGGCAACGGCTCCACCAGCGTCAACCAGATGCTGTGGTGGGCCACGTCGGAGCCCGCCCGCAGCTCCCGGTCGGCCTTGCCCAGGGTGGTCTGGATCGACTGCCGGGAGCTCAGCTGGGTCAGCTGCAGGTGGCTCAGGGCATCCTGGCCGGCGTTGTCGTCACGCTTGATCTGGGCGACATCGCGCAGCAGGAACACCACGGCGGCGAACACCAGGATCACAAACGCCGCCGCCGCCACCCCCCACCACGGAGGGCGGGTCGGGGGTGAGAACGCTCGCCGCTCTCGCGCGGCGCTCAGGCGACCAGGCAGGTCCAACGGGTCCTTCTCGGAGATCGGGGATGCGGCCGGAGGGGGAGACTACGACCTGCGCCCAGTGGGGTCAGGTCGGGCCGCAATCAGCGCCCGAACGCGCCTGAAGGTGACGCCGCCACCAACGACGTCACCTTCAGAAGGGCGAAAAAGCCGGAAAAACCGATTAGTTGTTGGCGCGGCGGCGCAACTGGCGGGCCGCTAGCACGATCACGAAGAGGCCCGCGGCGGCGGCCAGCGGGACTGCCACCTGCTCACCGGTCAAGGCCAGCTGGCCCGAGGTCGTGGTGGCCGAGCCAACCGCCGTCGTCGCTACCGCGACGGTCGTGGTCGTCGTGCAGCCGGTGCCACTGCCGCTGCCGCCGCTGCCGCTACAGGTCTGGCCACTCGCGGTGAAGGCCCCAAGGCTCGAAACGCCGAGCACGCCGAGGCAGACAACAAACCCAAGGCAAAGTCCGACCCTCGTTGCCATCCGTCCGATCGTTCGCACGTAATCCCCCAGTCCTTCCTGAACTCGGCTCAAATGTCCACGCGCACGGCCCATACCGTGCGAGTGCGTAGATCCTGCTCGGAATCTTCCCCGCGCGCAAGCTCCGTCAACCCTGAGCGGGCTATGAGGTCGCATGGGACCGGCTGTGAAGGCCCTCAAATCCACGAAAAATGTCCACCCTTGGACAGGGGCCGTATGGGACAAGTCACCCAACCACCTGGCTGAGGGACAAACCGAAGTCCCCATCGGGATCGGTCCACCAGCGCTCGAGTTCAAAGCCCGCCGCCAGCAGCTCCTCCGCGACCCGTGCGGGACGGAACTTGGCGCTGATCTCGGTGCGGATCTCCTCGCCCGCCGCCAGCTCGACCACCAGGTCGACGGCGGGCACCCTCACCGTCTGGGATCGCTGCGAGCGCAGCCGCATCTCGATCCACTCCTGGTCGCCGTCCCAGCACGCCACGTGCTCGAAGGCGCCGAGATCGAAGTCGGCGCCCAGCTGGCGGTTGATCACCGCGAGGACGTTGCGGTTGAACTCGGCGGTCACGCCCGCCGGGTCGTCGTACGCCAGCACCAGCCGAATCGGGTCCTTGACCAGGTCGGTGCCGAGCAGGAGGCGGTCGCCGGGCGCCAGCGTCTGGGACAGCTCGCTCAGAAAGGTGGCCCGCCCCGACGGGTCGAGGTTGCCGATCGTGCCCCCGAGGAACGCCACCAGACGCTCACCCGGTTGGCCTACCTCCTTCAGCACCCCGAGGTGGCGCTCGAAGTCCCCGACGACGGCGTGCACCGACAGCGCCGGGTAGCGGGCCGCCAGTTCCTCGGCTGCCACCCGCAGCGTCTCCTCGCTCACATCGAAGGGCACAAACTCCGCCAGCCCCCCGTGTCCGGTCCCGGCGTCGAGCAAGAGCCGGGTCTTGTCCGAGGTCCCCGACCCCAGCTCGATGAGCGTCCTCACCGGGTGGTCGCCGCCGGCCATGACCTCGTCCGCCCGCTCCCGCAGGATGGCCCGCTCGCACCGGGTCGGGTAGTACTCCATCAACCGTGTGATCTCGTCGAACAGCTGCGAACCACGGTCGTCGTAGAACCACTTCGGGGGCAGGCTCCGCTCACCGGCCGGCGCCGACAACCCCGCCAGGACGTCGGCGCGGAGGGCCGCGGTCAGGTGGTCAGGGGCCAGCAGCACATCGATCGTCGGGGTCATGCGACGGGTACTCCTCCTTCTTCCTTGTACGAGGTGGGAAAAGGCGCCCCCAGAGACCGCACCCGCACCGACGGAGCGCCTCCGACACTCGTGGCTTCCAGCAACGACTGCGGCGGCACCGCCGTCCACAATGGATCGTCATCCAGCGGCTCCGAGGCCACGATCACCCCAGCGCCACCGACTCGCGTCTCCGAGCTGCGGTCCGCCCCGCTGGCGCCCACGGCCGGTGTGGTCGAGGTACGGTCCGCCCCGCCGGCGCCCACGGAGCGCCACCAGAGCGTGTCCCCCCAGACGGTGGCCCACAGCGAGGTGCCGTCGACCAACAACACGTTGAGCCGGCCGGGCACCGTCGCCAGCAGGTCGGCCAGTGCGTCGGCGGGGGCTAGGCCCCGGTCGAGGCGATCGAGCAGGAGGGCGAAGAGGACCTCGGCGTCGCTGGCCCCCTCGATCCCCGCCTGGCGCCGGTTTGACACCAGGCGTCGCCAGGTCACGAGGTCGCCGGATATCACGCCATTCAGCGAGAACAGCCACCGCTCGGACGCGAAGGGAGCGGCGCCGCTCTCCTCGGTCGGCGTCGGTGGGGTGGCCGAGCGCACCGCGGCCACCACCGCTCCTGAGGTCACGACCCGGGCCAGTGACGCCAGGGATCGGTCGGCCCACATGGCCCCGGCCCGCCGATAGCGAGCCGGCTCGGCCTGCAGGTCTGGCGCGTACCAGCCGACCCCGAAGCCGTCGGCGTTGATGGTGCCGTGGCGCTGCTGGCGAGGCGCCCAGCTCTGGTGGACCAGCGAGTGGGGCGGGTCGTACAGCAGCGACGCCAGCGTCACCGGCGGCCCGAGGTAGGCGAGGTGGCGGCACATAGGCGAAGGTTCAGGCGTCCCGGGCGCAGCGCAGGCCAGCGAAGATCTGACGGCGGATCGGGAGGTCCCAGTTGCGGAACGTTGCCCGCACGGCCGCGGGATCGGTAGCCCATGACCCACCCCGCAGCACCTTGTACTTCGGCCCGAAGAAGACCTCGGAGTACTCCCGATACGGGAAGCTGGCGAACCCTGGGTACGGCAGGAAATCCGACGACGTCCACTCCCACACGTCGCCGAACATCTGCTCGGCGCCACATGGCGCCGAGCTCCCGGGATAGGCGCCGACCTCGGCGGGGCGGAAGTGGCGGCCGCCCAGGTTGGCGTCGGGACCCGGGTGGAGCGGGCCGGGATCGGCCCCCTCGGGCCGCCACCGGGCCGCCTTTTCCCACTCTGGTTCTGTAGGCAGGCGCTTGCCGGCCCACCGGGCATAGGCGTCGGCCTCGTACCAGGAGACATGCTGGACTGGCTCCTGCGGTGGCAGCTCCTCGACCCAGCCGAAGCGGACGCGGTACCAGGTGCCGCGTTGGCGCCACCAGTACTGGGGTGCCTGGACGCCGGCCGCCGACCGGTGGTCCCAGCCCTCCTCGCTCCAGAAGAGCGGGCGCTGGTAGCCGCCGTCCTCGATGAAGGCCGCGAACGCCTCGTTGGTCACCGGCCAGCGGTCGATCCAGAACGCTGGGAGGTCGACCTCGTGGCCGGGGCGCTCGTTGTCGTAGGCCCAGGGCTCGTCGTCGGTGCCCATCTCGAAGGCGCCCCCGGGGACCAGAACCTCCTCGGGGAGTGAGCGCCGCTCGCCCGGTGGGGGAAGGGGCGCCTCAGGCCGGTAACCGTCGCCCCGCATCAGCTGCAGGGTGGCCAGCATGGTCTCGTCGTGCTGGTGCTCGTGCTGGACGACGAGGCCGACCACGAAGGCGTTGGCCACGAGGGGCACCGCGGGGTCCAGCTCGAGGCCCTCCAGGACGTCGAGGGCCCGGCTGCGGACCTCGGCGAGGTAACGGCCGGCTTCGGCCGGGCCGAGCAAGGCCAGACTGGGCCGGTCGGCCCGAGCGTGGCGGAAGGCGTCGTATATGTCGTCGAGCTCGGGGGCGACACCGGGTTGATGGCCCGCGGCCCGCACCAGCCACAGGTCCTCGTAGTTTCCGATGTGGGCCAAGTCCCACACCAGCGGCGACATGATCGGCGAGTGCTGGGTCGTCAACGCGGCATCATCGAGCGGCGCCAGCAGGTCGAGGGAGCGGCGGCGCCCAGCTTCGAGCGCCGCCGCGGCGGCCTCCTTGACGGTCGAGTCGGTCATCGCCACGGCGGCTCGCACCCTTTCCGGGCCGTGATGGCCCACTCCTCGACCAGCACCGTGGTGCGGAGGTCGGTGCCCACCCGGTCGAGACCACCGAGCGCGGCGTCGGCGCAGGTGGCCACCGCGGCCGCCAGAAGGGGGTCGGCGAGGCCCTCATCCGCCGCCTCGCACCACCGGTCGGCGACCGCCTCGCAGGCGGCCACCGCCTCGTTGTCGTCGACCAGGGCGGCAGCCACCGCCACCGGCACCCGCCACCATGGGTCGGGGAGGGCGTCCATCATCCTCAGTTCCAGCCAGCCACGGGGCCGTACCGGCGGGAACAGGGTCGTCAGGTGGTATTTCACGTCGTCCGCGGTCGGCCAGCCGAGGGCGTGTCCGCCGGCGACCCAATCGCGGGCAGTCAGCGGCTCGTCGACGGGTACCGCCTCACCGCCATCGGTCCGAATGAGCATGACGTCGGCGCCGAGGGCGTAGTCCACCCAGTCGCGCCGGGGGTCGCCGTCGGAGGGCACCGGGGCGGTGCGGCTCGGGTCGAGGCGCAGCCAGGTGGCAAGGCGGGTGCTCCCGCACCCCATCTCGTTCGGCGACGCCGTGAACGCAGCCGCCAGCGCCGGGCCGAGCACGTTGGCCGCCCGCCATCGCCGACGAGCCCGGTCGCCCGATCCCAGCCCCAGGTTCACCTGGACCGAAGCGGTGGCGCACATCATCGTCCGCCCGGGATCGGACCACTGGCGGTCGAAGTAGGCCTCCATGGCCTGGTACCGGGGCGAATCCATGCACCGTCGCGGTTCGCCGGTCGCCAGGCCCGCTTGCACCAACTCCACCCCGACCGAGGAAAAGGCCTCCCGGAGCGCTCGCAGGTCGGCGCTCATGTAGTCGCACGCCGCGGCCACGGTGTGGGCGGGGGGCGAACTCAACTCCACCTGGCCCCCGGGCTCGAAGGTGAGGCGGCTGCCGGCGGGAAGGTCCGGGTGGGGGAGTTGGGCGGGGTCGATCGCGGGGACCGTGAAGCTTTCCAACTCGACGCCCACCGTCTTGTGGCTGCCGTTGACGTGCGCTCCGGGGTCTCCGAAGCCGCAAGTTGCGATCAGCGAGCAGGCGTCATCCAGATCCAGCTGTCTTTTCGGGGCTGGCATCGATCAGCGGTGCCCACATTGGGCCGATACCCAAGCCGCGTTGCGGACGGGTGCAAGCCAGAGCTGCAAGCCGAAGTACGGCGCCATCTGCTCCTCCTTGTTTTCGGATCGTGGTGGCGGGTTGCTGTCCTTGGAGGGGTACCCGCTTGCTTCGGTGACCAAGCTACGAACCGCGAAGGCGTTGCGGATCACTTTCTGGTTATCGGCCGGTGCGCGATGCTGAACTTTCGGTGACAGAGGGGCCGCGTTGGTGGGTCGAGGGGCTACGGGCGGCCCTCGACGCGGCCGGAGTCGAGGGCGCCGAGCAGCTGGCCCAGGAGTTCACGGCGCAGGTGCCGGGCAGCTACGTGGAGCGGACCGCTCCGGCGGAGGCGGCCGCTGACCTGCTTGAAGTTCGGGCGCTGCTTGGCGGGGTTGGTTCTGGTCCTGGCGAAGCGGGCGGGGTGGTCGGTGCGGAGCCGGGTGCTGGGGTGGCGGATCGGCGGATGGCGGTGCAGGCCGACCCGGACCCCGGGGCGGGAATGTTCCGCTTCCGCCTGTACGGGCGCCAGGCCGTCGAGCTGTCGAGCTTCCTGCCGGTGCTCGAGAGCTTCGGGCTCACCGTCGTCGAGGCGGTGCCTCACCACCTGCGCTCGGCCGACGGCCGCACCGTGGTCCACCTCGACGATTTCGGGCTTCGAGCGCGGCTGTGGCCCCGCTTCGACCCCGTCGCCGACGGTCCCCGGCTGGTTGCCGCCGTCCAGGCGGCGTGGGCGGGACACTCCGAGGTCGACTCGCTGAACCGCCTGGTGGTCTGCGCTGAGCTCGACTGGCACGAGGTCGTGGTGCTGCGGGCCTATCGCCGCTACCGCCGCCACGTGGGCACGCCCTGGAGCGACCGCCAGCTGGACGATCCGCTGGTGCAGTTTCCGGAGGTGGCGGGGGCGCTGGTCGCGTACTTCCGGGCCCGTTTCGATCCTGCAGCCGCGGGGGATCGGGTTGCCGCCGCCAACGACACCGGCGAGGGGGAGCTGGCCGCCGGCGACCGCGCGGTGGGGCCGGGCGATGCGGCCGGTGCTTGCGCCAGCTCGGAGGCGGCCGCCCGCGAGGCGGTGCTGGCCAGCTTGTCGGCCGTCGAGCGCCTTGAGCAGGATCAGGTGCTGCGGGCGTACTTGGCGCTGGTCGACGCAACGACGCGCACCAGCCACTTCGCCCGCACCCCCGAAGGCATGAGGTTGCCGACGCTGGCCCTGAAGCTGGATTCCGCCCAAGTGCCCGAGTTGCCGCCGCCCCGGCCGCACGTGGAGACCTTCGTGTACTCGCCCCGGGTTGAGGGGCTGCACCTGCGGGGCGGGCCCATCGCCCGGGGCGGCATCCGGTGGAGCGACCGCCAGGACGACCTGCGGACCGAGGTGCTGGGCCTGGTGCGGGCGCAGGTGCTGAAGAACGCGGGCATCGTGCCCACCGGCGCCAAGGGCGGGTACTTCTGCAAGCACGTGGCGGCGGGCGACGGTCCATACGGGACGGCCGGCTTGGGCCGGCCGCCGGTCGACCTGAAGACCGAGATCCGGGAGTGCTACCGCTTGTTCATCAGCGCTCTCCTGGACGTGACCGACAACGTGATCGGCGGTCACGCGGTGGCGCCTCGAGGCGTCCGGCCCCGGGACGGGGAGGACACCTACTTGGTCGTGGCGGCCGACCGGGGGACGGCGACGTTCAGCGACTTGGCCAACGAGATCAGCGACGAGCACCATTTCTGGCTGGGTGACGCCTTTGCGTCGGGCGGCAGCCGTGGCTACGACCACAAGGCGATGGGCATCACTGCCCGCGGTGCTTGGGTGGCCGCCCGCCAGCATTTCCGCCAGCTCGGGATCGACCCCGAAAAGGAGGAGATCCGGGTCACTGGCGTCGGAGACATGTCAGGCGACGTGTTCGGCAACGGCATGCTGCGCAGCCACACCATGAAGCTGATCGCGGCCTTCGACTACCGCCACATTTTCGTGGACCCACGGCCCGATCCCGAGACCTCCTTCGCGGAGCGGAGCCGGCTGTTCGCCCTCCCCGGGTCGAGTTGGGAGGACTACGACCGCGCCGTCCTCTCCGAAGGTGGGGGCGTGTGGTCGCGGACCAGCAAGGAGATCGTCCTGTCCCCGCAAGCCCAGGCCGCGGTCGGCCTCCGGTCGGCGGCGGTCAGCCCACCGCAGTTGGTCGCCGCCATCCTGACCTCGGCCGCGGACCTGCTGTGGCTGGGAGGGATCGGAACCTTTGTGAAGGCACCGAGCGAGTCCCACGCCGACGTCGGTGACCGGGCCAACGATGCCGTCCGGGTGGACGCCGATCAGGTGCGGGCCCGGGTCGTGGCCGAGGGCGGCAACCTGGGCTTTACCCAGCGTGCCCGCATTGTCTACTCCCGCCGCGGCGGGCGCATCAACACTGACTTCGTCGATAACGCGGCCGGGGTGGCCACCTCTGACTACGAGGTCAACCTCAAGATTCTGTTGGGCTTGGCGGTGGAGCAGGGACAGATCAGCTACGACGAACGCAACCAGCTGCTGGCTTCGGTGGAGGACGACGTCGGCGCCGCGGTGCTGGAGGACATCGGCCTCACCGCGCTGGCGGTGACCCGGGCGGTACCCGCCAGCGCCGTCGACCTCGACGCCTACGACGCGCTGATGGCGGCCCTGGAGGCCGAAGGTCGGCTGGACCGCAAGGTGGAGTCTTTGCCCTCGCCCGAAGAGATGGGTGTGCGCCGAACCGCCGGAGCCGGGCTCACCCGCCCCGAGGCTGCCGTCCTGCTGGCCATGGCCAAGTCCGACCTGGCCGACGCCTTGGAGGTCTCGCCGCTGGTCGCCGATCCGGCCGTCGAGGTCACTGTCCGCGACTACTTCCCGCCGTCGATCATGGCCCGCTTCGCCGACTTGGTCCCCCACCATCGCCTGTACCGCCAGCTGGCGGCGACCCGGGTGGCCAGCGAGATGATCGACCGGATGGGCATCACCTGGGCCCATGAGACCGCCGACGAGTTCGGCGTCGGGCTGGGCGCGGTGGCGGCCGCCTACTGGGCCGCCCGCCTGGTGCTCGGCGCCGATCACCGGTGGCGGCGGCTGGAGGACCTCGCCGAGGTCGTGTCGGCGGACGCCGAAGCGGTGCTGGAGTTCCAGATCGCCCAGGCGGTGCACACGCTGGCTCGGCGATACCTGGCGGATCCGTCACTGGCGTCGGAGGTCGAGGATGATCGGGCCGTCGTGCTCCGCCTTGACGAGGGAGACCGGCACGACGTGGCGCCCCTCGTGAAGGAACTGGCGGCCCAAGGGGTGCCCGACGCCGACGCCGAGGAGTTCGGGCGGTTGCCAATGTTGGCGCTGGCGGCGGACCTGGGCCGCGTGACACGCCTGGCGGGACGCCTCGTCGATGGCGTGGAGGAGATCCTCGGGGCGTTCCAGGCGTTCGACCAGGGACTCGAGCTGACGGCGTTCCGCCAGGCCATGAGCCGCCTGGCGGTCAGCAGTCGCTGGGGCCGATGGCAGCTGCGGCGGCTGGAGGACGACCTGCTCGATCTGCAGCGCCTCGCAGTTCTGTCCTCTCTCCGGGCAGGATCAGTCGCCACCGCCGATGGGCTTCCGGCGGCTCTGGATCCGGCTGAGGCCATGCGCCGTTGGCTCGACGGCCCAGCGTCGCAGCGGGCCCACTTCTTGAAGCTGGCCAGTCTGCTCCACGACCCGGAGGCGTCGGCGGAGACCCGCGTGGCGCTGGCGGCCATTGCCGTGCGGGCCGTCTCCGACCTCGTCAAATCGATCGGGCCGGGCGCATAGGGCGAGGGCCTCGCTAAGCCCTCAGATGCCGGCTCAATCCTCGGAATGCCCGTTGGTGATCGCCGCGGGGTCGAGGGTGGACCACACCCGCCCCAGGCCGCGCACCCTGATCCAGACCGCCTGGCCGCTCGCAAGAGCAAGGTCGCCGGGCACGCGGGCCAGCAAATTCCTCTGCGACGCATCGTCGATCACCACGTCGACCAGCATGTCGTGACCGTGGAATTGCGACCCTTGCACGATGGCCTTCACCCCGCCGGCGCTTTCCTCCAGGTCGAGGACCAACTGCTCGGGCCGCAGCAGCAGCGTCCCCGTTCCGTGGCCACCGAGCCCGTTGGGCTGGCGGAGCGGTACCGAGCCCAGCAGGCAACGGGCCCGGTCGCCGTCGATGTCGGCGGGCAGCAGATTGGCCTCGCCGAGCGCGGTCGCGGCCGTCAAGTCGTCGGGGTCCTCGTACATCGAGCGGGGCGCGGCCTGGGCCGCCACCCGGCCGTTTTGCAGTACCGCAATCCCATCGGCGAGCTCCAGTGCCTCGTCCTGGTCGTGGGTGACCAGGACGGTGGTGCTATTGGCCGCGGCCAGGACCCGGGCCACCTCCTGGCGGACCTCGGCCCGCATAGAGGCGTCCAATGAACTGAACGGCTCGTCGAGCAGGACCACCCGGGGCCGTGTAGCCAGGGCCCGGGCCAGAGCCACCCGCTGCTGCTGGCCACCGGACAGCTGGTGGGGATAGCGCCGGGCCAGGGCCGTCAGGCCGACCAGCTCCAGCATGTCGTCGATCCGGCTGCGGTCCGCCCCGGGCACCCCGAAGCCGACGTTGCGGGCGACCGTGAGGTGGGGGAACAGGGCGCCCTCTTGGGGGACATAGCCCACCGCCCGGTGCTGGGCCCGCAGCGTCATCCGACCGTCGTCGACGACGCGGCCGCCGATGGCGATGGTGCCCGAGTCGACCTGGTCGAACCCCGCGATGAGCCGAAGGAGGGTGGTCTTGCCGCTTCCTGAGGCCCCAAGGACGGCAGTGGTCGAGCCGTCGGGGACGCTCAGGTTGACATCCTCCAGCACCGCCGTCTCGCCGTAGCGCTTGGCGACGCCGTGGATCTCGAGGGCGCTCATGCCGCCAGCGAGGGCCGGCTGGTCGGGCTGCGCGGGCTGGTCGGGCTGGGCAGGGCGGACCCGCTCGAGCGGCCGTGGCTGGCCCGGTCGAACCACAGGCCGAGCAGGGCGCCCGGGATCATCGCGATGGCCACGATTACCAAAGCGTAGGGGGCTGCGGCCCCATAGGCGACCTCGCTCTGGAAGGCCCAGAACTGGGTGGCGAGGGTGTGGACACCGATCGGAGCCAGCACCAACGTCGCCGTCAACTCGGTGACCGCGGTCAGGAACACAAGGCAGAAACCGGCCACCAAACCCGGCGTCAGCAAGGGCAGGGTGACCCGGAAGAACACTGCGACGGGGTTGCGACCGAGCGAGCGGCCGACGTCGGCCAGCCGGGCGGGAGCCTGGGCCACCGAGGTTTTCACGCACACCAGGGCCAGCGGGAAGTGCAGGATGACGTAGGCAGCCACCAGCAGGGCACTGCTCTGGTACAGCCGAAAGGCATAGTGAGTGGCCAGGAACACCAGGCTGATGGCCACCACCACGCCCGGGACTGCCTGGGTGAGGAACGTGGCGCGTTCCAGCAGCTTGCGAGGGCTGCTCGAGTGGCGGAAGCTCATCATGGCAACCGGGAGGGCCAGCAGCACCGCGATGGCGGCGCCGGCGGCGCTGTAGCGCACGGTGGTCCAGGTGGCCGTGGCGACGGTGGCGGCCGCCGGCAGGGTCGTGTGGTGGCTCTGCGCCATCCAGTAGGCGACGGTGCCGAGTGGCACGCCCACCGCCAGCGCCACCAGCGCCCCGACTCCGACGACCTCGGCGGCGGTCCCCCAACCCCGCCGCACCGGGGCGGCGACCCGGGAGATGCGGGTCCCAGGGGCGCCACGGGAAGGAACCAGACCCTCGACGGTGAGCACCAGCAGCGCCAGGCACACCAGTGGGATGGCAAGCGAGCCGGCGGCGCGGGCGTCGGTCTGAAACTCTCCGAAGACCTCGGTGGTGAACGTCTGGAACCGGAGGATCTCGAACGCGCCGTACTCCGAGATGACGGTGAGGGCGACCAGGACGCAGCCCCCCATGACGGCGGTGCGGATCAGCGGCAGGGTCACACGGAAGAACGTCTGCAGCCGGCCGACGCCCAAGCTGTACGCCGTTTCCTCCATCGCCGGGTCGGCTCGGCGCAAGGCGGCGGCGACCGGCAGGTAGACGAGCGGGTAGGTGCCGAGCGACATCACCAGTGTCGCCGCCACCAGGGCATCGGCGGTCGGGGCGATGGTGTGCCAGGCGAAGCCCACCAGGAAGTCGGGGATGGCCACGGGCAGCACCAGGAGCACCGTCCAGAGACGCCGAAGCGGCAGCCGGCTGCGCTCGGTGGCGCAGGCCGCGGCGGTGCCCACGGTGGCCGCCACCAGCACGACCAGGAAGGAAAGCTCCACCGTGTTGCGCAGCAGGACGAACGAGCGCCGGCGGAAGAGCACCCGGTGGATCTCGGTCCAACCGGCGCTGCGAGCGTCCAGGATGACGAGCAGCAACGGCAGCAGGAGCAGGGCTGCGATCACCGCGGCCCCGGCCACCAGCAGCCGCCCGCGATCGATCCGGCGGCTGGCTCGCCAGTGACGGCCGCCGTGGCGGGGTGCCGGCCCGCGCCGGGCAGGTCCGGTAGGCCCGCCAGGCCCCGAAGGCATGGCCGGGCCGGGCAGGAGCGGGCGAGTGGGGAGGTCGGCCGGGGGCCCGCCCGCCGTGGGTAAGGGGTCGGTCATCGGCGCCTTCAGAGCAGGCCTGCTTCCTGCAGCAGCATCTTGGCGTCAAGCCCCGTGCCGAGGTCCGTGGGCGTGAAGGGCGCGGGATGCACCTGGTCGAATGGTGTCAACACCGAGTTGGCGGCCACCCCGGGATGGATGGGGTACTCGAAGCTGTCGCTACGCGTCAGGGCCGTCTGGCCGGCGCTCCCGGTCAAAAACGCCAGGAATTGCTGTGCTGCCGCCGGATGTTTCGACGATTTCAAGATGGCGGCACCGGAAACGTCCTCGACAAAGCCGGGGTCACCGGGCCTGAGGAACGCCAGCTTGGCCTTCACCGCCGCCGTGCCGATCTCGGCTTGGAGCCGGAAGTAGTAGTAGTAGTTGATGAGCGCCATGCTGGTCACGCCTTTGTTGACGTCGCTGACCAGGGTCTCGTTGTCGGGGATGTTGTCGTTCGAGCCGGCATTGGCCTTGAGCCCGTTGAGCCAACTGAGGGCCGCGGTCTGGCCGTAGGCCCGGACGACCGAACTTACGACCGGCCAAAAGTCGGTCTCTGCCGGGGCGATCTCGATCTTGCCCTTCCATTTGGGATCGGCCAGGCCGAGCACCGATGTCGGCAATTGGGCGGCGCTGATCTTGTTTGGGTTGTAGACCAGCGCGCTGACCCGGGCCGAGACGCCTACCCAGTCGCCGTTGGCCGCGCTGTCGACTGTGGGGACATTGGCCAGCGTGGCCGGGTCCACCGGCGCCAGCAACGATTTCCCGTCGAGTTGTTGCAGCCAGTTTGAGTTCTCGGTGTAGACGACGTCGGCTGGGCTGCGGCTGCCCTCCTGCTCGATCTGGGCGGTGAGTACGTCTTCGGAATTGCTGTCCACCCGGACGCGGATGCCGGTCTGGGCGGTGAAGGCCGCGATCAGGGCGTTGGTGGTCTGCTCGTGCTGGGCGTTGTAAAGAGTGATCGTGGGACCCGCCCCCGAGGACGATCCACCCGAGCAGCCCGACAGCACCGCGAGGATCGCCACGGCGGCGGCGGTGGGGCGCAAGTAGGTTGCGGGAGACAAGAAAATCGATGTTAGGGTTCCCTAACAAGAACTGTCAAGGTCGCCATACATTGTAGGCAGCGCGCGGGCGCCGGCCGCCCCTCAGATCATGCCGGCACGCGTCATCGGCATCCCCGAGGTCCCGTCCGGGCGGGTCTTGACACCAAGCACCTGGTGGATCGCCGTCTGGTTGATCTCGAACCCCACCACCGCGGCCGCCATGTAGAGCCGCCAGATACGGGCCCGCACGAGCCCGACCAGGGCCACCGCCTCGTTCCAGTTGGCGTCGAGGTTCTTCACCCACTCCCGCAGGGTCAAGGCGTAGTGCTCCCGCAGGGATTCCACGTCGCGGACTTCGATGCCGACCAGTTCCATGGACGACACCACGTCGGCCACGTCCTCGAGTTCCCCGTCGGGAAAAACGTAGCGGGCGGTAAAGCTGCGCCGGTCGAACGAGGCTCCCTCGGGTGTGGAAATGGCGTGGTTCAAGAGCCGCCCGCCGGGGACCAGCACGCCCGACAACACAGAGAAGTAGGCGGCCATCATCTCCTTGCCGACGTGTTCGAACATGCCAATGGAGGAGATGGCGTCGAAGCGTTCGCCGCCGCTGCCGACGTCTCGGTAGTCCTGGAGCCGGATCTCTACCCAGTCCGACAGGCCCGCCTCGGCGACGCGCTTGCGGGCCAGGTCGTACTGCTGCTGGGACACCGTGATGCCGACCGCGGCCACCTGGTAGTTGGCGGCCGCGTGCATGGCCATGCCGCCCCAGCCACAGCCCACGTCGAGCATCCGCATGCCTTCGTGCAGCCCCAGCTTGCGGCAGATCAGGTCGTACTTGGCGCTCTGGGCCTGGTCCAAGGTGTAGTCCGGCTTCGCGAAGCGGGCGCAGCTGTAGGTCATGGTGTCGCCCAGGAACAGGGCGTAAAACTCATTGCCCACGTCGTAGTGGTGGGCAATGGCAGCAGCATCGCGCAGGCGCGAGTGGCGCCCGCCCCGGAGCTTGGCCTCCTCGGCGGGGGGCGGCAGCGGCGGTCCGAGGACCTTCAGCTGGGCGGCCGCGAGCAGCGTGCTGACGACGGTGCGGGTTCCGATCTGCAGGTCCTGAGGACCTTGGGTGAACATCGTCCGGATGGCCTCGATGAGATTGCCCTCGATCTCGACGTCGCCGGTCACGAAGGCCCGGCCGAATCCCACCTCGTTGGGCGACCACATGATCCGGCGCAGGGCGTCGGGGGAGCGCAGGAGGACGGTGGCCGGCCCGTCGTCGGCCCCCATGCGGCTGCCGTCCCAGAAGCGGACCTCGACGGGGAGCGGATCCCCGAGCACCGCGTGGACGAGCGGCGCCAGGGCGGAAGCGGCGGAGGTCGGCATCCCCCCAGCCTGACACGCTAGAAACTCGGGGATGACAGATCGCCCGCCGGTGGATCCCGTTCCCCCCTACCTGGTGGCTCACAGCAGCCAGCTCGACGAGCTGTCCCGGCGCTTGATCGCCGAGACCAAGGCGCTGGGCGACGTGTCGGGCATGCAGATATCTCCTGACGAAGGTGCGTTCCTGACGCTGGTCGCCCGTGTCAGCAAGGCGGCCAACGCGGTCGAGGTGGGCACCTTCACGGGGTACTCCGCTATGTGCATCGCCCGCGGCCTGCGAGACGACGGCCATCTGTTGTGCTGCGACGTCAGCCAGGAGTGGACCCGCATCGCCGGCCGGTACTGGGCCGAGGCGGGCCTGGCGGACAAGATCGAGCTCCGCCTGGCCCCGGCCGCCGAGACCCTGCAGGCGCTCCCTAAGGAACCGATCTTCGACCTGGCGTTTATCGACGCCGACAAGGGTGGCTACCCGACCTACTGGGACGAAATCGTGCCCCGGGTCCGCAGCGGCGGGGTCATCCTGATCGACAACGTGCTGCAACGGAACCGTGTTGCCGATCCCGAGGACGCCGGCGACAGCGACCAGGTGCGGGCCATGCGGGCCTTCAACGACAAGGTGGTCGCCGACCCGAGGGTCGAGGTCGCCATGCTGCCCATCCGTGACGGCGTCACCATGGCCGTCAAGCGCTGACAGGAAGGAAACAGGAGGCCCGAATGAAGATCGCACTGGGTTCCGACCATGCCGGTTTCGAGCTCAAGGCAGCGGTGATCGAGCACCTGGCCGCCGCCGGCCATGAGACCATCGACGTCGGCACCAACTCCACCGCGCCCGTCGACTACCCGCCGTTCTGCGCCGCCGCCGCCCGGGCGGTGGTCCGCGGCGAGGCCGATCTCGGCATCGTGATCGGCGGCAGCGGTCAGGGCGAGCAGATCGCGGCCAACAAGGTCCACGGGGTCCGAGCCGCTCTGTGCCATGACGAGTTCACCGCCCGCCTGTCGCGCCAGCACAACAACGCCAACGTGCTCGCCCTCGGGGCTCGGATCCTGGCCACCCAGCTGGCCCTGGTCATCGTCGACACCTGGCTGGCCACCGATTTCGAGGGGGGCCGCCACGTGTCCCGCATCGAGGAGCTGGCCCAGATCGAGCGGGACGAGTGTGCCGCCGAGGCGTCGGCAGGCGCGGCGGCGACCAGCCAGCGCGGGGACCGAAGCAAGCCGGTCGATCAGGCCGGGCCTGAGGAGCGCTAGGGCGACCCCGTGCTGGAGGCGGTCGAGCTCCGCCGGGTCCGCCTTCCCCTTGTCCAGCCCTGGCGCTGGCCTGGGGGCACCCTCACCGAGCGCGAGGTCATCCTGGTCCGAGCAGTCGGCCCCGGCAGCGAGGGGTGGGGCGAATGCGCCGCCTTCCCCGCGCCCACCTATAGCCCCGAGTGGCTGGATGGCGCCTGGGACATCCTCGCCCACCACCTGGCGCCCCGGGTGGTCGGCCAGCCCCTCCACGCGGCCGCGGTGGCGGGCCGAATCGGTCCCATCCAGGGCCACCACATGGCGAAGGCTGCCATCGAGCTGGCCGTGCTTGATGCCGAGCTCCGGGTCACCGGCGAGAGCCTGGCCCACCGGCTGGGAGCGACCAGGACCCGAGTAGTGGCGGGCGTCGCGGTGGGCCTCACCGGTGACCTCGATGCCCTCCTTGAGGAGGTTGCCCGCCGCACTGGAGAGGGCTACACCCGGGTGAAGCTGAAGATCCAGCCCGGCTGGGACGTCGTCCCGGTGCTCAAGGTTCGGGAACGCTTCCCCAACCTGGCCCTGCAAGCCGATGCCAACGGCGCCTACCGCCGCGATGACGTGGGCCGCCTTCAAGCCCTGGATGCCGCCCGGCTCCTGTGCCTGGAGCAGCCGCTGGCCCCCGACGACCTGCTCGGCCACGCCGCCTGGGCGGCCCGCCTCACGACGCCGATCTGCCTGGACGAGTCGATCACCTCGGCCGCCACCGCCGAGGCAGCCATCGCCTTCGGTGCCTGCGCGGTCATCAACGTCAAGCCGGGACGGGTCGGGGGTTACCTGGAGGCGGTGCGCATCCACGACGTGGCCGCCCGCCACGGCGTGGCCTTGTGGTGCGGCGGCCTGCTGGAGACCGGCGTGGGTCGGACCGCCAACCTGGCGCTGGCGGCGCTCCCGCATTTTTCCATCCCTGGCGACCTCTCGGCCTCAGCCCGCTTCTACCGCCAGGACCTTACGGCGCCGGTGGTGGTCGACCCCGACGGGACGATCGCGGTCCCCGACGGCCCCGGCACCGGTGCCACCGTCAACCCCGACGTCCTCGACGCGGCGACCGTGGCTCGGCACTGGATCGGCCCTTGAGGAAGCGCCGGGAGTCGGTGGCCAGGCCGAGAGTGAGGGCCCGGCGCAGCGTCCATTGGTTCTCCCGTCCGAGCGGCGATCGGTCGCTCGACCACGGGGCGATGGGCGCCTCCACCAGGCGGGCCAGGTTGAGCAGCACCGTGTCGTAGTTGACCCGCCAGCCCCGGAAGCTGCGCCACCCCGCCTCCCGGTCGGCGACAAGCGGCAGGCCGGCGTCGGCGAGTTGCTGGCACGCCTCGTCGTACTCCGCCTGGCTGATGGTGATGAGGTCGGTGGGCGCCGGGTCGGCGTTGTAGGGCACGTTGAAGAAGTCGGCCAGGCGCCGCAAAGCCACGAAGCCGGCCCGGATGCACAGCTGCACGTCGGGGTCGTTGGGGTGCTCGACGCTCGAGGCCCACAGCGAGGCGGCGTCGAGCACCGTCCCTGCGGCCGTGACCCACGACTGGTCGGGTTGGGGGGAGCGGAAAAACCCGATGATCGGGAACGACGTGTGCGACTCCTCCAGGGTCGCGAACCAATCCTCCCACTGCTGCCACAGCTCGCTCAGCCGGCCGGTCATCCCGATGCGGTAATACCGGATGAGCAGCGTCCAGGCGGTCGGCGGGTTGCCGGCCCGCACCTGGAGGCGGGCCACCGCCGCCTCCCGGGCCGCGAACACGCTGTACATGGTGGGCAGGTAGGTGATCAGCAGGGTGAGGATCAACAGCCCGATGCCCGCCTCGGCGTAGCTCAGGATGCTCGTGGCCAGGGTGGGGGCGATCGAGGTGCCGAGGGTGAAGCCGGCCGAGCCGGACAGCTTGAACGCCGTTTCCAGGTGGCTGACCCCAGCCCCGAGGTACAAGGCGGTGAAGCCGAGCACGATGAGCAGGTACCAAGTCACCAGCAGGAGCAGGAGGGCGACGGGCCCATACGTCGCCATCACCCGGTCCCTGCGGGCGTAGGTCGGGGAACGCCCGGCCCGCAGCCGGAACAGCAGCCGGGTGGCGTTCAAGACGAACCCAGCGATGGGCGACTTGACCCCGCGGGGCAGCATGGTCGAGCGCATCGCCGACAGCAGCGTGATGACTACCAGGTACGCCCCGAGGAGGTCGAGCAGGATGTCCCGGGCGAGACGCATGGCGGCCGGGCCAGCGTAGGCTGAATGGCCAGTTCGCGCGGAAGGAAGGCCACCCCATGATCAACACCGCCCGGCACACCACCGCCGAGGCCGAGCCCACCGTCGACCGGCTTTCGAAGGCCTCGGCCCGCCGCGTCATCGAGCCCGACGTGGAGCTGGTCGGTTCCATCGGCCCGGGCCAGATCATGCCCGATGAGTTGTTGAGCATCGCCAGCCTCAATTTGGACCTGACACCCGAGCAACGGGCCACCTTGTCCCGAGAGGAGCTGGCCTCGATCATCTCCGAGGGCATCCGGTTCGAGTCGCTGCTCATGGCCGGCATGGCCATGGCGATGGCCCAGACCGAGAAGCTGGCCGACTCCCGGGTGACCTACGCCCTCCACGAGATCGGCGAGGAGACCCGCCACTCGCGTATGTTCGTGCGCCTGTTGCACCAGATCGAGCCGGTCGCCGTGAGCCCCTTCGAGCACGGCATCCGCGGGATGGGCAAGCGGTGGCTGCTGCGCCACCTGATCAACTACCCGGCCTTGTTCTGCGTGCTGGTCCTGGCCGGCGAGGAAATCCCCGACCTGATCCAGAAGCGCACCAGCGAGCACCCCGACACCGACGAGTTCGTGCGAGCCGTCAACAAGTACCACCGCCTGGAGGAAGCCCGTCACCTGGCCTTCGCCCGGACCGTGTTCCCCGAGCTCTGGGCCAACTCCGACTACATCCAGCGCTGGCGGGTCCGCCACTTGGCGCCAGTGGTTGTCGAGGCGATGTTCGCCATCCTCATCCACCCCGGGGTGTACGAGACGATCGGCCTGCCGAAGTGGTCGACCTGGCGAAAGGCGCAGCTCTCCCCGCACATGGTCAAGCTCCGCCAGGATGCGACCCGCCCGATCCTGGCGACGCTCCTGAAGGACGGGGCCATCAAGGCCGGTCACGTTCCGCCCGCGTGGCGCTGGCTTACCGGCACCGACCGCAAGGGCCAGCCCAAGGCGGCTCCGGCGGCTGCGTAATCCGCGTCAGAAGTTCTTTGGGGTGGTGCGGATAACCCGCGTCCCCACGCGGG
>JBOGGN010000468.1:0-1945 GCA_050744165.1 Acidimicrobiales bacterium | reverse complement strand
GCTGGCAGGAGCTGACGTTACTGGGCCAGCCCAACCACGCCGGGACCACCCCCATGGCCCTGCGCCATGACGCGGGGTACGCGGCGGCGCGAGTGGTCACCTTTCTCCGCCAGCTGACCTCCGAGGTGGGACCGCCCCTGGTGGCCACGGTCGGGTCGCTGCGCCTGCAACCGGACATGGTGAACGTGGTCGCCGGCGTGGCCCGCATGACCGTTGACGTGCGCCACACCGACGAGCTGGCTCTGGAGGAGGCGACGCGGCGAGTGGCTGCGTTTTCCCAGGAGGTTTCTGGATCCGAGGGGGTACGGCTGCAAGTCCGCTCCCTGGCCCGCTTCCAGCCGGTCGCCTTTGACCCGGCCGTGGTGGCGCTGGTCGAGCGGACCGCGCAGCGCCTCGGGCACTCGACCATGCGGCTGCCGTCGGGGGCCGGTCACGATGCCCAGATGCTGGCCCGGATGTGCCCCGCGGGGATGGTGTTCGTGCCCAGCGTCAAGGGGATCAGCCACAACCCGGCCGAGTACACCGCCCCGGCCGACCTGGAGGCGGGGACCAACGTGCTGCTGCAAGTGGCGCTGGAGCTGGCGTCGTGAGCCGCCCGTTGGTGGTCGTGGCCGGGCAGCTGGGGGCGGCGGCGTGAGCCGCCCGTTGATGGTCGCGGCCGCGCAGCTGGGGCCGGTCGGCCGGGATGAACCCCGGGAGGCGGTGGTGGAGCGGCTGTGCCGGTTGCTGCAGGAGGCGGCGGCGGGCGGATGCCGGCTGGTGGTGTTCCCGGAGTTGGCGCTGACGACGTTCTTCCCTCGGTGGGACCTGGCCGGGGAGGAGCTGGACGCCTTCTACGAGACCGAGATGCCCGGGCCGGCCACCAAGGCGTTGTTCGAGGAGGCCCGGGGGCTCGGGGTGGGTTTTTCCCTGGGCTATGCCGAGTTGACGGCCGACGGCCGCCGGTACAACAGCCAGGTGCTGGTGGCCGAGGACGGGGGGGTCGTGGCTACCTACCGCAAGGTGCACTTGCCGGGCCACGAGGCGCCCGAACCGTGGCGGCCCTTCCAGCACCTGGAGCGGCGCTATTTCGCGCCGGGGCCGGAGGGGTTCGGGGTGTGGCGGTGTTTCGGGGGCATTGTGGGAATGATGATCTGCAATGACCGGCGCTGGCCGGAGACCTACCGAGTCATGGGTCTGCAGGGGGTCGAGTTGATCCTCTGCGGCTACAACACCCCGGTCCACTACCCGCCCGATCCGGGCCAGGACCGGCTGGCGGGCTTCCACAACGCGCTGGCGCTCCAGTCCGGGGCCTACCAGAACGGGACCTGGGTGGTGGCCACGGCCAAGGCCGGGGTGGAGGAGGGCATCGACATGCTGGCCGACAGTTGCATCGTGGCTCCGTCGGGTGAGGTGGTGGCCCGGGCCCGGGGGGAGGGCGACGAGCTGGTGACGGCGACCATTGACCTGGACGCATGCGCCGGGTACAAGGAGACGTTGTTCGATTTCGGCCGGTACCGGATGATCGAGGACTACGGGCTTATCTGTTCGCAGCGAGGGGTGCGTGTTCCGTGGGAGGGGGGAGCGTGACAACGGTCGAGACCGAAGTGGTGACCTTCACGGCCAATGGGGTGGAGGTGTCGGTGCGGGCCGACCACCCCCATCTGCTGGCCGCCCTGCGGGAGGAGCTGGACCTGACGGCGGCCAAGGACGGGTGCTCGCCGACCGGCCAGTGCGGGTGCTGCACCGTCTTCATCGACGGCAAGGCCCAGGTGGCGTGCCAGTACCCGCTGGCCAAGGTGGCGGGGCGGTCGGTGGTGACCGTCGAGGGGCTGCCCTCCTCGGAGCGGTCGGCGTTTGCCTCGGCGTTCGCGGCGTGCGGGGGCCTTCAGTGCGGGTTCTGCATCCCCGGCATCGTGGTGCGGGCCAAGGCCCAGATCGACAAGAAGGGGGCGGCGCTGACCCG
>JBOGGN010000467.1:0-3703 GCA_050744165.1 Acidimicrobiales bacterium | reverse complement strand
AGGCGCTATACCGCCTTGAATGTCGCGCTGATGCCGCCCCTGGTCCTGCCTCAGCCCTTGACTTCCTTCCAGAGGGCGTCGAGCGCCGAGAGGTCGAGGCGGCGCAGCTCCAGGCCCCGGGCCGCGGCCAGCCGCTCGACCGCCATGAAGCGGTCCCGGAATTTGACGGTGGCCGCCCGCAGCGCCGCTTCAGGGTCAACTTCGAGGTGGCGGGCCACGTTGACGACCGCAAACAACAAGTCGCCGAGCTCCTCGGCCACCTCGTGGTCGCCGGCCCCCGAGGCGCCGGCCACGGCTGCGGACAGCTCCCCCGCCTCCTCGGCGATTTTGGGCCAGGCGCCGGCCACGCTGTCCCAGTCGAAGCCCACCGAGGCCGCCTTGCGTTGGGCCTTGTGGGCGTATAGCAGCGACGGCAGGTGGGCGGGGATGCCGTCCATGAGGGAGTCACGGCCTTCTTCGGCCTGCTTGATCTCCTCCCAGTTGCGCATCACGGCGCCCGCGGTGCGCGCCTCGACGTCGCCGAAGACGTGAGGGTGGCGGTGGACGAGCTTGAGGCGGATGGTCCGCGCCACGCCGGCGAGGTCAAACAGCCCCTCCTCGGCGGCCAGGGTGGCGTGGAAGAAGACCTGGAACAGCACATCGCCCAGTTCCTCCTCCAGGTGGTCGGCGCCCTCGAAGTCCTCGCCGAGGCCCTCGATGGCCTCGAGCACCTCGTAGGTCTCTTCGAGGAGGTGGCGGGTCAGGGAGTGGTGGGTTTGCTCCCGGTCCCAGGGGCAGCGATGGCGCAACGTGTGTACCAGCTCGTCGAAGCGCACCAGCTCGGCGGCGACCGGCGAGGCCAGCGCCGGGATCCACAGTGAAGTCAGGTGGTCGGGCTCAACGGCACGGTCGAGGTCGGCCCATTCGACGGTGAACACCGCCTCGTCGGGAAGGCCGAGGCGTTGGAGGACCGTTACCGTGAGCGGGGCAGCCGGGCGGGCGTCGGAGCCGTCGACCGACCCGGTGCCAGCATCGCCCCGGGGGGCGTCGGAGCCGTCGACCGACCCGGTGCCAGCATCGCCCCAGGGAGCGTCAGAGTCGTCGACCGACCCGGATCTCGCATCGCCCGCGGGGGCGTCGAAGTCGATGGCCAACTTGATGTCGGACAGCACCCGCTTGGAGTCACATTGGGCGACCAACAGCGGGCCCGGCTGGCCGGCGGCCTCCACTGCGAAGCGATGCCCATCGACCAGACGCACCCCACGAGCCAAGGGGTCGACGCCGAGTCGGGCCCAGACCAGGTCGAGGAACGACAGCCCGGCCAGCACCTCGACCGACACCCGGGCGTCGGCCGCCAGGAGCTCGACGCTGCGCTCGGCGACGCTCGGTGAGCCGGGCACGGCGTAAAGCACCTCGCCGTGCTCGGCTGCCGCCTCGACCAGGGCCTCGACCATCGAGGGGTAGACGTCGTCGAGGGAGGCGGCCTGCTCGTACACCCAGTCGAGGCTGCGGCCACCGGGCACCGCGGGCGCGCTCGGGTGGCGAGCGGTACGCACGAAGCGCACCGGGATGCGATCGATGGCCGCCACCGCCTCCGTGGTAAGCAGGCCTTCCGGTCCCGGCCCCAGGCCTACGACGACGACCCGGGGGGTCACGGCCGGACCGGGCTCAGCCGCCCGAGGCGGCGGGTGACGTGGTGCTGGTGGTCGTCGGCCCGAACGTGGGCGCCACCGGTGGCACGACGCCGATGACCGCCCCGGTGGAGTCCAGCGTGGTGTCGAAGCTTCCGAACTCCGGGTTGACCTTGATGTGGGCCTTTTGGATCAGCCCGTTCAGCACCTGGCCGGTCAGGTTCTGGTCGATGTCGGCGGTGACGGTGCTGTTGAGCGGTTGGATCATCTCGCTCGTGACCTCGACCAGGAGGTAGCCGATGCCGCTCAAGATGGGCTGGCTGACCTGGTTCGGAGGTTGGTCGACGACCGCCTGCACGAACTGCGGGTTCGACATGTCGAGCTGCTGCAGGTCGGAGACCGAAAGGCACCCGTCTGCCGCCGACCCCGGAACGACGCCGCCGTTGGCCCCAGTCGTCATGTCCTGCGAGTACTTCATGGCCAAGGTGGCGAAGTCGCCGCCGGCCGCCAGCTGGGCCTCGACCTGGTCGGCGGTCGTCTTGCTGGCCGCCTGGTCGAGCTGGTTGTTGGAAACGTTGGCGATGAGTATGTAGCGAACACAGGCCTCGGACAGCCAGCGGCTTCGGTTGTTGTTGTAAAAGTTCATGATCTGCTGCTGGCTGAACGTGGCCGACTCCAGCTTGACGAAGGCGTCGACATCGGCCTGGCTGTCGACGAGCACGGTCTGGTAGCTCTTCGGGAAGTTCGAGAAGTACTGCACCTGGGTCATCTCGCCCTGGGCAGTCTTCACGCCTTCCTGCGAGGGCAACGCATGCTTGGCCTTCAGCACCTCGTGGATCAGCGCCCGCTGCACCAGGGACTGCAGCAGGCTGGCGACGTAGGTCTTGTTATAAGAGCCGGCGCCGGAACTGCCATAGAACGACGACCCGGAACCGCCTTGGCCTTCGATCACGCTGCTCACGTATTTCGGGTTCTTGGCGAAGGCGGCGAGGTCAGAGTTGAGGCTGGCCTGGCTGATCACCGTGCCGTTCACGACGGCCGCGTACCCCAACGTCGAGCTGCAACCGGTGATGCCGGCTGCGATCAAGGCGACGAGGCTGACCAGGGCAGCGGTGACGGCGGTCCGGCGCATCAGCCACGGATGCTACCGAGAGCCGGCGGCAGGCACATCCCTGGGCTCCCCGGCTCCGGTGGCGGCAGGCACATCCCTGGGACCCCCGGCTCCGGTGGCATCAGAGACCTCCGGCGGCACCAGCGCGCTGAGAAGGTCGATCACGAACTCTGCGGGATCGGCCCCACGCGCCACGGGCACCACGATCTGGCCAATCTCCTCCTTGTACACGGCCCGAGGCCAGCGCCGCTGCAGGCGGATGCGCTGGCTGGTCTTGAGGACCAGCGGCGACAGCCGGGCCGTGCCCCCGCCCCCCGGGCCACCGAGCGCGCCGGCGCCGCCGCCAGAGCGGACCACGGTGACCTCCCGCACCCCGGTCCGGGCGCATTCGGCCCGCAGATGCCCGATGCGCAGCAGGGCGGCCGCCGCCTCCGGGAGGGGCCCGTAGCGGTCCAGCCACTCGGAGCGGATGTCGTCCACCTCGGCGTGAGTGGTCACCGTGGCCAGCTCCCGGTAGGCCTCCAACCGCAAGTCCTCCCGGGTCACGTACTCCGCCGGCAGGTGGGCGTCCATCGGCAGGTCGAGCTTGATCTCGGCCGGCTCCCGGAGGGCCTCGCCCTTCATCTCCGCCACTGCCTCGCTCACCATCTGCGCGTACAGGTCGTAGCCGACGGCCGCGATGTGCCCCGACTGGTCGCCCCCGAGCAGGTTGCCCGCCCCGCGGATCTCGAGGTCCCGCATGGCGATCTTGAACCCCGAACCGAGTTCGGTGTGCTACCCGATGGTCCGCAGCCGCTCGTAGGCCTCCTCGGACAGCGCGACATCGGGCGGAAACATCAAGTACGCATACGCCCGCTGCCCCGCCCGTCCCACCCGGCCGCGCAGCTGGTGCAGCTGGCCCAGGCCCAGGCGGTCCGCCCGGTCCACGATCATGGTGTTCACCGTCGGCATGTCGATGCCCGACTCGATGATCGTGGTGCAC
>JBOGGN010000466.1:0-28493 GCA_050744165.1 Acidimicrobiales bacterium | reverse complement strand
GCGCCGACGGATCGGTCGCCGCCAGCTCCGTCCGATAGGCCTCAACGACCGTGACCTGCCAACCGAGTGCGGCCAGTCCCGCGGGCAGCACGTTGCGAGCGCTCGCCGCTCGGGGCAGCAGTACCCGGCCCCCCGCCGGGGGCGGGCTGGGAAACGCCTCGACCAGTGATTCCGCCACGAACTCCGGGGGCACCAGGTCCGCAACCAGCGAGAACTTGGCCAGGGCAGCCGCGGTCCCGGGTCCGATCGCCGCGATCTGCGCCGTTCCGAAGGAGCGGGCGTCGTGCAGCAGGGGCAGAAACCGCTCGACTGCCCGGGGCGAGGTGAACACGACCCAGTCGATGCGCCCGTCGGTCAACTCAACGGCCGCGTACCGCAACTCCACGCCGCCGTCGGCGGGGTCGACGATCTCGATGGTGGGCAACTCGACTACGTCGGCGCCGAGGGCGGTCAGTTGCTCGGACAGCTCCGAGGCGTCTGCTCGCGCCCTGGTCACCACCACCCTGCGGCCGAACAGCGGCCGGCGCTCGAACCACGCCAGGTCCATGCGGGCGACCGGGCCGATGACGATGGTCGCCGGCGGCTCGAGCGGGAGGGTGGCCAACTCGTCCAGCCGGCACCGGCGCGACGACTGCTGAGCCCGGGTTCCCCAGCGGACGGCGGCGACCGGCGTGGCCGCCGGCAGCCCCCCGGCCATCAGTCGGGCGGCGATGTCGCGCCGGTGGGCCACGCCCATCAGGACCACGATGGTCCCCCCGGCGGCGGCGAGCGCGGCCCAGTTGGTCTCCCGGTCGACGGCGTGGCGGGAGTGGCCGGTCACCACCGTAAAGGAGGTCGACAGCCCTCGGTGGGTCACGGGGATCCCGGCATAGGCGGGTACCGCCACCGCCGAGGTGATCCCGGGTACCACCTCCCACGCCACGCCCGCCTCGGCGAGAGCAGCCGCCTCCTCCCCGCCCCGGCCGAACACGAAGGGGTCGCCCCCTTTCAAGCGGACGACGGTCGCCCCGCCGCGGGCCCGCTCGATCAGCAGCTGGTTGATCCCGTCCTGATCGACCGGCCCCCCCGGCGACTTGCCGACGTCGATCCGCTCCGCGTGAGCCGGCGCCAGGTCGAGGAGCGACGCCTCAGACAAGCGGTCGTGGACCACGACGTCAGCGCGGGCCAGCACCTCGGCCCCGCGCACGGTGAGCAGACCCGGATCCCCGGGCCCGGCGCCAACCAAGTAGACGGTCATGGGCCAGCAAGGTACCGGTCTCGGGTCCCGGCTGATCAACTACGTGCGGATTCACCGCGACCCAGCAGCTCGTCGCCACCGGCGGCGAGCAGCTCCTCCGCCAGCACCTCCCCCAGCGCCGCCGGCTCGCCGCCCCCCACCCGCCGAGCCCGGAGCAGGACATGGCCGTCGGGGCTGGCGAGCATCCCCTCGATCGAGATGTCGCCGTCGATGACCGTCGCCAACGCCCCGACCGGGAGGTCGCACCCCCCGCCCAGCCGTCGCAGGAACCCCCGCTCGGCGGCCACCGCTCGGTGCGCCGTCAGATCGTCGATTGCCGCCAGCGCCGCCCGGGCCGCGGCGTCGTCAACGCGGCACTCCACCGCCAGCGCCCCCTGAGCCACCTGGGGCAGCAGGATCTCCGGCGCCAGGATCTCGTCGGCGCGCGCCAGCAGGCCGAGGCGTGCGAGTGCCGCCGCCGCCACCACCACGACCCGGTCGGGTCCCGCCTTCGCCAGACGGGTGGCGATGTTGCCCCGCAGCCCGGTAAAGGTCACGTCGGGCCGCAGCCAGGCGAGCTGGGCCCGTCGCCGGACCGACCCGGTGGCCACCAGAGCGCCCGCCGGCAGCCTCGCCAGGGTCGATCCGACCAGGGCGTCTCGGAAGTCGGCTCGCTCGGGAGTGCAGGCCAGCACCAACCCTGGGGGCGTCGTCGACGGCAGGTCCTTGGCCGAGTGAACCGCCAGGTCGGCCCGACCGTCGAGCACCGCGGCCTGAACCTCCTTGACAAAGACGCCTTGGCCGGCCAGGTCGGTGATGGGCACGTCGGCGCGGCGATCGCCCGCCGTCTCGACCTCCAGCAGCGACACCGACAAGCCCGGGTGCGCGGCCCGCAACAAGGCGGCGACACGGTCGGCCTGCCAGCGGGCCAGTTCGCTCCCCCGCGTCGCCAGCACCAGCCCCCGGCCCCGGGTCGCCATCCCCAGGTCGCGGCCCCCATCGGGTGCCACCTGGTCGGATGGGGACAAACCGCTCAGAGGTCGAAGAGGACCCGTACCGCCTCGGCCAGTTGCTCGCCTTGGACCGAACCGGCCACGTCCTTCAGGGCCATGGTGGGCTCGTGGAGCACCTTGGCCAGCAAGCTTCGAGTCAGGGCCTCCACCTCGTGACGCTGGTCCTGGTCCAGACCAGCCAGGCGGCCTCGGTAGCGGTCCAGCTCGGAGACACGGGTTGCCTCGAGCCGGTCGCGAAGGGCGGCCACCAAGGGAGCCACCTGTCGCGCCGCACTCAGGTTGGCGAAGCGGTCCAGCTCCTCGCCAATGATCCGGTTCACCGCGGGGATCTCCCGGCGCCGCTCCGCCATGGCCGCGTCGACGAACGCCTTCAGGTCGTCCATGTTGAGCAGGGTGACTCCGGCCAGGTTGCCCACTGCGGGATCGACGTCGCGAGGCACCGCGATGTCGACGACCAGGAGCGGCCGCCCCCGTCGAGCCGGCAGGATGGGCTCCAGGTCGGACGGCTCGATCAGTGATGCCGGGGCGCCGGTCGAGGTCAACACCACGTCGGCCTCCTCGAACGCCGCCGCCAGCGCCCCCAGCGCCACCGGGATCCCACCCAGACGCTCGGCCAGCTTGGCCGCCTTGGCCCAGGTGCGGTTGGCGACCAGGGTGCGGCCGATGCCCGGCACCGTGGCCAGCGCCTGGACCATGCCCTCACCCATCTCGCCCGCGCCGACCAGCAACACTGTCCGGCCCTCCAGGCCGTCCAAGCGGGCGCTGGCCATGGCCACTGCGGCCTGTGAGAGCGACGTTATCCCCCGGGTAATGGCCGTCTCCCGACGCACCCTCTTGCCCACCTCGACGGCATGGCGGAACAGGTGGCCGAGCACCGGTCCCGCCGCCTTCTCGGTGCGGGCCAGCTCCCAGGCGTGGCGGACCTGGCGCAGCACCTCACCCTCACCGATGACGGCCGAGTCGATGCCCGACGCCACCTGGAACAGGTGGTTGGCGGCACTGGCTTCGTAGTACGAGTACAGGTGGTCGCCGAAGCGCTCCGGTTCGGTACCGCCCCAGGCGGTGAGGAAGTGGCGGACGTCCGACATGGCGCCGTGGTAGCGGGCGGCGACGGCGTAGATCTCGGTGCGCATGCAGGTCGACAGCACGACCGCCTCGGTCAGGTGCTCGCGGCTCAGCAGATCGTGCAAGGCCTTGGGCGCCGTGGTCTGCCCCACCGACATCCGCTCGAGAATCTCGAGGGGGACGGTGCGGTGGTTCAGCCCGACAACGACGACAGCCACGTCTGCAAACGCTCCCTTGCCAGGTCCGGGTGCCCGTCCCTAATCAGTTCGAGCATGTCCGAATCCAAGACAATTTGCCAATCGACCTGCTCGGTGGAACGCCCCTCGGCTCGGATAGCTTCCCGGGCGCGGGCCACAAGTTCGAGCAGCACCTCGTACTCGGGTCCGACGAAGCCCTCAATGCGATCGCGGAGCCACGCCGACAGGGCGGGGCTGCGGCCGCCGGTCGCCACCGTCACCATGATCGGGCCCCGACGAACGACCGAGGGCAGGGTGAAGGAGCAACTGGCGGGATCGTCGGCGCTGTTGACCCACGTCCCGGCCGCCTCGCCGGCCTCGAAGATGGCCCGGTTGACGGCCGGGTCATCGGTGGCGGCAATCACCAGGCGGTAGCCGTCGAGGTCGCCATCCCGGTAGGCCCGCCGCTCGACGGGGACGCACAAGGCCGCGATCTCAGCGCCGGGCTCGGCCGCGATGACATGGACCTCGGCGCCGCAGGCCAGGAGGCCGGCCACCTTGCGGGCCGCCACCCGCCCACCGCCGACAACGAGGCAACGCCGGCCCGACAGGATCAGGTTGACCGGGTACTGCTCGCCCTCGACCGGCACCGACAGCCCCGGGCGTGGCGCGCGGCGCCGAGAGCCCTAGACCGCGGGCCGGGCGATGTCCGCCGGCAGCCCCGCCCCGGGGAGGGTCACCTCGGCGGGAAGGGCGACGTCGGCAGGCAGCCCTCCGTTGATGGCCCGCTGGTGGTAGAAGCTCAAAATCTGCAACTCGATCGACAGGTCGACCTTGCGCAGCGACACGTGGTCGGGCACCGACAGCACGCAGGGCGCGAAGTTCAAGATCGAGTTGACCCCCGCCTTCACCAGCCGGTCGGCCACCTCCTGGGCCACCGCGGCCGGGGTCGCGATGACCCCGATGACGACCTTCTCCCGCTTGACCACCTCGTCGAGGTCACCCATGTGCTGGATGTAGTGGTCACCCAGCCGTTCGCCGATCTTCTTGGGATCGGCGTCGAGCAGGGCCGCCACGCGGTACCCCCGGGCCGCGAACCCCCGGTAGTTGGCCAAGGCGTGGCCGAGATAGCCGACACCACAGATCACGATGGGCCAGTCCCGGGTGAGCCCCAGCTGGCGGCTGATCTGGTGGCGCAGGAACTCGATGTCGTAGCCGACCCCCCGAGTCCCGTAGGAACCGAGGTAGGACAGGTCCTTGCGCACCTTGGCCGCGTTGACCCCGGCGAGGTCGGCCAGCCGCTCCGACGACACGGTCGCCGCCTTGGCTTCGGCGACGTCGATGGCCCGCAGATACAGCGGCAGGCGCGCCACGGTGGCTTCGGGGATATGGCGGCCGGGTGCCATGCGTTTATCGTACCGCCGGGCCTCACCACGGCGGTCACAAGTTCACATGCAGTATCTGGCGGGTAACCTCGTCGTCGATGCGCCACCCGCTGGAAACCGCGGTCGGCGTCGCCGCCGCCATGGTCGGCCTGGCCTTCGGGATGTCGACCCTGGAGCGTTGGCTGCGCAGCCGCCGACCCTACGAGCTGGCATGGAGCGCCGCCCTGGCGCTGTTCGCGCTGGCCGCGGGGGCGCTGGCCTTCGGCGCCCAGGCCGGGTGGAGCGGCCCGGTGTTCCGGGCCTTCTACCTGTTCGGAGCCATTTGCGACGTGCCCGTGCTGGCCCTGGGCACGGTGTACCTGCTGTCCGGGCGACGGGCCGGCCACGCCTCGGCGCTCGGGGTCTTCGGCTTCTGCGCCTTCAGCGTCGGCGTGGTCGTCACCGCGTCCTTCCGGGCGCCGCTGCCGGTGAACCAGCTGGCACAGGGCTCCAAGGTCTTCGGCCCCCTCCCCCGGGTGCTGGCCGGTGTGGGGTCCGCCGGCGGCGCCGTCGTCATCTTCGGTGGCGCCGTCTGGAGCCTCTGGCAGGTGGTACGCACCGCCGCCCCACGCCGCCTCCTGTGGTCCAACGGCCTGATCGCCCTCGGCACCTTGATCCTCGGCGCCAGCGGCACGCTGAACTCGGTGTTCGGCGCCATGACGGCGTTCTCGGTGACCCTGCTGGTGGGCATCACGGTGATCTTCGGCGGGTTCCTCGTGGCCACCGGCCAGCTCCGGGTGGCGTCCCCCCGCGGCCAGGCGGCAGCTGACGGCCAGGTGGGAAAAGACGCCGCCCCTACCGCGCCGCCCCAGCCGAGCGAAGTGAGCGCCTAGGCAGCTTGCGCCGCCGCCCCTACCCGGCCGCCGCAGCCGAGCGGAGTGAGCGTCTGAGCAGCTTGCCGGCCAAGCCGTGGGGCAGGGCGGCCACGAAGGTGAACTTCGAGGGGCACTTGTAGGGCGCCAGCCGGGCCCGGCACCACGCCTTCAGCTCCGCCTGCGAGGCAGCGTCGGCCCCCGTCAGGACGACGTAGGCGTGCACGCTCTCGCCGCGATAGCGGTCCTCGTCGCCGACCACGGCCACATCCGAGACCCCTGGGTGGTCCGCCAGCACCTCCTCCACCTCCGCCGGGTACACGTTGAAGCCGGAGACGATGACCAGGTCCTTGGCCCGGTCCACGATCGCCAGCTCGCCGTCGTCGCCCATGACCGCGATGTCCCCGGTCCGCAGCCAGCCGTCGGGCGTCAAGGCAATCTCGGTCGCCGCGGGGTCGTTCCAGTACCCGGGGAACACATTGGTCCCCTTGACCCAGATCTCCCCCGGATCGCCGGCCAGCGCCTCGTCGCCGTCGTCGTCGACGAGGCGCACCGTCACCCCTGGGATGGGAATGCCGATCGACGTCGGCCGTGACGGGCCCTCGACCAGGGCCGCGGTTACCACCGGCGACGCCTCGGTCAGGCCGTAACCCTGGCGGAGCGGCAGCCCGAAGCGCCGCTGCCAGGCATTGGCCACCTCGGTCGACAGCGGCGCCGCTCCGGAGAACGCCAGGCGGGCATTGGCCAGCGGTTGGCCTTCCACCTGGGCGCCGGCGGCGGTCAAGGCGGCGAACATGGTCGGTGCCCCGACCACGATGGTCACTCGGTGCCGGGCGATGGCGTCGAGGGTGGCGACGGGGTCGAAGTGGTCCAGCAGCACCACCGCGGCACCGATGAACAGAGCGCCGCCGAGCACGGTGTTCAGTCCGAAGATGTGCGACAGCGGGAGCACCGCCAGCGCCCGGTCGTGGGCGTCGAGGGCCCGGCCGGGGTGGCGTTGGAACTGTTCCAAATTGGCCAACAGGTTGGCGTGGGTGAGCATGGCGGCCCGGGGCGAACCCGAGGTTCCCGCCGTGAACAACAAGGCGGCGACATCGCTCGGGTCACGCTCGACCGGCGGTGGCGGGGCGTCTTTTCCCTCCTCGGAGTCGTCGACGCGTCCATCGTTCAGTGAGATGACAGCCACGCCGAGCGACGCTGCCACGGCGCTGGCGCCCGGACCCGCCAGGAGCGCTTTGACGTCGACCGTGGCCAGCTGGCGGGCCACCTCGGCGGTGGGGCTGGCGATGTTGAGCGGCACCGTGATGGCCCCCGCCCGCAGTGCTGCCAGGTAGCCCACCACGAAGGCCGGGTGGTTTGCCGACAGCAGCGCCACCCGGTCGCCCGGGCCGACCCCCCGCTCGACCAGCCGCTGGTGCCAGGCGGCCGCGGCGCGCCGCAGCTCGCCGTAGGTCGTGACCTCCCCGGTCGCGGTGATCAGGGCGGCGTCACCGTCGGGGTGGCCGTCGATGATCGACGCCAGGTTCACCGAACTGCCCCTTCAGCCCGTTCAGCCATGGTGCATGACCGCGAACTGGATGATGACCGCCGTGAAGATGGCGATCAGGAGGAGGGCAAGCACGATGGTGGTACCGGGACGCATCGCTTCAGCCTCTCGCCCCACGGGCCGCCCCGCAAGGTCCGTCGGTAACCGGTTAGCGGCCCGGCCGGGCCAGGGTGACGGGGTCGCCCGCCTTGAGGCGCAGCTCGTCGGCGGCCGAGGCCCGTTCCAAGACTAGGGCCAGGAGGCCGTAGGAGTCCACGATCAGCCCCAGCTGGCCGGCGCCGATGTCCTCGAAGGCGTAGACCCGGGCCGCCATTCGGACCTGGTCCCCCCAGCGCACAGCGACACGCTCGCCGAAGTCGGCGACCTCGTCGGGGCCCACGTTGAGCTGGGCGTTGCCGTAGTGGTCGACCCAGAGGACCTCGGCTGCCAGCGCCTCGCCCTCGACTCTGGGCAGGGGCACCAGGCCTGGTCGCAGGCTCATGGGGTCCACTGCCGGACCGAGCTCGGCCAGGTCGACGCCAAGGCAGAGGTGGGCCGCGGCCGGCGCAAAGATGTCGCGTCCGGCGAAGGTCGGGCCCGGGGCCGGCAGCTGGAACGCCTCGGTGGTCAGTTCCACGGCCCGCTCGGCTCCTCCGACGAGGGAGACGGCCGGGGCCAGCAGCCCGTTGTCCGGGCCCACGAAGACGGCCTCGCCTCCACCCACCTCGACGGCCACCGCTCGGCGCTCGGTGCCCACTCCGGGATCCACGATGCCGAGCACAACACCGGGGGCCAGGTACTGCACGGCACGCACCAGGGTCAGGCTGCCGGCCCGGATGTCGAAGGGCGGCACCTGGTGGCATACGTCGACCACGCTCACCTCGGGGGCGATGGAGCGGATTACGCCGTGGACCACGCAGACGAACTCGTCGGCGAGACCGTAGTCAGAGAGAAACGAGATTGTCCGGTACTGCCGGCTCAGTGCCCTCAGCCGCCCTTGTCCGGCTTTAGCCGGCCTCGGTGTACTGGGCGGCCAGGTACTTGTCGACGTCGTCCTCGCGGATGCGGTAGGAGCGCCCGACTCGGATGGCGGGCAGCTGCCCTGCTTGCACCAGCCGGTAAACGGTCATGTTGGAGACCCGCAGCAGGTTTGCGACCTCACCCACTGTGACGAATCGGCTTCGAGATTCGCTCGACGGCACGCGCTTACCACCCTTCTCCGCCTCCGAGCGTACGTCACGCTGAGGCGCTGCGAAAGGGGCGACCTCGCGGGGTCATCCGCTCGGTGCTTTGGCCGGATTGACCAAATCACCGGTGCAGGTCAGGCGCCGAGAGCCCGGGAGCGCTCGGTCGCCGCGGCCACGGCCTCGAGGAAGGCACTGCGCACCCCCGCCGCCTCCAGTGCCCGCAGCCCGGCGGCTGTGGTGCCGCCGGGCGAGGTGACCGCGGCCCGAAGCGCCTCAGGCCCCTGCCCCGAGTCGGCCAGCAAGCGAGCCGAACCGAGGAGGGTCTGCACCGCCAACTGCTGGCTGACCGGCCGTGGGAGGCCGACCAGCACGCCGGCTTCGATCAGTGCCTCCGCCACCAGGAACACGTACGCGGGGCCTGACCCTGACAGTCCGGTGACCGCGTCCAAAAGCGCTTCGGGAACACGGGCGACCGTGCCGACGGCCCCCAGGATCGACTCAGCCCAGGCCAGGTCCCCCTCGCCGGCATGGCGACCCGGGGCGATGGCCGCCGCCCCCGCCCCCACCAGGGCCGGCGTGTTGGGCATGGCCCGCACCACCGGCAGGCCCGCGGGGAGCCACCCCTCCAGGCGGGCGAGGGGAACACCGGCCGCGATCGACACCACCCGGCTCACCTTGGCCGGCGCATGGGCCAGGCCGCGGCACGCCGCCTCCACATCGCCCGGCTTGACGGCCACGACCGCGCCCCGCAAAGGCGCGTCTTGGTCCGCGCCAGGCGCCGCCACATCGCTCACGGTGGCGACAACCGTCAACCCGGGGTGGCGGCCGGCGACGCCGCTACCGGCTCGGAGTTCCTGGCGGCGAGCGGCGAGGGCTTCGACCACGACGAGTTCGTCGGGCGCCGCCCACTCCGCCGACAGGAGTCCCGCAACCAGGGCCTCCCCCATCTTGCCGCCGCCGACCACGATCAGCTTGGGTGCCATTGGCGGGGAACCTTAGGGCCGTCCGGCGGCGCCGTGAGAGGCGCGCTGGTGACCTCCGCACGCAGCCTCGATCGGTCCGCCACCGCGACCCGAGGAACCTCGCGCGTGCCCTCGCACTTCCCCGAACGAGGACCTTGCTCCGCCCCTCGGGTCGTCGGTGCGGCTGAGCGTATCCTCCGCACCACAGCCCGGCAACGGCCCTGGATGGCGCCCGGCGCGCTAGGCGCGAATCCCCAGGTGGGCTACTGGCACTGCACCAGGCTGCGCTCGGTCAGCTCGCCGTACCGGGCCCGCAGCCGGGCTCCGGCGGCCGCCCAGGTGTACCGGCCGGCCCGCAGGACTGACGCCACGCTCATCGACCGTGCCGTCTTGGCGTCGCCCAGGATGCGGGCCACGTATTCGGCGAAAACAAGGGGGTCGCGCCCGTCGACCAGGAAGCCCGTACGGCCATGGTCGACCAGCGTCGTCAGCCCACCCACCGCGGAAGCCACCACCGGCGTCCCGCAGGCCGACGCCTCAAGAGCAACCAGGCCGAAGGATTCCGACCGGCTGGGAACAATCACCACGTCGGCGGCCCGGTAGAACGTCGACAGCATCTCATGGCCCTGGGGGGGGACCAGCCGGAGGTTGTCCTGCACGTTCAGGTCGGCGGCCAGCTGACGGACCCGGACCAGCTCGGCGGCCCCCTCAGGCCCGCTCGGGCCGCCGACGGCGACCAGCGTGGTCCGCCACAGTGGACCCGACCCCCCCGAGCGGGAGTACACACCCTTCCCTGCGACCCCATGGACGATGGCCGCCAACGCTTCGACTGCCACCCCGAGGGCCTTCAGAGGCTGGATACGGCCCACGAACAACAGCAGGGGCGCATCAGCCGGGAAACCCAACGCCCGCCGGGCCTGTCGGTAGTCCCCAGGCGCGAAGAAGGCGTGGTCGACGCCGGGAGGCACGATCTCGATGCGCTCGGGGTCGGCGTTGTACAACGCCGCCAGCTGCTCCGCCTCCACCGAGCAGCTGGCCAGCAGGGCGTCGGAACAGCCGATGACCTCGGCCTCGGCCAGCGCCCGCTGGGCCGGCTCCGACGCGTCCTCAGGGCTGGCCTCGGCCTTGACCCGGTCCAGGGTGTGAAACGTGGAGATCAGCGGCAGGTCGAGTTCGTGTTTCAGCACGTGTCCGGCGACACCCGACAGCCAGTAGTTGGCGTGGATGGCGTCTATGTCTATTCCATCGGCGGAGAGGCGTCGCAGGCGCCGGCCCACCTCGTCGGTGAACTCGGCGACGACACCGGGCAGATGTTCCTTGGCCAGAGGGGCGACCGGGCCGGCGGGCACGTGGTGGACCCGGAACCCGGGCTCCACCGCCACCGTCGGAGGCTGCGCCGGGTGCCACGCCCTGGTGAAAACGTCGCAGGTAACGCCCGCCCGAGCCAGGGCCGAGGAGAGTTGGCGGACGTAGACGTTCATCCCCCCGCCGTCGCCGGTGCCCGGCTGCGCCAGTGGCGAGGTATGCAGGGAGAGAACGGCCAGGCTTCGCACGGTCGTGGCTGACCCTACCGTGGGCCTGGAATTACTTTGACGAACCGCCGCCAACCAGGTCGCCGGCGACGCCGGGTACACCCGGTGAGCCCGGTAGGACAAGGGCTCCGTTGGCGTTCTCCCGTGCGAACGACAGGTACACCCGGATCAGCGTCTGTTTCTGGTCCTCGCTCAACGCGGCGTCCCGCAAGATCTCCTCGACCAACCCGGGCGGGTCCGCCCGCTGCTCCAGGATCCCGGCCCGGACGTACAGCGTCTCGGCCGAGATGCGCAGGGCTTTGGCAATCTGCTGCAGGATCTCGGCCGAGGGTTTACGCAGCCCTCGCTCGATCTGGCTCAGGTAGGGGTTGGAAATACCGGCCATGTCCGACAGGCGTCGCAACGACAACCGGGCGCCGGCCCGTTGTTCCCGTATGAATTCGCCCAGCTCGCGCCAATGATCCGGTAGCTCGCGCACCGCCGGAAGCCTAGGCGTGAGGCTGGTCGCCAGCAGGGAGCTGGTCGGGAGCAGGCAGCTGGTCGGGAGCAGGGAGCAGCCCGGGCGGCGCGAGGGACTCGGCCAGCGGGACGAAGGCCGCCACCACCTCCGGATCGAACTGCGTGCCCGACATCCGCCGCAACTCCCCGATGGCGTGCTCCAGGGGCAGCGCCGCCCGGTAGGGGCGATCGGTCGTCATAGCGTCGAAGGCGTCGACGACGGAGAACACCCGCGCCGGTACCGGAATCTCCTCCCGCTTGAGGCCCGCCGGGTACCCGGAGCCATCGAACATCTCGTGGTGCGACCGCACGATCTCCGCCGCGTTCTTGAGAAACGGGATCCCCGCCACGATCTGGTAGCCGATCAGCGGATGGGTGCGCATGACCCGCCACTCGGCCGCGGTCAGCGGTCCCGGCTTGCCGAGGATGCGCTCGGGCACCCCCACCTTGCCGGCGTCGTGCAGCAGGAACCCGTACTGGGCGTCGGGGTAGTCGCCGTCGATCCCGAGCGCCTTCATGACCTCGACGCCGTAGACCCGGCACCGCTCGAGGTGCTGGCCGGTGTAGGCGTCCTTGGCCTCCACCACGAAGGCCAGGGAACGCACCGTCTCCAAAAACGCCGTCTCCAGCGTCGCCAGTGCCTCCTCAAGCTGGGTGGCGCGGCTCTTGGCCTTGCGGTAGGCGACCACGGCGTCCTTGGCCAGCTGGTGAAGCTGCTGCTCGAAGCGCTGGGGATCGGAAAGGCCGGGGTCCTCGATGGTGTCGATCACGTCCTTAGGTCCCAATGAGCTCTGCCACCAAGTCGAGCAGTTCGATCGACGAGAAGGGCTTGGTGACAAACGCGTTGGCCCCCGCCTGCCGGCAGTCCTCCTCGAGGGCGGGGTCGTCACGAGCGGTGAGCACGATCACCTTCACCCGTTCGTGGTCGAGTCGCCGGCACACCTCGACACCGTCGAGGCCCGGCATCATGATGTCGAGCACGACCACCGCCGGCTCGGCGCTGGTGGCCAGCTCCAGGGCCGAGGCGCCGTCGGTGGCTTCCGCCACCTCGAACTCGTCGGCCTCAAGGACGGTGCGCACCAGCCGACGGATCATGTCGTCGTCGTCGACAACCAGAACCACCCGCCCCTTGCTGTCGCTCATGTGTCGAGACGGGTCACGTCAGGAGCGTGTCCACGTTGGCTTCGCCGCTCTTGTACCGGCGGACCAGCTCGTCTTGGAGGCGGTCGATCACCGTGAAGAGGGCCTTGCGGTCGGCCGACACCTCCTGCTCGTACTGGGCCAGCGAGTCCGACGCCTGCCGTACCTGCGGCTCGGTCAGCTCTGGAAGGTGAGCCAAGGCGTCGATGCCGATGATCTCGTCCAGCCGGCCGACCTGGGCCACATCGAGGTCGGCAGGGGCCATAAGGGTGGACAGCCGCCCGGTGCCCGGGGGCCGGACCCGGTCGCCGAGGATCTCGGGGAGCCGCTCCACCAGCTGCGCTACGTCGCCGGCGATCTCGCCGCTCTCGCGCCGGCGCAACTCCGCTTGGAGGATATCCAGGCGCCCCTGGATCAGCCGCCGCACGTAGGACCGCCCGGTCTCGACCTCCACGGCCTGGTCGCGGCGGCTGCGGACCTCCTCAATCGGGAGATCGGTCAGTCCATCGAGATAGGAAGGATCCAGCAATGTGCCGAGCGACGCAGGTGCCATGCACTATGAATCGTACCGCTCAGCGGTTGCTGGCTACCGGTCCCGCACGCGGTCGGGGGGCGTAGCGGTAGACCGCTTTTCCGGCAATAGCGGCATTCGGGACCGGTCCGAACACCCGGCTGTCGGTGCTCGCCTCCCGATTGTCGCCTTCGACCGAGACGAGGCGCCGGCGCCGGTCGACTGCGGTCACCCGTTTTACGAGCAACCGGCCACCACGAGGGTCCTCTACCGCGACCACGTCTCCGGGCCGCACCACCGGCCACGCCACGACGAGCAGGCGGTCACCGGGGGCCAGAGCGGGCTGCATGCTGTCGCCCTCGACAGCCACCCGCGAGACGAGCCGGGCGAGACTCCACACGATGCCGGCCACGGGCACGCCGGCGGCCACCGTGGCGACGACGGCGCGCCACCGGCCGCGGTGCGACGGACCGGGCGTGGTCAGGTAGGTGGATTTGGCAACTAAAGTCAAGCTAAACACTCCCTATCCGGGCAAGCCCTGATTTGCCAGCAAGGAGATTCACATGCGCATCCTGCCCGCCCTGTTGGGCGCGCTCGACCACCTGTCCCCACCGATGCGAGCCCACGCGCACTGCGACCTGCCCTGCGGCGTCTACGACCCCGCCCAGGCACGCATCGAGGCGCAGTCGGTGAAGGGGTGCATGGAGAAGTACCACGCGTCCACCGACGAGGTGTTCAAGGCCCGCGCCATCACCATCAAGGAACAGAGAGCCGATCTCGTCAAGCACCACCTGTGGGTGCTGTGGACCGACTACTTCAAGCCGCCCCACCTGGAGGCCTACCCGAACCTGCACGACCTGTTCTGGAAGGCCACAAAGACCGCCGGCCAGACCAAGCAGACCACGGACGTGGCGGTGGCGGACGACCTGCTCGCCCAGATCGCGGAGATCGACCGGATCTTCTGGGAGACGAAGAAGGGCTGAAACCTCCGGGGGAAAACGCCCCGCACCCCCACCCCCGTCCCCCCGACGGGGGTGGCCGGGGTGTTAGCGGTGCAGGACAACGGCCACTGCAACTACCCAGGCCGGGCCCAGCAACAGGAGCGAGTCCAGGCGGCGCAGCGCGGGAACGGGCGCGTCCTTGTCGCCGGTGATCCTCCGGCAGACGCCCACGCCGACAGGTGCCAGCACGGCGGCGGCGATGCCGAACAGCCATGGGCTGGCGCCCGTGAACGGAGGGGACAGCACAGCTGCCACCATGAGCGTCATGGCGGCGATACTGGCCGCACCCGCCACGGAGCCCTCCCACCGGTTGGGGGCTCCGGTTCCGATGAGGTAGGCCGACGAGTCGTACAAGGTGACCATGCCCGCCAGGATCAGGCCGGTCGCCAAGCCCTGGGAACGAGCCAGCACCAAGCTGCCGGCCGCCAGTCCCGGCCCGACCACGAGCACGACGCGCGGCAGCAAGGCGGGCCGCCCGGCGGGACCGAAGACGGTCGCGCCGATCAGGATCAGCGCCGCCGAAGCCGCGACCAGGGCCATCACCTGCCCGCCGCCTAGGGCCGTCACGGTGATTGCGGCCGAGAACAACGCCGCCACCGCCGCCGGCGGCTGCACCCGAGCCCGACGGTTGTGGGCCAGGGGCGGCGCCACGGCCGATGTGCCCCAGGAACGCATGGCGGTAGCCGCCGCCATGGCGGCGACCGGCGCCAACCATGCTGCCGCCCAGCCCGAACCCTTCCATAGCGCCACGAAGGTGACAGCCGCCCACAGGACGCCGAAACGAACGTGCGGCCCGACCGGCTGCGAAAGCGCTAGGCGCGGCGGGCGAGGCCGCCGGATCTGCCGGTGGCGCGGCCGTGACGAGGGCGACGATGCATCGCCTCGGCTCGGCGGCTCTGATTCTGGCTGCGGCTGCGGCCAAGCGTATGGCTCCGGCTCCGGCGAAGCGTATGGCTCCGGCGAAGCGTATTCCGGGGCCACTCCGACAGCCGCGGGCGGCGGGGGCTCGGGGTAGCCCGGGCCCACCACCGGAGGTGCGGTCGGCACCGGCTCGGCGTACCCCCGGGCCATCACCGACGCGATCACCGGTATGCCCTCCCCGTAACCCCGGGCCAGGGCGGTGGGGGCGGTCGGCAACGGCTCGGCGAAACTCCGAGCACTCCCCCAGTCCGGGGGCCACGCCGCCTGGCCAGCCTCGGTGGTGCGTGTCGGGCCAGGCGCGGTACCCGAACGGCCCGCCATCGCGTCCCGTAGCCGGCCTCCCATGCCCACTGTCGGAGAACCGGACTCCTCCGGCTCGGAACGGGCACCCTCGCGGGTCCCTTTCGGGCTGGCCGCTGTCAGGGCACCGGAACGGGCGCCGCGACGAGACGGCCGGCGGCGGCGACCAGGCGGGTCCGGTGAGCGCACTGGTCCGCCGCCAAGCAGTGCCTGGGCGGGACCGTTGCCGAGCAGGTTGCGTGGGAAGGGATTGGGGCTCCCGGACCGGGGCAGGGGGGAGCCAGGGGGAACGACGGACCACTCACCGGTCGACCGCCACAGGGCGGTGTCATCAAAGGTCAAGCGGTGTACCCGCCCGATCCCCCGGAGACCGGTGGCAGTACCGCGATCTCATCGCGGTCGCCGACCGCGGCGTCGAACTCCGTGGGCTCGCCATTGAGCCACACCCGGGACTGGTCGAGCACCGCCATGAACCGGGCCCCGTGGCGCGCTCGAGCGTCGGCGAGGACTGCGCCCACAGTCGCCGCGTCGATCGTCTCCACAGAGGTGGCGGCGGCTTCGCGAGCGGCGGCGAAAAGACGGAGAGTAGCCATGGGATCCGACAGGAAAGAGCGCTGCGATCTGACCTCGACGGTCGGCGAGGCGGGAGCGCATTCGACGTTAGTCGCCGGGATGGCGTCGCCGTCTGGGCCAATCGGAGTTCTGGACACAGGGCCGCCGCTAGCTTCAACAGCCATGAAGGTCGAAGTCGTTCGCAGCGCCCGGCGCCGCAAGACGGTGCAGGCGCGGGCGGTCAACGGGGTCCTCCGGGTCTCGATCCCCGCCTCCATGACCAAGGTCGAGGAGGACCGCTGGGTAGGTGAGATGCTTCGCCGCGTCGAAAGGCACCAGGGGACAGAGGATATCGACCTTCAGCAACGAGCCAAGGAGCTGGCCAGCCGGTTCCGGCTCCCCGCTCCCGGCAACATCCGCTGGGTGACCAACCAGGAATGGCGGTGGGGTTCGTGTACGCCGAGTGACGGCACCATCCGGATTTCTTCCCGGCTGGTCGGCGAGCCCGGCTGGGTGCTGGACTACGTCATCGTGCACGAGTTGGCCCACCTTCAGGTCAGGGGCCACAATTCCGCCTTCTGGGAGCTGGTGCACCGGTATGGCCGGGCAGAGCGCGCCCGGGGCTTCCTCATGGCCCGGGGCTTCGACGCCAGCGACGGAGACGATCACGACGCGTAGCGACACCCACCACGGCAACGACGGCAACGACGGGCCGAAGGCCACCGGCACTTCGCCGGCTCCACCCCTCAGCGCGGCAGTCGCGCTGCGGGCCCGGGTTCCGGGCACGACCACCGCCAGGGTCGAGCCGTTCGGTCCGGACGGCCGATTGGCGGTGGTGGTTCGGGTGGACCCGGCGTTGCGACGGGGAGCGCTGAGCGACGCCGACAGCGCCACCTTGGCCACTGCCGCCCACTTGGCACTGGAGGTGCGCCGACCCTTGGTCGCCATCGTGTCCACGAGCGGTGCCGACGTCTCGGCTGGCGTGCCCGCCCTCCACGGGTGGGGTGGCGCCGCCAGGGCGTTGGTGGCGGCGTCGGGTGTCGTGCCCGTGGCCGTCGCCGTGGTGGGCACGGCGCTCGCCGGTCCCGCGTTACTGCTGGCCCTGGCGGACATCGTCGTCATGACCGATGACGCTCTGGTTTATGTGTCGGGCCCGGCGATGGTGGCCCAGATGACCGGCCTGCGCGTCAGCCCGTCGGATCTCGGTGGCAGCGCCGTTCACGCGCGTTCGACCGGCCTGGCCTCTCGGACAGTGGCGACCGCTGCCGATGCCGTCGAGGTGATCGCCGAGATCCTGGCCTTTTTGCCCGACAACGCCGACGACGAAGCCCCGCTCGGTACCGAAGGGGATCCGCCAGAGCGGACGGCGCCAGAGCTGCGCGACCTGCTGCCCGAACGGGCCACAGGGTCCTACGACGTCCGTCGGGTGATCGAGGCGATGGCCGATTACGGCCACATGGTCGAATTGCGCCCGGCCTGGGCGCCACAGATGGTGACCGCGTTGGCATGGGTCGATTGCCAGCCGATTGGGGTGGTCGCCAACCAGCCGCTTTCCATGGCGGGGACCCTCGACATCGCAGCCGCCCAGAAAGGAGCGCGCTTCGTCGCGTTCTGTGACGCCTTCAACCTGCCGATCGTCACCTTGGTGGACACGCCTGGGTTCATGCCCGGGAAGGATCTCGAATGGCGGGGCATGATCCGCCACGGCGCCCAGCTGGTCTTCGCCTATGCCGAGGCGTCGGTGCCGCGGGTAAGCGTGATCCTGCGCAAGGCCTACGGCGGCGCGTACATCGTCATGGACTCAAAGTCGATGGGCAGCGATGTCTGCCTGGCCTGGCCCAGCGCCGAGGTGGCCGTGATGGGGGCCGAGGGAGCGGTGCAGATCCTGCATCGCAAGCAGGAGCCAGCCGCCCGGGCACGTCTTGTCGAGGAGTACCGCGAGACCTACCTCAACCCGTACGTGGCGGCCGAGCGTGGCTATGTCGACCGCGTCATCGACCCGGCCGACACCCGGCCGGCAGTCGCGGGGGCCCTTCGTATGCTTGGTTCCAAGCGGGAGAAGCTGCGGACGCGCAAGCACGGCAACACACCGCTCTGACCGCAGAGCCAGGGACTCGGCCTACGGCTGGCGCTGGTGCTCGGCACAGCAGGCCCGCGTCAGCGGATCGGCGTCGAGCCGAGCGTCGCTGATCGAGTCACCGCAGACATCGCACCACCCGAACGTGCCGTCGGCCAGCCGGCTTAGGGCGGCGTCAACTGCCTCGAGCTCGGCCTCCAGTTGGTCGAGGTGGGACACGTCCGGGCCTGGCTCCATCCGGAGATCCTACCGGGGCAAGGCTGACCGACTACCTGTGTGGCCAGGGCGGTGCGCGACCGGTCGTCGTTCGTCGCCGATTCAGGCGGCGGGTCCCGTCCCCAGGACCAACGGGGTCATATGGGTGACACCGGTGCGATCGATCCAGCCGATGGTGACGCGCTGGCCGGGCATGGTGCGGCGCAGGACCGCCGTCAACGCGGCAGAGGAGTCGATCGCGGTGCCGCTGACGACGGTGATCAGATCACCGTCGGCCATGCCCGCCCCCTCAGCGGGACTGCCTGCGACCACGCCGTTGATCAAAGCACCGGTCTGCCCCCCAGGCCCGGCGGCGGTGACCACGGTGACACCGAGAAAGCCGGGCACGCCCAGAAAAACGGTGTTGCTCGACTGGCCTTGCTCGATCTGCTGGGCGATGCCCATGGCATCGGCGATGGGAATGGCGAAGCTCACGACGGTGTCGTTCCCGCTCGGCGAAGACGCGGCGGTGTCCATGCCGATGATCTGCCCCCCGGCGTTGACCAGGGGACCGCCGGAGTCGCCCGGCTGCAGGCTGGCGGTGGTCTCGATCAACCCGTCGAGCTGCTCGGCGCTTCCGTCGCCGGCGTCATCGGCGATGATCGATTGGTCAATGGCCGCCACGTTGCCCGTGGCCACACTTGGCGTACCCCCGACGCCTCCCGCGTTGCCAAGGGCCACCACGGCATCTCCGGGCACTGCCGCTTGGGCGCTCAGGCTGACCGTTGGCAGCCCCGAAGCACCCTGGAGCTTGATGACCGCCACGTCCGCGGTGGGATCGACACCGAGAACGGCGGCCGGGTAGGTGCGCCCGTTACCCACCGACACCGCCTCGATGGTCGTGGCCCCGTCGATGACATGGTTGTTGGTCAGCACGACCCCGTTGGAGGTGAGGATCATTCCCGTGCCCTCGGCGATCTCCTGCTGAAAGGAGAGCCGTGTGTCAACGTCCACGACGGCGGGATCGACCCGGGCGGCGATCACCGAGGCGGGCACCCCGAGCGGGCGGTTGACCACAGGGGGCACCGACGCCGGTGGCGGCACGGTGAGCGGGCTCACCGGCGCCAGACCGGACCCCTTGGGGGCAGGCGCCGTGGTCGACGGCGAACTGCTGGGCGGCGCCGACCCGTTGGACCGCGGCGGCCCATTGGTGGTGGTGGTGATCCCGGCGCTTGATCCCTCTGTCGGTGGGCCGGCGTTCGTCGAGGTGGAGCGGGTGGTCACCACCACGCCGACGCCGCCGGCGACAAGCAGGGCAACGATGACGACGAGGAGCGCGGCCACGGTCACATCGGTGGGGTCCCGAGGGCGGCCGGGGGGCCGCACGGGACCCCATCCAGGCGAGGGGGGAGGCGTCGGGGAAGGCGGCCAACCGGGGTTGCTGTATGGGGTCGATCCGTACGTCATGACTGCTCGAAGTCTGGCGTCTCCGTGAGTCCCCCGCACCCCGGGCGACGTGGGGTGCCGACGCGGTCGGTGACGCGGCTGGGGAAGGTACCCTCGTGCGGGCCGTTAGCTCATCCGGTAGAGCAGGGGACTTTTAATCCCAAGGTGCCGGGTTCGAGCCCCGGACGGCCCACCGCTCCGGTGCCCCGGAGTCATCACAACGTGACGGTCTTGGTTTCGACGCACACCCGGAACAAGGCGTTGTCCTCGTTGATGCACCCGGCGGGGGGGCTGGCCCACGTCGCGCCCGACGATGCCTCGAGAACCTGAGCCCAGATGAAGGTCCAAGTGCCATTGCAGGTGGCGCAGAAGTAGCTGGAGATGATGGCGTCGAGGCTGCGAGGCACGCCGGTGAAGCCCTTGTACTTCGAGTCGACCTTGGTGCCGTTGAAGTCCAACTGCTCGTAGAGGGCCATGTCGGCAACGTCGGACGTACACCCGGCTCCGGTGGCGTAGCTCCACGTACCGTTCACGAAGCTGCCGTTCATGAACTGGGCACCCTTGATCGACTCCGGGCTGGCGATGTCACAGGTGGGCGTCACAACCGACTGCGTTGACGTCAGGGCACTGGCGGGCACCGCCGCAGCCACCGTGCCGACGATCATGGCGCACGCCAACACCAAACAACCGAGGTCTCGGAAGAGCCGGTCGCGAAGCGGCACTAGCAACCAGTGTAGCCCCGACGACCGGGACCCGGGGCGGGGGGGCCGCACAGCCGCCGGCACCCGGCGATAGCAATGCTCAATGCCGGATCTGGGCCGCGCGGACCAGCACCATGGCGGCCAGCACCCCCACGACGGCGGAGACGGCCGCCAGCTCGGGCACCGCCCGCCGCTGCGGCCGCCGCTGTGGCCGCCGAGCCGTCCAGGCGACCATCGCCCCCCCGGCGAGTCCGGTTGCCAGACCTCCCACGTGAGCCCGCCAGTCGACGGCCGGGTCGTAGAACGAATACACCAGCAGCAAGATCAGCAGCAGGGCGAAGGCGGCGGTGTCCTTGTGTTTCGCCCGGGCCAGCGAGTACCACGCTCCGAAGACGCCGAGAATGGCGCCCGACGCCCCCACACTGAGTCCGTTCACCGGACCCAAGAGGAAGCTGAAGCCGAAGCCCACGACCCCCGCGAGCAGGTACAAGGCCGAGAAACGCACCTTTCCAAGCGCCGCCTCGACGGGCGGCCCGACTACCAGCAGGGCCACCATGTTGAACAGAAGGTGCGTGAAACCGGCATGGACGAACACCGCCGTCACCAACCGGTAGACCTGGCCGGCGGCGATCCCGGAGGGCGACTGCGCTAGGTCGATTTCCCAGCTGGCGTGGGCCGCGGTGGCGGCGAAAACCGCCACGTTGATCATGACCAGGCCGGCCACCGCCGGGGTCAGGCGGTACCGGCCAGCGATGACCGACGGGGCCGTCCTCTGGCTCCGAGGCGCAGACTTCGGCTGGTCAGTACCGCAGGCAGAGCACAACGGGCCGCTTAAATGCGGCTTGCGGCCGGACTGGCTGGTGGTGACGTCGCATTCCCAACAGATGGGCCGGCCGCAACCCCGGCAGTGAACGCTCGTCAGCTGGCCGGGGTGGGCGAAGCACGCCACCCGATAGGGCAGCTCCGAACGGCCGTCGTCGACGAGGTCGCCCACTGGCGGCGAGCGCTTCTCGGACGCTGCGCCCCCAGGCGCCCAGCGCTCGCCGCCCCAATCTCCGCCGTCCCGATGATCGCCGCCCCAGTCCTCGTCCTCCCAGTCCTCGTCGTCCCGAACCTCGTCGTCCCAGTCCTCGTCGGCCCAAACCTCGTCGTCCCATCCGTCGCCGTCCTCGACCCGGCACTCGGCCTCATCAGCCCTACGCCGGGCGTCGTCGGCCCCGGCCGCGCCCGGAAAGGCGGCGGCCGAGGTCACGTGTTCCAGTGGCGGACGACCGCCGCTTCGTGCTCCCACCCGAGCTCGCACAGCGTCCCCGTGTCGAGCGCCAGCCACCGGCCGGCCTGGGGTGGCGCCCCCAACCAGCGTGCCGCCAGGACCCGCAACATGTGGCCGTGGCCGACCAGGGCGGCGACGGCACCAGTGTCCAGTTGGCGGACCCGGGCCACCACCCGGTCGGCTCGGGCGGCTACCTGGTCGATGGTCTCGCCTCCGGACCAAGGCCCATCCCAGACGGTCCACCCGGGCCACTGCTGGCGGATCTCCTCGGTCGTCCTGCCCTCGGCGTCGCCATAGTTCCATTCCAAAAGGTCGGGCTCGTCGATCACGTGGTCGAGGCCCGCCAGTTCGGCGGTGCGTCGGGCCCGGCCAAGGGGGCTGCTGAGCACCAGCGCGAACGACTGGCCTGCCAAGCGGGTCCGCAACTCCTCGGCCTGGGCCTCGCCCGTCGCGGTAAGGGGGATGTCGGTCCGCCCGGTGTGCTGGCCGCTGGCGCTCCACGTGGTGGCGCCATGGCGCACCAACACCGCCAGCGGATGATGGTCGCTCATGGACACCAGTATCCCGGGTTTGCCTCCAGCGACGAAAGGGGACAAGGCGGCAGAACTGCCCTGATCCATAAGAGACGGGTTACTGTTGCCTTCCTGCTGAGGAAAGGACCGCGTCGAATGCGACTCCCTGGGACGCGCTGGTGGGGCTGGGCCACCGTGATCGCGGTCATCGCGACGGCGTTGGCGAGCTGCAGCTCATCGAGCAAGACGACGACCACCAACGGCGTCTGCGCCGCCAAACCAGGGCAGACCCTGGCGGTGCTGGCCGACGACAAGCACCTCGAAGCCAGCGACAACATCATCCCGATCATCAACACCAAGGTGGCCAAGGCGCCGCTCACGACCGCCCTGAACTCGATCACCGCCGCCCTCAGCCAGACGGCCTTGATCCAGCTCAACGTCCAGACCGGCGTCGACAAGACCGATCCCGCGACGGTGGCGTCGCAGTTCGTGAGCAGCCACAACCTGGGCCAGGGCCTCTCGGGTGGCAGCGGCTCGATCACCATCGCGGCCCAGGGCTTCGCCGAAAACGAGACCCTGGCTGACATCGCCGCCGACGTCCTCAACAAGGCCGGCTACAACGCCAGCGCCAAGGTGGTCGGCGAGCGGGAGCTCTACGAGCCGGCCCTTGAGTCGGACCAGGTCCAGGCCGTGATGGACTACGCCGCCAGCCTGACGACCTACCTGGCCACCAAGGTCAAGTCGACGGAGCAGCCCAGCTCCAGCATCGACACCACCGTGTCGGTCTTGAAGAACCTGGCCACGCCCCGCGGTCTCACCGTGCTCAACGCGGCCTCGGCCACCGACGAGAACGCCTACGCCGTCACCTCGGCCACCGCCAAGGCGTACGGCCTGAAGTCGCTGTCCGACCTCGCCAGCAAGTGCGGCGGCGGCATCACCCTCGGCGGACCAGCCAACTGCCCCACCCGGCCGGAGTGCCAGATCGGCCTGATGTCGACCTACGGGCTCAAGATCAAGAGCTTCGACGCCCTGGACGAGGATGGCCCTTTGACCCGGACCGCCTTGAAGAGCGGCAAGATTCTTCTCGGCGTCGTTTTCAGCTCCGACTCCGACGCCACGCCGGCGTGAGCCACTAGGGGCGGCCGGTGCTCGGTGCCGACTGCCTCAGAGCCAACTCGTGGGTGTGCGGCAGGTACCTGAGTACCCGAGAGGGCCAGATCATCCACTACACGCTCCAGCACCTCTCCTTGTCGGTGCTCTCCATCGCGCTCGGCCTGCTGTTCGCGGTGCCCCTGTCGATCCTGGCCCTCTACCGCCGCTGGCTGCGAGCGGGCATCCTGTCGGCGCTGGGGATCATCTACACCATCCCCTCACTGGCCCTGTTCGTCCTGCTGCAGCCGTGGCTGGGCGTCACCCACGCCACCCCGGTGGTGATCGCCCTGGTCGCCTACAGCCAGCTGTTGCTGGTGCGCAACTTCCTGGTGGGCCTGGACGAGGTGCCCGCTGACGTCATCGACGCCGCCAAAGGGATGGGATACGGGCCCGTCGCCTTGTTGTGGCGGGTGCGGCTGCCACTGGCCCTGCCCGCCATCTTCGCGGGCCTCCGAGTCACCACGGTGTCGACCGTCGCCCTGTTGACGGTGGGCGGGGTCATCAACCAGGGCGGCCTCGGCACCATGCTGTTCCAGGGCTTCCAGGATGATGTCCACGCCCAGGTGCTGCTGGCCACCGTTCTTATCGTGGTGCTGGCACTGGTGGGCGACGGCATCGTCCTCGTCGCCCAGTGGCTGGCTATCCCCTGGCAGCGGCGGGCCCCGGCATGAGCCTGCCCGGCGACACCATCAACTGGCTCACCGATGGCGCCAACTGGTCCGGTGCCAATGGCGTCATCGCGTTGACGGTCGACCACCTCCGGGTCACCGGTCTGTCGCTCCTGATCGCAGGCGCCGTCTCCCTCCCCCTCGGCGTCGGCATCGGCCACCGCCGCAAAGGTGGCCGAACCATCACCGTCATCGGGAACGCTGGCCGGGCCATCCCGCCCCTGGCGCTCATCATCGTTCTCGCCTCGGTGCCCATCTTCGGGGTCAACACCCGCACGGCCGTCGCCGCCCTGGTCGTCTTCGCCATCCCCCCGATGCTGATCAATGCGTATACCGGGGTACGTCAGGTGGATCCCGACACCCTCGACGCGGCCCGCGGCCTCGGCATGAATGGCCGCCAGGTGCTCACTCGCGTCGAGTTGCCACTGTCCTTGCCCCTGGTGGCCACCGGCATCCGCATTGCCGTCCTCCAGACCTTCGCCACCGCCACCCTGGCGGCCTACGCGGGCACCCGCTCGCTCGGCACCATCATTCAGATCGGCCAGGCCAACAACCAGGAACAGGCGGTCCTGGCGGGCGCGGTCGTCATCGGCATCGAGGCGCTGGCCCTCGACTCGGTCCTCGCCGCCATCCAATCGGCGGTGCGCCCGGGGCCCCGCACGCGCCGCCCTCGCCTCGGCGAGGCCCGCCCCGCCGCCGACACCCTGGCCGCCAAGGCCGCAGACGCCAGCGCCCCCGCCGTCGAGGCGGCCAATGCCTGAGCCCACCATCCGCCTGGAAAAGGTGACCAAGCGCTACGGCGCCACCTTGGCGGTCGACTCGCTCGACCTGGCCGTCGAGCCAGGCGAGATATGCATGCTGGTGGGACCCTCGGGCTCGGGGAAGACCACCACCATGCGCATGATCAACCGGCTGATCGAGCCCACCTCGGGCCGCATCTTCCTCGACGGCGAGGACGTCACCGATGTCAACCCGGTGACGCTGCGGCGGCGGATCGGCTACGTCATCCAGCTGGTCGGGCTGTTCCCCCATCTGACCATCGGCGAAAACGTGGGCACCGTGCCCCGGCTGCTGGGGTGGGAAAAGGCCCGGGTCCGGGACCGCACCGCGGAACTGCTGACGCTGGTCGGCCTTGAGCCGGCGGTGTTCGCGCGGCGGTATCCGAGCGAGCTGTCGGGCGGCCAGCGCCAGCGGGCCGGCGTCGCCCGGGCCTTGGCCGCCGACCCCCCGGTGCTTTTGATGGACGAGCCGTTCGGGGCCATCGACCCCATCACCCGGGACCGGCTCCAGACCGAGTTCCTGCGCCTGCAGCGTGAGTTGCACAAGACGGTGGTGTTCGTCACCCACGACATCGACGAGGCGGTCCGCCTCGGCGACCGCATCGCCGTCATCGCCGAGGGTGGCCGCCTCGAGCAGTACGACACGCCAGCCAAGATCCTGGGCAGCCCGGCCACCCCGTTCGTGGCCGATTTCGTGGGCTCCGACCGGGGCCTGCGCCGCCTCACGGTCACCGCGGTCGAGCGGGCCGACCTCGACCAGCCGCCGGTCGTCCATGCCAGCGACACCCTCGCCGAGGCCCGGCAGAGCCTGGCCGCGGCCGGCGCCCGCTGGGCGGTGGTGGTGGACGCCGGCGAGCAGCTCCGCGGTTGGATCGGCGTCGACGGCGCCACTGGCGAGGGCTCCGTCGGCGACCGTGCCCTCCGCATGGAAGCCTGGGTCCCGCTCGGGGCGACCCTGAAGCGGGCGTTCAGCGAGATGCTGCAGCACGACGCGGGCTGGGTGGCGGTCCTCGACGGCGACCGCTACGTAGGGGTGCTGACACCGGACTCGCTCCACGCCGCCTTGCGCCGCTCCGTGGACGTCGAGGCGGGCGTGGCGGTCGAGGCCTCCGTTCTGCGTTCGTAAACCAGGCGGGAAAAAGCCCCGCCCTTCCCGTTCCTGCTCCCCGGGAGGACCCGGCTCAAGAGCGCAGCGGCTGCCCCACGTCTGGCCGCCGACGGCGCCGCAGGAGGCAGGCACTGCCCGGGCGGTCACCGCCAGCGCTTTCGTCGGATGCACACCTCGGGGACACCGGGGTCGCGGGCCGGGTTCCGTGATGGGCGGTATCTACTCGACGCGGTCCCGAACTCTTCCGGCAAGCGTGAGCGGAGCGGTGGGAGCCCTTTTCCCAGCTGGTTTTGCTAGGAGGCGGTGATGCTCGTGGCGCCCCGCAGGTACGGGTGGAGCACTTCCGGAAGGACGACGCTGCCGTCGGGCTGGCGCCCGGTTTCGACAAGGGCGGCCCACACCCGGGGCACGGCGAGGGCCGAGCCGTTGAGGGTATGGCACATGACCGTACCCCCACCCGCCGTCGGCCGATAGCGGATGTTGGCCCGCCGGGCTTGGTAGTCGCTGAACCACGACACCGACGACACCTCGAGCCACAGGTCGCAGCCCGGGGCGTAGACCTCGATGTCGAAGCTGCGAGCGTGGGACTGGCCGAGGTCGCCCGCGCAGATGTCGACGACGCGATACGGCAGGCCCAGGGCGGCGATGGTGCCCTCGGCTCGGGCCAGCAACTCGGCATGCATGGCCTGGGCCTGCTCGGGCGTAGTCACGGCCAGGATTTCCACCTTGTCGAACTCGTGGACTCGCAAGAGGCCCCGGGTGTCCCGGCCGGCGCTGCCCGCCTCCCGGCGGTAGCAGGGGCTGTAGGCCATCAGCCGCTGCGGCAGCTCGGTCTCCCGCAGGATCTCGTTGCGCCGCAGCGAGGTGAGCGGCACCTCTGCGGTGGGGATGAGCCACAGGTCGTCGCGTTCGACGAGATAGGCGTCGTCGGCAAACTTGGGCAGCTGGCCGGTCGCCTGCAGGGTTTCGGTTCGCACCAGGGTCGGTGGGCGGACCTCCTCGAAGGCGTCGGCGTTGCGGTCCAGCGCCAGCTGGCACAGGGCCCGGGTCAAGGTGGCGCCCATCCGCCGGAAGGCGACGAACATCGACCCCGAGATCTTGGCGCCTCGCTCCAGGTCCAAGATGCCGAGTTCGGTGCCGATCTCCCAGTGGGGGACCCGCTGGTATGGCTGGTAGGCCGCCTCGTCGTAGCCGACCACCCGCAGGACGGGATTGTCGGCCTCCGACTTACCGTCCGGGGCGTCGGGGCTCGGCACGTTGGGGATGCGCAGCAGGAGGCCGTGGAGCTCCTGTTCGGCAGCCGAGGCCGCCTTCTCGACGTAGGCCAACTCGGCGCCGATCTCGGTACTGGTGTCGGTGAGGGTGGCCGCCCGCTCGGTGTCGCCGCCCCGGCGAGCGGTGCCGATCTCCTTGGAGAGCGCGTTCTTTCGGCCACGCAGCTCGTCCTGGCGGGCGACAAGCAGCCGGTGCTCGCGGTCGAGGTCAGCCGCCCGGTCCACCTCCGACAGGTCGAGGCCCCGCCGGCCGAGCGCCGCCTTGACCCCCTCGAGGTCGTTCCGCAAGCGGCGCACGTCGATCATGGACTTCGACGGTAGTGGAGGTCATCGGGGGGCTCGGACGGGTTTCCTTCGGTGGGCTGGGATCACGGTTGTAGGCACCCCCGGTAGTGGCTTTGGCCCCCGCGAGGCCGCCGGGTAGGGTCGCCAGCGTGCCCGGGCCTGCGATCGAGGTTCACGACCTGGTCGTCCGCTATGGGAATACCGTCGCCGTCGACCGCATCAGCTTCCAGGCGCAGGCGAGCCAAGTCGTGGCGCTGCTCGGCCCCAACGGTGCTGGCAAGACCAGCACCATCGAGACCTTGGAGGGGTACCGCCGGCCGACGGTCGGCCGGGTGCGGGTGCTCGGCCTAGACCCGCATCGAGATCACAAGGCGCTGACTCGGCGCATCGGGGTGATGCTGCAACGGGGCGGTGTGTATCCCACCATGACCCCGCACGAGGCGGTGGCACTGTTCGCCCGCTACTACGACCAGTCGGACGAACCGGACGGGCTGCTGTTCCGGGTGGGGCTCTCGGACGTGCTCAAGACGCCGTGGCGACGGCTCTCCGGTGGTGAGCAGCAACGGCTGTCGCTGGCGCTGGCGCTAGTCGGGCGGCCGTGGGTCGCGTTTCTCGACGAGCCCACCGCGGGGGTGGACCCCCAGGGTCGCCTCACCATCCGCCAGGTCATTGCCGACCTCCGGGCGTCGGGAACCTGCGTCCTACTGACCACCCACGAGCTGGAGGAGGCCGAGCGCCTGGCGGACCGCATCCTCATCATCGACCATGGCCGGATCGTGGCCGACGGCACGCCGGCCGAGTTGACGACTCGGGTGGGAGGCGACGAGATCCGTTTCGGCGGGCCCGAGGGCCTGGACGCCGCCGCCTTGGGAGCCGCCCTCTCTGCCGTCGTCGTGGAGGAGCGGCCCGGGGAGTACCTGGTGAAGGCGGACCCCCGCCCGGCCACCATCGCCGCCCTCACCGCGTGGCTCGCGGAGCGGGACCTGGCGCTGTCGGACCTGAGAGCGGGGCGGCAGCGGTTGGAGGACGTGTTTCTTCGGCTCACCTCGGGGGCGGGCACGGCCTCGGGGGACTCTGCAGGCGGGTACGCGGGGCGGGCCGGTTCGGGCGCGGGCGCAGGTTCGGACGGGGACGCGGGTTCGGACGGGGGCGCGGGCGTCGGTTCGGGGGCGGGCATCGGTTCAGGGG
>JBOGGN010000465.1:0-8377 GCA_050744165.1 Acidimicrobiales bacterium | reverse complement strand
GACCAGCAGCGAGTCGCCAACTCCCTGGATCACGTGGGTCTCGGGTCGCTCCTGCGGTCCATGGTGGGCGGAGAAGGTGGTGTACACATTCTGGCCCGAGCCCCACACCACGCTCTGATTGAAGTGGGCGTAGCCGCCGGCGTCGAAGGTGTGGCACGGCGGGTCGTCAAAGCCGCTTGGGGCCTTCAGGATCCCATTGGTCCAGGTATGTCCCCCGTCGAAACTGGTGTTGTACTCGCATTGGCCGGCAAGGAAGTTGTTGTCGACCAGGACGACGTGGTTGGCGTTGGACGGGTCGACTGCCAACCCCGGGATGTCGTGGCCCCGCAACACCGACTGGTCGGTCGTCAGGCGGCTGTTGGGCGTCAACTTGCCGGTGACCTGCGTCCCTCCCACCGCCGGAGTGGACATAGCCACGAGCGACGCCGCACCGACAAGGACGGGTACCAACCGCAACCACCGAAGCCGAGTCATGGGCCTTTCCTTGTGGACGTCAAGGACTTGAGAGTAGAGGGACGATAGCAATATGGCCCCGGCGGGACTAGTTCGGCGGAAGGGCTCGTGCCCAAATGACATCGTCACGCGTTGGACAGCAGCGCGGTCATGGCGGCGATCTTGGCTGAGCGGGCCGGGGTCGCCGCCACCGCCGAGCTGGTCGCCGCCACGTCGCACCACAGCACTTGACCGGCCTCAGCCTGGCGAGGTCATTCCGTAGCGGGAGTCGCCTCGGTCCTGCGGCGGCGCATCGTGACCGAGGCCAGCAGCAACAGCAGGCCGATCACACCGAGGACGATGAAGACGGCGATGACCGCCACATTGGCCTTCGACGACGAGGTGCTGTGCACCTGGACGACCTCGTCGATGGCGCCGAGGTGCAGCGACTCGACATCGCTCTGCGCTTGCGTGGTGCTGGCGCCGGGGGTCAGCACGACGAGCGCACCGACCCGTGCCGCGCTCGACGCCGCCAGGGCGGCATCGGCCGGCCGATTCGGATCCGCGACGTAGACCACGTTGGACGGCACGTACAGCTTGGCCGCCAGAGAGGCCACCGCCACCGAAGTGGCGCTGGCGTTACTGCCCGCGATACGGGAGGCGCCACTGACGTGCCCAAGGATCGAATCGCTCGTCACCGACGACGGGCTGCCCACCACGTACACCTTGGTGATGCCGAGGGTATGCAGCGCCGAAGTGGTCTCCGAGGGTACGGACTTGGAGCCGGTGTACAGAAGCGGGTAGCGCATGGAGGCCGCCAACGCCACGCCGGCAGCGGCATCCGAAGAGCTCGGGTTCACCAGCACCGCCGCCGGGGCGGCCGCCATCCCCATGCTCTTCTCGTCGCTCGTGCGTGCGTCGAGGGCGTTGGCGACCGCCGCCGCCATGCCCGCTTCCGTGGGCGCCTGGATCCGGGTGACATGGGTGAACCCGAGCGCCGACAGTTGGGACTCCACGTTCGAGGACAGGGTGGCCGACGACCCGACCAGGTAGATGCCCGCCGTCGGCTTCAGCCGGCTGACCTCGTCCTTCAAGGTCTTGCTCAACCCAGAGGTCGGCGACAACAGCAGCGGACCGAAGTTGGCTCGGGCCAGCACCGCCCCGGCCATGGCGCTGGCTGGGTCGTTTGACGGCGCGATCACGATCTTGGATGTTTCGTTACCGATGCGCTCCTCGCCTGCGGCGTAGGCGATCTGGGAAGCGGCCACCGACTCGTTGGAGGCATTCGTCGACGGCAGCGACTCCATCTCGGGCGGCGCCGTGGAATTGAGCTGCAAGGTCGCCAACTCGATGTCGTCGTTGTCGTTGTCGGCATTGCCAAGACGAGAGTCGCTCCAGGCGAACATCTCGGTGTCGTTACCCATCGAGACCAGGGCCGGCGTCCACCAGATGTAGCTGCCGTTGCGGTTCGAGAGTCCGTCGTCCAGGTTGAAGGAGCGATCGGTGATCCGCCGATTGGCGGAGAACGTCTGGCCGCCATCGGAGGATGAGGCGTAGTAGATGTCACCCTCCTGGGACGCCATCTGTTCGGGTGCCGTCGGGTAGGCGTTGCGGTAATCCAGCCATGCCACATCGACGCGGCCATTGGGTGCAACCGAGATCTCGTTTCCGAGGTGGTCGATCATGCCGGAGTCATCGTTGACCTGAACCGGCGCCGACCAGGTGGCGCCCTCGTCCTTGGACGCCTGCAGGTAGACATCCACGTTGCCCATGGCGGTGAAGTTTCGGTACACGACGTAGACGGTGTTGGACTTGGGGTCAATCGCCAGCCGGGGGAACCCGGCGGCGTTGTTGGCATTCTGCGGCCCCGGCTGCATCATGGCGACGTCGGTGCTCGTCCAGGTCTGCCCGCCGTCGGATGATTTGGCGACCACCAGCGGGTGGGCGGCAGTGCTCGGAGCATCCCGGTTGCGCCACGCCACGTACATGGCGCCATCGGAGCCGATGACCGGCGGTGCTGGTTCACGGACGTGCTCCATGGGTCCCGAAGCGACGACTGGCGCCCCCCAGGTCTTGCCGCCGTCGTTGGACACCGCGGTCACCATTTTGCGGTCACCGCCGCCGCTCTGGGCGCCGCCGGAGGTAACGAACACGCTCCAGCCATCCACGAGCAGGCGATCCCCATTAGAGGTCATCTGGACTGCGATCCCGGGACGGATCACATAGGGCTGGGGACCGGGACCACCCTGGATAGCCACCACGCCCGTGTCCCAGGTCTTGCCCCCATCGGCAGAGTGGCACACGATGATCGAGTCGCCCTCGCCCTGTACCACCTTGATCTCCGGGCGTTCCTGGGGTCCCCGGTGGGAGGCGAAGGTGACGTAGACGTTCTGGCCGCTACCAAACACCACGCTCTGGTTGAAGTGGGCATAGCCACCGGAGTCGAACGTGCGGCAGGGGGGATCGGCGAAGTCGCTCGGGGCGTGCAGGATCCCGCTCGACCAGGTGTGCCCGGCGTCGAAGCTGGTGTTGAACTCGCACTCTCCGGAGAGGAAGTTCTCGTCGATCAGAACCACGTGATTGGGGTTGGACGGGTCGACCGCCAAACCGGGAATGTCGTGACCGCGCAGCACCGACCTGTCGGTCGTCAGGCGGCTGTTGGGTGTCAGCTTGCCGGGCACCAGCGTCCCGCCCACCGCGGGACTGGACAACGCGACCAGCGACACCGTGGCCAAAAGAATGGGCGGCAGCCGTAACCACCCAAGCCGTTTCATGGGTTCTCCTGTCGGGTTCAAGGAACTAGCCAGACCATAGCTATATGGGCTACATGGGCCTAATTCGATGTATGTTGCGACACCGGAAAAAAACCGCAAGTGTCGGCCGGGTCATGCGTTCCCGGAACATAGGGGGCCCCCTAAGCCCCTTGTTCGTGGTGCCAAGGCAGTGCCGCCAGCGCCGATCGGTCCCATGCAAGGGGCGGGGGTCGTGGGGTCGGCCGGCCGGTCAATGGATCGGCCGGCCGATCCTGCCGGGCCTATCGCGATGTGCTGCTTCTGACCGATTCCCTCGGTGACTCTCAGCGCAGTCACAGGGGACGGGTCGATACTTGTGGTATGGACAGCAGCCAGCGTGACCAAGGTCTGCTCCGTCTTTCCCGGATCACCCGATGGGTCGTGGGCAGTGCCGTCGTTCTGGCCGGCGTCTTTTCTGCGGTAGTGGCCTACGCCCGGCCGGGCCACTCGACCAGCGTCAACACCTCGGCATCGTCGTCGGGTTCTTCGGCCGCCACCTCGGTGCCCGCCGGGGACAACTTCTTCCAGGTCCCAAGCCAGCCGCCGAGGCGGTCAACGGGGCGGGGATTTGTCACGTCAGGTGCCTCATGACCGCCGGCACCAGCCTGGAGCCGATTTCCTTCCCGGCGCTTGGCACCACCGCCACCGTGGTGGTCGACGGCGGCCGCCAAGCCTCCAAGCGAGCGGTCGATGCCGTGAAGGAGCAACTCGACGCCATTGACCGGGCCTGCAGCCGGTTCCGTCCGGACAGCGAGTTGGCCCGGCTGAATGAGGCCGCTGGGCGGCCCCTCGCCGCTAGTGCACTCTTCCTCGATGCCGTCTCGGTCGCGCTCCGCGCCGCTCGCCTGACCGGAGGCTTGGTCGATCCGACCATCGGCCGGGCCATGCGGGAAATCGGCTACGACCGCGACTTCGACGCACTGACGCCGGCGCCCGAAGTCTCCGTCCCCGCGCCTCGGCCGGTCCTGCTGAGCCCTGCCAGCTGCATCGCCACGGGAAAAGCGGCCCATCCCGCCGGTGCCACCCGCCCCCACGCGGGGCCGGGCCCCGTGCTGACGTTGCTCATCGGAGGTGGCGCCGACTGGCATTCGGTTGTCGTCGACCGCCAGCGCGCCACGGTGTGCATACCCGACGGGGTGGAGCTGGATCTCGGCGCCACAGCCAAGGCCCTGGCGTCGGACCGGGCGGCGGGCGCCGCTTATCGGGCTGCCCGCTGCGGCGTGCTGGTCAGCCTGGGCGGCGACATCGCGGTGGCCGGTGTCCCCCCTCGTGGCGGCTGGTCCATCCGGGTGGCCGACGACCATGCCGCGACCGATGACGATCCAGGAGAAACGGTGTCCGTCACCAGCGGCGCCCTGGCGACGTCGGGGACAACGGTGCGGCGGTGGCGCCACGGGGATGCGGTCGTCCACCATCTGGTCGACCCCGGCACGGGCCGGCCCGCGGAGACTGTCTGGCGCACCGTCAGCGTGGCCGCGGCCACTTGCGTGGACGCCAACACGGCCAGCACCGCCGCCATCATCCTCGGTCGCGGGGCGCCTGACTGGCTGGCGGGCCACGGGCTCCCCGCCCGGCTGGTGTCGCCCGACGGCTTCGTGACCGTCGTCGCAGGCTGGCCTCGCGCGTCGTGACCGCCACCGAGACGCGGATGGCACCGCCGGTCGGACTGCCCCGGCTACTGCCGCCTTCCAACACCACCCTCTCGCTCGCAGAGCACTTGGCGCGTTACGGACCGCTGCCGCCGGTCGCCCCCGACTTGGCGTCGGTCGTCGAGGCCAGCCGCCTGAGAGGCCGCGGCGGCGCCGGATTTCCGACGGCCCGCAAGCTGGCGGCAGTGGCGGGCGGCGCCGGCCCCCGAGCCGGGCGTGCGGTCGTGGTGGCCAACGGATGCGAAAGCGAGCCGGCGAGCGCCAAGGACCGGACGCTGCTCACCTCGTCCCCTCACCTGGTGCTCGACGGCATCGCAGTCGCGGTTGGCCTCGTCGGCGCCGGTGAGGCTTTCGTCTGCCTCGAGCAGTCGGCGTCTGCCTCCGGCCGGGCCCTGGAAGCCGCCATCGGGGAACGCTCCGACGCGGTCGCCGTGGAGATCGTCACCGTTCCCCGCCGCTACGTGGCGGGCGAGGAGACGGCCCTCGTGAGCCGGCTCAACGGCGGCACCGGCCTGCCCGCCTTCGTGCCGCCTCGACCCCACGAGCGCGGAGTGCACGGCCGGCCGACGCTGATCGACAACGTCGAAACTTTGGCCCACCTGGCGCTGGTTGCACGCTACGGCTCGGCGTGGTTCCAGTCGGTGGGTTCGCCCACCGCGGCCGGGTCCATGCTCGTCACGATCACGGGGGCCGTGGGCCGGCCCGGCGTGATGGAGGCGGCTCCGGGGACATCGCTCCGCGAACTGCTGGCGGCGTCGGGCGGCGCCACCGAAGCCTTGTCGGCGGTCTTGGTCGGCGGGTTTTTCGGCACCTGGCTGGCACCGGCCGTGGCGCTGGCCCGCCCGCTCGACCTTTCCGTCGGAGCCGGCGTGGTCCTGGCTTTCCCAGCGTCGGCGTGCGGGCTGGCCGAGGTCGCCCGGTTGGCCCGGTGGCTGGCCCGCCAATCGGCCGGCCAGTGCGGGCCCTGCGTGAACGGCCTCCCGGCCATGGCCGGCGGTGTCGAGGCACTGCTGCACGGCCGCAGCGACCACCAGGTCGTCGCCAACCTGCAGCGCCGGTTGGCCCAAGCGCCCGGACGGGGTGCGTGCCACCTCCCCGACGGGTTCTGCCGAGTGATCGCCACCGGGCTCAACCTCTTCGGTGGGGAGATCCGGGCTCACGCCGAGGGCCGCTGCACCGCCCGCCACCGGGTCCCGGTTCTCCCGCTCCCACCAACCTGACCGGTCACCGAGCTGCCGGCTCGGCGTACTGTCGCCCGATGGGGATCCGGGAGGCCACGAAGGAGTACGAGTCCTGGCTGCGGGCCAGCTTGCCGATGGTCATCGACGACGACCTGGCCTTCAAGCACGACCAGATGGCGTCGGGCGTGTTCCCGTTTCTCCGGGCCACTTTCTACCGCTGGGCGCCTCGCTGGCAGGAGTTGTGCCCCCACCTGAACGAGGCGCCGAAGATTCTCGGCGTGGGCGACCTCCACGTCGAGAACTACGGAACCTGGCGGGACGCCGAAGGCCGCCTGGTCTGGGGGATCAACGACTTCGACGAGGCGTGCGAGCTGCCCTACTCCGCCGACCTGGTGCGCCTCGCCACCAGCGTCGTGTTGGCAGTCGCCGGGCACCACCTGACCACGCCCCTGAACGACGCCGCCGAAGCCATCCTGTCCGGCTACGAGGAGGGCCTGCACCGGGGCGGCCGGCCCTTCGTGCTGGCCGAGCACCACGCCGAGCTGCGGCGGCTGGCGAGTGAGGGCCGCGACGCGGTGCGCTTCTGGACCAAGATGGAGGCCCTGCCGCTCGCCGACGGCGACTACCCGGTCGCCGCGGTGCAGGCCTTACTGGCCGACCTTCCCGCTGGTGCCGTCGCTCCGTCGAACGGCCCCGGCCCGGATCCGGTTGGCGGGACCACCGTCGGCGTGGCCCACGGCGGCGACCACGGCACGGAAAGGTCCGGCACGGGCGGGGCCGAAGGCGGCGCCGTTTCCGCTGGGATCTCCGCGCCGCGCGTGGCGCCCGCCAGCGTTCGTACCCGCCGGGCCGGCCTCGGCAGCCTGGGGCGGCCCCGGCTGGTGGCCTTGGCCCACCTTCATGGCTCCCTGGTGGCCCGCGAGGTGAAGGCCCTCCTGCCCTCGGCGTGGGATTGGGCCTCGGGCGAGCCGGATTCTGAGGTTCGCTACGGCCGGATCATTGCCGGAGCCGTGCGCGACTCCGACCCTGGCACGAGCATTCAAGGTTCCTGGGTGCTGCGCCGGCTGGCTCCCGACTGTTCTCGCATCGAGTTGGCTGACCTGCCCGCCGAGCGGGACGAGGCGCTGCTCCTCCACGCCATGGGCGCCGAGCTGGCCAACGTCCACCTGGCGACGCCGGGCGCCCTGGGCGCCGTCCTCGACGACCTCGCGCATCGCCGACAACACCACCCCGGGTGGCTGGCGGCGGCGGCGCAGACGATGGCCGACGACACCGACCACGACTGGAACAGCTGGCGCCACTAATGGGTCGGCGGCCCCGATTCGATAATCTACGGCCACGGCTACCACAGGGCCACGGCTAACAAATGGGAGGTGAGGACGCATGCACAACGGCGAACCCCCGAGTAGTCGCTGGCAACGCAGCGTCGCCTCCGCCGTGACCGGCCGCCTAGCCACCTCCCCGGTGTAGCTCGCTCCGCGGCCCGTCGACGGCAGAGTCGGCGCCTTTTCCCCCCTGTTCGACCACGAGCCAGAGAGGGTCCAGATGGCCGTTCGCCCGCCGCTTCCCGCCAACGCCTTACGCAATGTTCGCCGCCACCGTCACGAGCGGCTGCTCGCCACCCGGTCGCTGCGCGACCACCTGATCTCGCTGGCCGGAATCGTGCACGGGCCGGTCCTCAACCAGGCCGGCGAGGAGATCGGGTCGGTGACCGACGTGGTCGCCCGTTGGGACGGGGAGGAGCCCTACCCGCCGGTCACCGGGCTGGTCGTCCAGGTCGGTCGCCGGGAGGCCTACTTCCACATCGACGACGTTGCCGACGTGACCCACGACCTGGTCAAGATGCGATCGGCCCGAGTCGACCTCCGGGAGTTCGCCCGCCGCCCAGGCGAGGTCATGCTGGCCCGGGACGTGGTCGACCACCAGCTGGTGGACGTCGACGGCGTCCAGGTGATCCGGGCGGCCGATCTCTACTTGGCCTGGATGCCGGGGCCGGCCACCCCGGCGCCCACCCGCGCCGGGCCGCCGGGTCCAGCTCGCGTGCTGCGCCTGGTAGGCGCCGACGTCAGCATGCAAACCCTGCTGCGCCGCCTCGGGCCCAAGCGCTGGCGGGGCCGGCCCACACCCGAGCGGGTCATCGACTGGTCGAACATCCAGCCCTTCGCGGGGCAGGTGCGCCAGGTCGCGCTCCGCGAGTCCAACGAGGGGCTCCGGCGGCTGCGCCCTGGCGAGCTGGCCGACCTGCTGGAGGACCTGGGCCGCGAGGGCCGCCAGGAGCTGCTCGCCAGCCTCGAGCCGGAGGCCGCGGCCGACGCCCTCGAGG
>JBOGGN010000464.1:0-7886 GCA_050744165.1 Acidimicrobiales bacterium | reverse complement strand
TAAGCACCCGAGTTTACGGAGGCAGCCGCCGCCGGTCGGAGAGTAGCTGCCCCACCCCCGCCGCCGTCAACCCGCCACCGGCGGACGACCAACGGGGGTCGGCGCGCGCGATGAACGCGACGATGGGGAAAGGTCGTCAGCGTTTCAACGCAGCCATGTCAAGGACCGACGTCAGTTTCTGAGACATGTTTGTAGCCGTCCATACAGAGTGTGTTGGCGCTCAACGAACCTTTGCTCGAATGCTTGGCAAAATCTCCCTTACATAACCGGCAAAGTTCGCCTTACAGTCGGTCAACCGGCACCATGGCCGTCGGAGAGCGTCGACGACTTCCGCCAGAGCAAGGAGATCCTCAACCTGGAACGCGCTTTTTCCCGCCCATACCGCCACGAACCCGTCCGGGTCGGCGGCATCGGTCCACGCCGTGGGCAGGGACGACAATTCCCCATCGTCATCGAGAACGAAGCGTACCCGCTCCTGTCTTCAGGTCTGGCGGACCTCCACGAACACGAGCTCCTCCCGACCACGGGTGAAACGGGTGGGTCACACGGACAAGCCGTTCCTCACCTGCGGGAACAGGCGAAATTGGCAGCGCGGTCCAACGCCATGACCGAAGTCTCAAACGGCAGCTACAAGGCCGACCTGGTCAAACTCCTCGGCCCGTGGCGGAGCCGAGGCGACCTGGAGACGCCGACCATGTGAGCGCCCAGGCACCCCCGTTCACGTCATCGGAGCCCCCAAGCTTTATTCCGGCCTGGTGGCGGTCAATGTGGCGCAGGCCCGCCCGTTGCCAAAATGGGCGGCGGACGGAGGTCGAACAACGCCAGCCGGCACTGCTCCACGAGATCGGTCGCGGCCTCGGATCGCTGTGCCTCGAATGTTCGCCACCCCGACAGCTGCTCGGCGAACGTCGGCTCCAAGGCTGCGATTCGTTCGCAATCTTCGGAGGCGAAGCGGGCCGGGCGGTGGTCACTGAAAGGATCAAGCTGACCGTCCTGGTCGTTCAGTTCCGCCAGCCCGTACGACGCCGCCTCCATCTGGAGAACTCGAACAACGGCATACAGCGGCAGGGGGATGTGCTCTCCAGCCCAGCGCCGCAAGACCACTCCGATCGGTTCCGCTTGGTCGGCACACGCCCGCAGCACGTCGGCGATTAGGCCGCAGGCGCCACTCACGTCCCGGACGCGCCTCACGACGAGGCCCGTCGCGCTCGTCGGCGTCTTCAGCGTCGCCATCGTCGACCTCCTCGAGGTAGCCCAGATCGACGAAACCACAATCGCGCAGATGCCAGAAGATCCACGCGAAGACCATTCTCTCCAGCGGGCCCAGCTGCACCGACGGTCTCCCGCACGGGATCGGTACACCGTGCTGGGCGTCGAGGTGGCTCAATAGGGTCGAATGCGCCACCGCCTGATCGGCGAAAAGGTACAGGAGGCAAGAGACAGACGGGACTCCGACGTCGCCCAAGTCCGCGCCCGGTTCGTCGTCCGGTTTCGCCGGGGTCACCGACCTAGTCTGTCAGCTTGGCCGTTCATCCCGCCGCGCTGCGAAGCCAAGCGCGTTCTTACCGGGGGCACGAGGGGCAATGCCAAATCACCGCGGCCAGCCGCGGTGATTTGACACGTAACGGCGTTAACCTTCGCTCGTTGGGGTCGGCGGCCGCATCCGTGAGCTGGCACGGATCACGCCGCCTGGACATCGGAGTCCGTCAGCTGGCACAGGTCGTCGTCCCCGGGGTTGTCAAGGGCGACGAGCCGGCTGGCCTGGCGCTCGAGTGCGGCCTCGAACAGGTTGCGGGCCACACGGCCGTTTCCGAAGCCCTTGATGCGAGGCTCGGCCGCAAACCTCGCCTCGAGGGCCGCCTTGGCCTCGGGGGTCAGCTGGTAGGAGCCGGCCGTGCACATGGACTCGAAGATCTCGACCAGCTCGTCGGTCGTGTAGTCGGGGAAATGGACAGTCCGGGGGAACCGGGACCGAAGGCCCGGATTGGCGTCGAGGAACTCGTCCATCTCGTCGGGATACCCGGCCACCACCACGACCACCTCGTCGCGGCGGTCCTCGATCAGCTTGACCAGCGTGTCGACCGCCTCCCGGCCGAAGGTGTCGTCGGCGCCCTGGTTCAGCGCGTAGGCCTCGTCAATTAAGAGGACACCGCCGCTGGCCGAGTCGAACACCGCCGTGGTGCGCGACGCCGTCTGACCCATATAGCCGGCCACCAGCTCGGTCCGGCTGGCCTCCACCAGCTGGCCCTTGGTCACCACGCCGAGCGTCCGGTAGATCTGGGCGACGAGACGGGCGACGGTGGTCTTCCCCGTCCCCGGGTTGCCCGTGAAAACGAGGTGGTGGCTCGATTCGCCGACGGGCAGCCCGTGCTGGCGGCGCAGCTGTTGCACCCGGATGAGGTTGGTGACCACGCGGACCTGGGTCTTTACCTCCTGCAGCCCGATCATGGCGTTGAGCTCACTCAGGAGCTCCTCGATCGGGCGCGGCGGGGTGGTCGGGGCTGCAGCCGCCGTGACCGCCGCCGCCTCGGTCGCCGGACCCCCGGGGGCGGGGGTCGACCCGTCGCTCGGCCGCCCGCTCAGCGGCAGCCGCCCGGTCCAGGGGTTGCGAAGGCCGCCGGCCTCCATGGTGCGTAGCAGGGTGGTCCGGAACTGCTCCAGCGCCTGCAGCTCGCCCTGTGTGGTGACGGCGTCGAGTGCGCAGGCGGCATGGGCGATCTCCATGGCGGAGTCGTAGTAGCGCCAGGCGTTGCTGGTGCCGTTCTTGCGGTCGGCGTCGACCAGGAGGGAAAAGAGGGGGGAAGCGGTGGCGATCCAGCTCCTTGTCCCTTCCAGCACTCGCGACTGGCGGATGTCGGTGGCCGACATGCCGGTCACGGGCGAGTCCAGCCGGCTGCCGAATGCTCCTGCCATGGCCTCTAATTCGTCGCGAATGTGGGCGCCGTCGGCGTCGACGAAGGCAGCGCTGATGTGGAACGCCTCGGCCACCACGTCGCTGGCGAGCGCCCCCGCGGGGCGGCCCACCGACACCGACAGGATGTCAAGGGTCTCGCCGACGGCGGTCACGAACCGGATGACCGGTTGTTCGAGTGCGCCCGGCATCGGCTCAGGTCGGGGACACGGCGTCGCCGGGCAGGCAGGCGAGTCCCCGTGAGACCAGCTCGCGGACGTCACAGCTCACAAGCTGGGCTCCCATCGCCCGAGCGGCGGCAACGTAGGTGGCGTCGTACACCGAGATCCCATGCTCGTGGGCGATCTCGGTGGCCCGTTCGATAAGGGCCGCGTCCACGCGAACCAACCCCCCGTCGCGAGCAATCTCCTCCACTCGTTGGCGCAATCGAGCCGCGGCATTGAGGTCGTGCCAGGATCGGACAGCAACGTTGGGCGCTTCGTAGAGCGCAAGGTCGAGCGTCGTCACGGCTTCGGGGCCGTCTACCACCGCTTTCGCGTCCCGGTGATGTTGGTCGTGGGTGTCCTCTCTGGCCAAGAGGACGCTGGCATCGACCAACCAGGATGTCAGTCCTTCGGCCATCGGGGCCGATTCGCCTGCACCAGTTCCGCGGCGTTGCCGCCGTGGCCCGTCAGGCCGCCGTACAACTGATCGATCTCCTTCATGCGGCGCCCCCGCTGATCGGACCGTTGGCGCCGCGACTCTTCTGCGAATTGCTGCAGGAGCCCGCTGCGGGTGGTTCCCCGGCGCTTCGCCTCGGCATCGAGGTACTTCAGGAGGTCGTCGGGGAGGGACACCATCACCTTCGCCACCGTCGGAGTGTATCCGGTATTGCTGGACCTGCCTTTTAGGGTTTCGGGTCCCGCCACATGGTCCACACCCGAGGGCCGCCGCTCGGGAGATCGATGGTTCCTGTCACCTCGAACCCGAGCCGCCGGTAGAAGGGGACGTTGCTTTCCTTGGAGGACTCCAGGTAGGCGGGGACCCAGTCGCGGTCGCAGCGGGCCAGGACCGGGGCCAGGAGGGCGGAGCCGATCCCTTCGCCCTGGCGCGCCGGTTCGGTGCCGAGGACTGCCAGGTACCAGTGCGATTCAACCGGGTGGACGGCTTCGATGGCGGCGACCGAGCGGACGGCGGAGCCGAGACGGCCCCGCAGGGTCCAGACCAGTCGCGGTGTCGCTCGGAGGACCGATCGAAACGCCGTGTGCCACGCCTCGGGCGGGGCCCACACGGCGCCGCCCGCCAGGTCCTTGGTGGTGTACACCTCGCCGAAACGCAGGTAGAGGCATCGCAGTTCCATCGCGAACAGGCGCGGCAGCCGGGTCGTGCGAGCGCCCGCGGCGGGCAGCAGCCACCCCATCACCGGATCGTCGAGGAAGGCCCGGCCCAGGACGGCGCCCAGTTCTTGGGCGTCGCCGGTCGTGGCCTTCCGCACCGTGATAGTCATGCCGCTCTCAGGTGGGACGCCGCGGGCAGGCGGCTACGGCGTCTCCCGGGCCGGTACCCGCAGGTGGAAACGGAACAGGCTGGCCAGCTGCCGCCGTACGGCGCCCGATGCATGCCAGCCGCAGCCTCGGCAGGTCACGTGCCACGTGCCTCGTTCGAGGATGTAGGTCGCGCGATGCGGTGGCTCGACCGAAAGCCCGGCCGGGTCCTTTGGTGGCACCACCTGGTTCAGGGACACTCGATCGCTCGCGAACGAAACGTCCATCGAAGTGTGCCCAGGGCCGCCAGGAAATGTGCAGGTGGCCCCTTCGGATCTGGCACACGGCCAATCTAGTCAGAATCCCACGGGCCGCTTCATGCCCCGCCGAGGGCTTTTACGTGTTGAGCCTTTATGAGCGAGCGCGTCAGGTCCTCGGACCCAACCGAGTGATCTGTGCCGATGGTCAATGCACCCGCGCCAATTTGGCGTTGCTGCTGGCCGAAGAGACCGGTGGACTGGCGTGCGTCATCTTCGAAGCCGGGATTGATCCTCAGGGCTTGTGAACCCGCCCGAATCCCGACAAGGAGTCCCACCAGATGCTCGCCACCGAAACGTCGGCGCCGGTGTGGGGTGCGTCGACCATGAGCCCGCCGCCGATGTACATGCCCACGTGGTAGGCGGGGCTCCCGAAGAACACCAGGTCACCCGGTTCCAGCTGGGAGATAGGAACGGGCGTGGCCCACGCCTGCTGCTGGGCCGCAACCCGGGGGATCGACACGCCAACCTGGGACCAGGCCCACATCATGAGGCCCGAGCAGTCGAAGCTGGCGGGGCCGGTGGCGCCCCATTGGTAGGGCTTGCCAACCTCGGCCTCGGCCTCTTTGACGGCGTTGATCGCTTGGGGCAGCGGTGCCGAGAGCGTACCCGACGGGCTGAACTCCAGGTTGTTGGCAGTGCTGAAGCGTTGGTAGGCCGCCTGGTTGGCCGCGTCCTCGGCTGCGGTCACCAGCGGTGCCAGGCTGCCGCTGTCCTGGTTGACCAGGCCGAGTAGCTGCGCCTGCTGGGTGGTGGCGTTCTGTGCCGCCGCCTGCGCCTGGGTGGCTGCCGTCTGAGCCGCGCTCTGAGCGATGGCAGCCTGCTGGGTCTCGTTGGAGATGGCGGTCTCGGCGGCTTGGAGCTGCGCCTGCTCCTGGTGCAGTTGGCGTAGCTCGTCCATCGCCTTGCCGAGGGCGGTCTGGGCGTCGGCAAGGCCGACCCCGTTCTCGTAGGTGCTGAGCAGACCGCTGGTCCCATTGGGGGAGCCCGAGTGCAGGTCGACGTAGGCGTCGACCGCCACCTGGCGTACGTTCTGGTTCTGTCGAACCACCGTCGCCTGAGCCGCTTTGGCCCGGGTGTCGGCGTCGGCCAGCTGGGCCGTCAGCTGCTGCATCTGGGTGGTGGCCGCGGTCAGCTTCTCCTCGTCGGCGTCGTACTGGCCCGCCAGGACGTCGAGAACCTCAGACTGGGCGGTGATCTGTTGCTCCAGCTGGGCGGCCCTGGCGATGTCCGCCGCGGGAGCGGTGACGACCGGCGCGGGCGGCGGGCCGGGCACGGTGGCCGTCCAGGCGGGCACCGTGGTGCTCGGCGTGCTGGACCCGCTGATGCCGGCGGACCCGCTGCTGCCGGTGGTGGTGCTGGTGGTGCTGACCATCCCGGAACTCCCGGTGGTGCCGACCACCCCGGAACTCCCGGGACCGGTGGGGGCGGGGATGGTGCTCGTGCTCACGATGCCCGGCACCCAGACAGTCGTCGCGGTTCCGCCGGCCGTGCCGGCCAGGGTGGTCGTGGTGGTCGACGCGCTGGGGACGGGGATGGTAGAGGTCGTCGAGGCCGTCTGCCGGTGGACTGCAGCCGGTGCGGGCGCCGCCATGGCAGGCCCCATACCGGCAGTGACCAGGCCGATCAGGCCCGCCAAGACCGCGGCGAGGGCCATCGAAGAGTGGCGGGCGCGGCGTCGCGCGGACGCGCGTACAGGCGAGAGCGGTGAACAGGAAACCATGGCTGCGACGTCGCCCCTTCGGACTGAGGCGACTGTACCCCCAAGTCGAGGTTTGCGGGACGCGGCGAGGGGGAACAATCGCTGCCCGCTTCGAGGTGTCGTCCTTCCGCGGGGCCAGTACCCTTTCCCAGGGAGGCATTTTTCCCCCCTAACGGAAGGAAGGGCTCGAAGTGGCCATCGCGGGGCGTGAGTTCATCGCCGTACCGGACGACAAGAAGAACCAGATCGTCTTCAAATGGCCGGACCACAACATCCGCAAGTTCACCCGAGCCATTGTCGACGCCGACGAGTTGGCGCTGTTCGTCAACACCGGCCAGATCATCGGCACGATGGGGCCGGGCCGCCACCAGATCGACGCCAACGAGCTGCCGTTTCTCGGGGCCATCATCGACTGGGCCACAGGGGGCAACGCGTACCGGGCGGAGCTGTTCTTCGTCGGGACCCGTGAGTACACGGGCAACACCTTCGGGGGGCGCATCGACGACGTCCAGGACCCCCAGACAGGGATGATCGTGACGCTTCGGGTCTTCGGCGACTACTCGCTCAAGGTCGCCGACCCGGGAGCGCTCATCACCCAGCTCACCGGCACCGTGGACGTGACCAACAACCAGGCCATCACCGGCTGGGTCAGCGACCAGCTGCTCAAGGTGATGCGCCAGCACGTCACCACCCAGATCGTGCGCAACGGCTGGCCCATCCTCGGCCTGTCGGCCTACACCCAGGACATCGAGCAAACCGTCATCGAGAAGGGCAACGACCAGCTCCACAGCTACGGGCTGACCCTGATCCGGATGGGCAACTTCGACGTCAACCTGTCCGACCAGGACGAGGCCCAGTTGAAGACCCTGGCCAAGGACACCGCCTACTCGCGCCTGGCGGGCAGCTTCGGCCAGTACGCGGCCGGCGAGATGCAGCTGGGCGCCGGCCAGGGCATGGCCAAGGGCGGCGCGGCCACCGGCGGCGCCTTCCTGGCGGCGGGCCTCGGTCTCGGCGGCCAGGCGGCGGCCCCCCAGCAGTCCGGCCCCACCCCGCCTCCGGGCCCTGGCTTCGCGGGCGGCGGCCAGGGGTTCGTGGGCGGTGGTCCGCCCCCCGGCGGCGGTGGTGGTCCTGGCGGCGGCAGGGGTCCCGGCGGTGCCTCGGCTTCGCCCGAAGGCTCCGACGCCGTGGTGTGCGCCAACTGCCATGCCACCAACGCGGCGGGCGCCAAGTTCTGCGGCTCGTGCGGCCAGTCGCTGGCGCCCCCGGTGGAGGTCTGCGGCAACTGCCACGCCAACAACGCGGTCGGTGCCAAGTTCTGCGCCAACTGCGGCCAGCCGCTCGGGCCCCAGGTGGTCCATTGCCCGCAGTGTGGCGAGGAGCTAGCGCCCGGCGCCCGCTTCTGCGCCAACTGCGGCAGTGCCATCGCGGCCGCCGCGGGCGCCGCGGACGCGGACGCGGCCCCACCCCCGCCGGCCGCCCCGCCCGCTCCGGCG
>JBOGGN010000463.1:0-1518 GCA_050744165.1 Acidimicrobiales bacterium | reverse complement strand
GGATGGCGGAGAGGCCGGCGGGATCGCCGATGGCGCCCAAGGCCGCGATCGCAGCCTCGCGGCAGAGCGGATCCTTGTGGGAGACCGCAACGCGCGACAGTGCGGAGACGGCATCGGTGGCACCGTCGCTGTTCTCGCCTCGTTCGCCCAAGGCAAAGCAGGCACCCTCGACAACCAATTGCTCGGGGTCGCCCAGCGCTCCCACGAGCCGTCCGAGCGGGACCGGGGCGCTCACTTCGCAGGCTCTTCGGCGGACGACGGGGTCAGGATCGCGCAGAGCCTTCTCGACATCGTCGGCCTCAAGGCGGCCCATGCGTTGCAGCGCGCCCAGCGCGGTCGCCCGCACGTCACCGGCCGGATCTGCAAGGCCGCCACGTGCCGCGGGCTCGTCGTGCTGATAACCGGAGACAGCCGCCGCCCGGCGCCGTTCCACGATGTCGGGTTGCTTGATCTCGGGTTGGCGGGCCTTCATCGTCAAAGCCACCGTCATCCGCTGTTGAGTGAGTGCTGGATAGCAATCACGACCGCTCCGATGGCCACGGCGAGCACCGTGGCCAGCAGCACGCCCAGGACAACCGCAACCACGAGCAGACTTATCCCTGATCCGAAGCGATTCCATCCCCCGATCGAATCTTGCATTCGCAGGCGGCCGGTGGAGCGCCCGGGTGCCGGCCGCTCACTTCGGCGGGCGGGCGCCGGCCGCTGACTTCGGCGGGCGGGCGCTGGCCTGCCGACCGGTTGCTGCTGGCGCCGATCGTCGATGTAACCGGCGCGGTCGACTGGAGCCGCTGGGGGGGCCGTCGCCCGCCAAGCCCCCGTTTGGCCAGAACCCCGAGTCGATGGTCGCCCTGAACGCCCCGAGCGCCCTCCCACCCTTCCGGAATGGCGGCCGGTTGTCCCCGGTGGGCCAACCGCAGGGATCGGGAGGGCCGCCGGGATCGGGAGGGCCGCTGCGGTTGGTGCGGCCGCTGCGGTTGGTGGGGCCGCTGCGGTTGGTAGGGCCGCTGCGGTTGGCAGGGCCACCGCAGGTGGTAGGGATGGCGCCACCGCAGGTGGCATCGCAGCCGTGCCCGGTCGGGGACTGGCGGCGGCTGCGGGACCGGCTCCAGTGGCTGGTGGAGGTGATGCCGAACGTGGTGAAGGCGTCGTGGCCTGGGGCTGATCCCTCGGTTGGGGTGCTGCCGCTGCCAATTGGGGTGCCGCTGCCGGTTGGGGTGCCGCTGCGGGTTGGGCTTCCGTCGAGGTTGCCTGTGTCGGGGCGACGTAAGGCCCCGGCGCGTCGGTCGCCGATTGGCATGTAAGGGCCGACGGCCACGCCGCGGGGGTCGGAGGCTGGCTCGCCGGCTGAGCGCTCGGTGGGGGCGTCAGCACTGCGGGTGGCGTGCGGCTCGTGGGCCACGGTGTTTCGTCGCCGGGCGCATTCTTCGGGGTCGTGGCACGGGAGCGAGGCGGAGCCGTTCTCGCGGCCACGGCCGGAACCGCCTGAGCATGGACGGGCGGGGCCGCCGGGGCAGGGAG
>JBOGGN010000462.1:0-10461 GCA_050744165.1 Acidimicrobiales bacterium | reverse complement strand
AGGAAAATGCCCGACCCGGCACCTCCGGCCAGAGAACCGATGAGGACAACGTGGCCGTCGCCGGTGTAGACGCTTCCGTTGGGCATCAATTCCGCCAAGGTGGCAAGGTCGGCCTGGGCATGGCCGGTGAAGAGGGCGTCCATCGAGGCCGTGACGCGTCGCGAGATGTCGGCTAAGCGGACAACCGACACGACGCGGCCGACCGCCCGCCGCTGACCCGCTCCTTTTCCCGGCTGGGGAATGCGCTTGGGATCCCACGGCCGCCAGCGTGTGAAGCCTTCGATTCGATCGTTCTTGGCCAGCTGGCCGTCATAGGTGGAGTACGGGATATCCTTGGACCCCAGGCCGAAATAGAAGCTGGTCGCGAGGTCCGGGTTCACCGGGATGTCCGTCTCCGCATTGCCGTCGTAGTCGAACGGGAGATCGATGTGGAGAAAGCCGAAGCACCGAGGCAGGTAGGGCTCGCTCCAACCGTTCGCGCGGAGGTGGCGATCCAACTCGCGCCACAGATAGCGCAGGGTCTTGCCCCCCGAGCCGCCGACGCCTATGAAAAGATATTGCTGCATAACGGCCTTCCTTCTTTCATTGGATTGGCAACTCAGACGAGCCGTCGTCGACCGTTCGGCCAGGCCCGGAACGAGGCCGCTTTCCTCGGCGCCAAAGGGGCCCGGTGCTGCCCGGATCCTGGCTCCTGATGCCGGGACTGGTCGCGGCTCGAAGTTCCGCGACCGCCTCTGGGAAGCTGTCGGTGGCGTCTTGTCCGAGTCGTTCAGCATCGGCATCGACCAGGTGACCGTCGGGCACGACGTAAGTGAGGGTGCCGTAGACCACCGGATCATCGACGCCGAATCCCTCCTCGATGGAACGCAAGGCGAAGATCCAGGTAGCGGCAAGAGAAAGGGGGACCTGATGTGCCCGTTCCGCCGGATAGGCAGCCAGGTTCAGCCCGGGCGACCGAGCGATGACGGTGAGGCGGTCGGTACTGGCGACGATCGCTTCACCGCCCGCAAAGAGCCCAACAAGCCGCCGCCAGAGGGTGGCCCCGAACCGGCGCCGAGCGACGAGGTCGCCGATGGGGACGCTCCGCGATCCCTCGGCGGCACCATCCGAGGCAAGGACCACAAAGGACGCGCTGGGAGGCACGGGGCCGCCCGTGGGGTCTCCTCGCAGCCCGGTGGCACGGCTCCATGTGATCGGTTGCGCGGCCCATCGAAGCAGCTGGGGCGGGCCGAGCAACGTGCTTTTGCGAGCGGTCACGATGAGGATGGCAGCCGGGATGACGATACCCAGGAAGAGGAGTCCCCCGAAGATGGCCCAACGCCGGGCGACGTTGCGGGGAGGTCGCATGTCAAACGAGATGGGAAGACTGATATGAGCCAACGCTCCGCCCCGGCCTGCCTCAAGCACCACCGTCAGATGACCGGACGCCACGCCGAGATCGTTCTTGTCGGGTCGGACGGTGACCCGGACCAGGCGGCGGCCTCTCGCCGGGACGAAGAGGCAACTCTCCCGATTGTGGGGATTCGGAGCAGTCTGGACGGCGGCCGTGGACCCAGCCCCTCGCTCGTCCCCGGGAAGGACTACGACGGCGGGATCGAACCAAACGCACCCTGGGGTGTTCGGGCTGGCGGTCACGGTCAAGATGGCGGAGCTCGGGGCATGGCCACGGACGCTGGGCAGTTGCAACGGGACGGGACTCAGTGTCGGATAGGCAACGGCCTGATTGACAGTCAGGGACACGACCCTGTCCGCCAAAGAAATGGTGGCGCCCGCGAACGGTGCGACGACACCGTGGAGGACCAACTGCACCGAGGACCCGCCGAAGCTAGACGGGATGGAAACCGATGTGACGAATCGACCGTCACCGACAGGCTGGACAGGCAATACAGTCCCGTCGACGCCTGTCGTCGTCCTCAGGGTGGCGGTCATTGATGACCCGGCAAGGATAGGCGAGGCCACGATGAGCGTCCCATCGGGGTGGGCAAATCCCAGGTTGAGCGTGGTCGATCCGCCCACCTGCAACGGCCCGAGGTGCTGGATGGCGGGGATGATGTCGGTCCGGAGGCGGATGGCAACATGGCCGGATTGTGATGCTTGTGGCGTGCCCGATTCGTTGAACTCGAGGTTCCAGGTGCCGCTGATGGTCGCTCCCTGACGTTGGGTCGCATCAACCTCGGCGTCCAAGGTCCCCAACCAGCGCACGGACACGTTGGCGCCCGCCAAAGCGCTCTGCTGGTTCTGTTGGCTCGGTACCGCGATCATCGAACCGTCGGGCGCGATCAAATCCAGTCCCGCACTGGGAACAGGCGTCTGTATCGCGAGGCTGTACCCGTCAAACCCGGGCGGGACATTGATCGGACAGCCGACCAACGCAGGAGTCGGGCAGAACTCGTCCTCCACCGTAGGATCAACGGCGCCAAAGTCGAAGAAAAGGTCGTTCGGGTTGGCGGCCGCAATGAACAGCCCCGTCGCGGTCGTTCCGGTGGACCCGCACGCCTGGTTGTCGGAGTAGCCCTCGGTCACCCGCTTGAGAAAGTCGACTGAGGATTGATTCGCAAAGCCCGACGCCAGACCGATCGCGATGGTGATGACCCCATCAGAGCGAAGCTGGTCGGGAAGGCCGCCAGGAGCGCAGAGTTGCGCCGCCTCCGCTCGAGCCGCGGCATCCCCGCCGGGCAGCGAGATCTCGCCATCAGTGAAGAAGACGAGAAGCTTGCAAGGCGGTGCTGAGCCGTCCGCGGTCAGGTCCGACGATTCGATGGCAATATCGCGCCGAGCGCCCGTGAATGCCTGGGAATAGTTGGTCCAGGCGCCATCGTCTTGGCCCCCCAGCGAGCCGGCTTCGCTGTCCAGCTTGCCACTGGCCGTCTCGTCCAGGCGCGTCCACTGTGGATCACCGTTCGATGGATCAGGGACGAGGGGTGCGTAGCCGGTTGCGAAGGTGCTGATGCGGACGAATACCTCGACGGAATCGCCACCCGGTGCTTGCGCTGACAGCCCGGCCAGGCTGCTGAGCAAGGCGCGAACCCCTGCAACGCGCTGGTTGGTGGGATCCGTCGACTTGATCGAGCCCGAGCCGTCCACCACGATGAGTGCGAGCAGCCGGGCATCCCCGGGCCCCTGCTGCAGGCAGGACTGGAGCGTGGAAATGGCAGCGGGCACGGGGGCGACCTGCTGGGGCAACGTCGCTCCCAATCCCATGCTCGATGCGACGATGGCGCTGGCGAGGAAAAGGCGTCCAATCATGACAGGGCCAGAGCGAACGCGCTGGCGTGAGCCAAGGACACCCCGAAGCCAAGGACGACCATGCCCGCGGTGAGCTTTCCCTCCCAGCGCGGTCGGAGACGGCCAGTGTGGGCGCGCCACCGCGTGACGTCAAGCCGCCGCACACCGATGAGGATCGTGACGATCGGCCCGGCCAGGAGCCATCCAATGATCCGTATCGAACTTGTGCCCGTGCCCAGCATGAGCACGCTGACCAGCAACGCAACGGCCGATGCCGCGAGTAGAAACTGGAGCTTTCTACTTGATGCTGAGGTCATTGTCATCGTCCATGGGCACGTCGGCGGGGACTGGTCCGCCCGCATCGACCTCCCTCGAGGCCCGGGGGCGGCCTTTGGGTCTCCGGTACACCAGCACCAACCAACCGATCGGTCCCAGAAAGGTGCCGAACAGGAAGCCCTCCAGCCTGGATCTTGCCTGCCTCGGAGCCAGGAGGGCGCCGATGCCACCGAAGACGAAGACGTACACCGTTACGACCAGGAACAGGAGGAGAAGAAAAATGCCGACTGCCGCCCTCATGGCCTGGCTCCGGGTCCGTGTCCTTGTTCGTGTTCGGCGACTAAGACGACCCCGGTGGTAGCCAGCGCGCAGCCAGCGGCGAATCCGATCCACGAACCCCACCCCGGCCGCAGACCAACGTCGAATTGGTGACCTCGGCTTCCGAGAACCCGACGCACGTCGAACAATGCCAAGCTGGAGCCGCCAAGAATGTCTACGCCCGCGGCGAGGGACACTACCCATCCGGACAGCGCCGCCGTCAGGCCGCCGGCGAGGTCGCGGCCCATCACAAACAGCATGGTCGTCACGGCGATACTGCCAACGGCGAGAAGGGTCACGATCCCAATGACGGGCAGCACCGAAGCCGGAAGCCACCCATGGTGACCGAAAACCGAGCCTTCCAACCAGGGTTGGTTTCGATCCCACACCAGCGCCGCGGCAATCCCGGCCGAAGCGACGGCGGCGGCGAAGGAAAACGGGCGGCTTGGGTACGTGAGATACATCGGGCGATGCAGAAGTCGGCTCGCCTGGTCGGTGACATGGCTGGCTAAGGTGATGAACAGCGACAGGACGAGCGCCAGCCAGGCACCAGGCCGGGTGTGCACGTTGAACGCGTAACGCCGGATCGTTGGGGGCACGAAACTGGGCGAGACGAGCTGCGACAAAAAGCCGGACAACAGAATTGACAGCGCGATGGCAAGCGCCATGATGGCGCCGCCAACCGTTGCCACGATCAACGGCCATCGTCCCATCAGGAGTCCCTCAATGAGAACCCCGGCAACGATCGCGATCATCAGAAACGTGAGCGGAGCCGTGACGGCGCTGAGTTGCATGGCGCTCATCGCTTCGGCATGGGAGGCAACTCGGGTCACGAACCAGGCGGTATGCAGCGACCCCCAGAGCCCTACGCTGGCGGCGAGCACCATGAGGACCCGCGTCCGATTTGTCCGAGCCGACCCGACTGCGGCGGCGTCCTCGTCGAGCCGAGGCTCGTCCTTTGTCTCTTTCGAAAGGTTTGCCAAGAAATGCTCCCGCTGGGACGTAGCTGTGTACCGTCATTTCACCAGGAAGGTTGCCGCGGGTTCGACGGGTACGGGGGTAGCGCTGAGAATCCGTTGAGTCTTCCGACGGCCCAGGGAGGGGCCTATGCCATTGAGTGCCCATTGAGATTGACCGGTTATCCTCGATCGGCCTTGATGTTCCGGGCGACCGCATTGTCTCGCGTGGATACATGACCGAAACGAGACTCTCCTGCCGTTAGATTCTTCCACCCGCGATCACCGGCACAAGGCCCGCTCGCTGGACGTCAAGTGGTCCGTTGCTGCCCGCTGTTCGAGCATCCATTGAGTGCGTGGGGGTATACTTGAAGCACGCCAAGTCACATGTGCTGGGGAAATGTGGAAGGTTCAGTTGGGAATGCAGCTACGGTGACCGCGACTGTTGCTGGGAACACCCGGCCGAGCGGCCCTGGCACTGCTCCTCGACTGCAGCGATCGCCGTCACATGCGACTCGACTTGGGGCGCGGGCAACGGCCATTGCGCTATACCGGCGGATTGTGACAGCTGGGAAGCGTATGATTCTCGTTGGGCCGCCATGCAGGCCCTCTTCGGCCAGGTCGGCATCACCACAGCCGCATAGACAACATTTTGTCCATCGAAAAATGTCCAAGGGTCTAGCTTTCTGCGGTTCTTTCGCTTTGTGTTCCTGACATCGTCGTGTGTGCCCGCACCCAGCTGACGGGGTGGTGGAGCGCGCTCTGGTGTGTAACCGTGTCACGTACGTGATCGAGGTGCGATGGTCGCTGGTGTCGGGCCGCTGCCACTTGCACCAGCTGGGCGAGGAGTTGCTCGCCATCGCGCTGGTGGGCGTCGCCAGCATGTCGATTTGCCCGGTTCCCCTGGGGGCCGCACCTAGCGGGCTGACCATGCCGACGGCCTCCTGGCTCGGCCTTTACGCCACCATTGAGTTCGGTGAACCGGACCAACACCTCGCCAATTCTCGCCCTTCGCTGCTCGTCCCTACTACCTCAGTGTGCGCCTTGTTCGTCGATCTGGCCCGGTCCCCATTCAGGCGCATCTGCGGGGCCGGGCGGACGGAAGGTAACCATGAGCTCCATCGTCGGAACAGCCGACGCCGCCCCCGACGGCTTTCCCCATTATCCCAGCCTCGTTGAGCGGCGACTGGCGCCGGTCGAGTTGCAGCGGGCTTTGAGCGAGCAGGGGGAGGCGGGCCGTGCGTGGGTACGGCTGGCTCGGACCCTGCTGACATCGCCGACGCTCCCGGGCCGAACCCGGGAACTGGTGATCCTGCGGGTCGCCTTCCTGCGGCGATGCGAATACGTCTGGGGCGGTCATATCCTCATGGCCCACGACGAGGGGCTGGATTTCCCGTTGACCCCGTCGGTGCGCGACGCCACGGTTGTCGACGCGACCGATCAGTTGGTCGGTTGCGGCCAGTTAGACGACAGGGTCCGCCACGACCTGGAGCAGTACCTGAGCGTCAACCAGATCGTGGAATTGGCAATGGTCGTGAGCCAGTATCTCTCGGCTTCGATGATCACGCAGGTCCGGGGCTTCGGCCGCCAGGACGGCGGCCCGGCACTCCCTGTGATATGGCCCGGGCCGCCGGTCGGAGTGGCCGACGACCAAGCCCGCACGAGCGACCCCGAAGGCAGCTCGCTCCGCCGCGCCGCTATCGTGGGCCTCGGACCCATCGGCACCTCGATTGCCTGGGCCCTGCGGGAGGCTGGGTGGCTAGTCTCCGGCTACGACATCTCGACCGAGGCCGCGGCTGAGGCGCAGCGAGTGGGTGCCGTCGACGTCGTGGCGGCGTCGGTGTGTGAGTTGCGCCCGGCGACGCTCGACTTGGTAGTGGTTGCCGTCCCACCCCATGCGACTGTGTCGACCGTGCGATCGATGATCCGGTTGGGCGCCCCGGCCGTCACCGACGTGGCCAGCATCAAGGGCCCGATTTTCGAGGAGTTGCGCGACTGCCCGCAGTATGTGGGCAGCCATCCGCTGGCGGGCACCGAGCGGCGAGGCCCAGGGGCAGCCCGGGCGGACATGTTCCGCGGGGCGAAATGGGTTCTGTCCCCCGGTCCCGCCACGAAGCCATCGGCCGAGGCGATCGTGCGGGCGGCCATCGACACGGTCGGCGCCCGTCCCATCGTGGTGTCCCCAGAACGGCACGACCGGCTGGTCGCAGTAATTTCCCATCTGCCTCACCTGGCCGCGGCCGGCCTGGTGGAGGTGGTCGCTCATCACGAGGACGCGGCGTGGCTCCGAGAGCTGGCAAGCACCGGGTGGCGGGACACGACCAGGGTCGCTAGTGGCGCTCCCGAGTTGTGGACCGACATCCTGTGCAGCAATAGCGCCGCTGTCGTCGCCGCCCTGGACACCTACATCAGCGAGCTCACGAGACTGCGCTCCGTGATTTCCGCTCCGGACGAGGTTGCCCTGGATCAGTCACTGCGATGCGCCGCCACCACGAGGGACGACATCACCTTGAACGGCGAATCTCGGCCTCCGCCCGCCGACCGCAGTCGGGTCACCTGCTGCTGCCAGAGCCTGGCCGATCGGAGGCGCCCGTGACGAACCAGCCGGCCCACACAAACGGAGGAATTCGGCACCAGTCAAGGGCGCTTGTTAGCCTCCCTGCCAGGCAGCGTGCCAGTCCCGCTGCAGCCGGGTGGAGGACCGACGCCGGGTCCGTCGCCGGGCGCAGGCGGCAACCGAATTCGACGGTGAAGCGGCCGTCGGCGGCAGTCGACGAGCGGCCAGAACGAGCCGATCACCTGGCGGGAACCGTTGCCAGAGTAGGGCGACACCAGGGCCCGGCCCGACCACTCGCCCGTCCCGACCACCGGAGGGTCGGGCGACGAGCAGCCGCAAAGGACGGCGACCTGGGTGGCGCCCCGGCAGCTGCCGCCCGAGCAGGGCGGTCACCTCCGGCGGGGCAGGGCTCACGCCATCGGTGAGCGACGGGGAACGTCCCAAGCGGCGATACCGACGCTCTCCCATCGACATGGCCGTACTACAGGCTGACGGCCGGCCGGGACGTCCACGTGTCGATCGCGGCGTGCGGGGTGGCCAGGCCATCCGGCGAGCGGTGGCTGAGCGTTCATCTGGACGGTCGTTCCCAGCACTGGGCCGGTGCCACCGCCAAACCGGCGGCGTCCACGATCTGGTCGGCGAACCCAAGATCCTCGCCGCCGCCGAGAACAACCGTTTCCCGCCGCGGCCCCGAGCCGGTGGAACGGGAACTGATCACCCCCGACTACCGAGCGCGGGGGCCATGGACATGGCACCAGAAGGAGGCGATTGATCGCATCCAGGGGCAGGAGGCCGACTGTCAGAATGGGCAACGGCGGCGACCAGGTGGATGGGCTGGCCCGCGCCCGGGCCCCCAGTGCGGCATGTCACAGCGATGGCGGCAGCACGCCGGGTGGCCCCGTCATCGAACAGGAAGGTGCTCGTCGCAGGCACGGAGGGTTTTTGGCAAATGGGCCGGTAACGGACCCCTCTCGGCGTGGCCCGATGGGTCCGGAACCTGAACTCAAGCTTCCCGCCTGATCCCGACGGCGGTCGTCAACGCCGGACGTAGACGCAATACGCTTACTCAAGAAGGCGTTAGTCCGATGACGTCGAATCCGGTGGTCGTGATCTGGTGATCGAACTCGATACGCCAGAGCACGCCGCCCGGTTCGACCTTGACACCGGGACTGGGCTCGAGGGTGACGGTTGTCGAACTACCGAGACCCAACTCAGCGCGAGCGTCCCCCGCCTCCACGGGTCGCCGCTGGACGTTGTGCTTGATCAACTGAGCCGCGGCCGGCACCTCGGCGCGCCAGTCGGCCAGGGTCAACGACTCCACAGGAGGGAGGCCGAGGAACGCCGAAAGGTGGTCGAGGCAGATGTCCAGGTGATCGGTCTTGCTGGCGAGCGCGCACGACAGGCGGGTGGAGCCCTGCATCCGCGGGTTGACCTCGGCGAAGTACAGACGGTCACCGACGATCAGGTAGTCAACACCGAAAGCGCCTCGGTAGCCCATGGTGGCAAGCCAGCGGCCCACGGCGCGGCTGGTGGCGTCGATCTCGCCCAGCATCGCCTCGTCGATCTGATGGACGGCTACGAAATCGTTGCCGCAGTATCCGAAGCGCCGATGAGTAAAACTGGCGACACCGATCAGCTGCATCGAGCAGGGGTGCAGCGTGACCTCGAACCCGTCGAACACGCAGCCCCCGACGTTGATCGGAACGGCATCGTCGAAGTAGGGCGAAACACCCATGAGATGGGTCGAATCGTCACGCCAGCATGTCTCCACTTCGTCGTCCGCTTCGACCATCTCGATTCCTGCGCCGCCCGAGGTCCGACTGGGGCGCAGGATGATCGGGCCGTTCCCTAGGCGCTGGCTTATGGATCCCCGATGCTCGGTGGGCACGTACTCCCAGGGTATGGTCTGGATGCCGAGGGCATTCAGTTCAGTTTCGACCCAGGGCTTGTGCTCGAAAGCGGCCTGGCGGTCCTTGAACAAGCCGAGGTGGTCCGACGTGGCACGGCTTCCGAAGCTGAGCGCCGAGAGGAAATGGGAAGGCCGGTAGGTGGTGACCGCCGAGGGACGAGCCAGACTCCGTAGCAAGCGAGCGCGGAATTGCTGGACCTCGCGGCGCTCGTCGAAGTCGATGTCGTAGGCGTCGAGGTCGACCCGCCGACCGGTGATGTCCTCTAGGGCGACGCTGGTGTCGAGCTTTCCGGCAAGCAGCGGGGCGGTGATGGCGAAGCTCTCCCGGAACTGCGGAATACGCAGAAAGGGGGCGGCGTCGTCACCGCGGATGCCGAACCACACCAGGACCCGGTCCCCAAGCAGGGCGGCTATCTGGGCGAGGCGTCCCTGAATCAGACCCGGCTCCCGTGCCATGATGTCGGCACTCACACCGATCCCGTCTTCGGCCGACGGCGCAGCACCTACCGTCGTCACGCTTGCCCGGAGCGGGAATCCCAGGGGAACGTCAGCGTGTTGTGCTGGCACGGGACACAATCGGGTCCGAGGGCGACACCATAGCGGGCCACGATTTCCCGGCTGGCGTCCAGGATCGCCGCCAGTTCGTCTGCCTTCGGCGGCGGCACGTCGTGCAGGGCGATGCCAGACGCAGGCCGGAAGGGGCTCAGTACCGGATCGCATCCCAACGAGGCGAGGTATTCGACGCCGGCCAGCGTCTCTTCGGCCGGCTCCAGGCCGACGATGATGAGCGACCGCACCCGGCCCCTCGTGCCAAGCCGTTGCACCGCCCGCAGCACCGTCGCCTCGAAATGATTCCGCGCCACCAGGTATTTGGTCTTTAGCACTTTCTGGGCGGCATGGGGCGAGTACAACTCCAAGTTGATCGCCAACCCCGCCACCCCGGCGTCTACGAAACGATCGACCGCGGCGATCTCGTTGACCATGGGCGAGAACATGACATCGACCGGCAGGGGCGAACCGGCGATCACCTCGGCGCAGGTCGCGAGGAATACCTCGTAATGCGCCCGGCGGGGCGAGCCGCCGCTGATAAGCACGTGGCGGGCCGGCAACGCCTGGTCGCGAGCTGCCTCCCGCAGGGCGGCTAGCACCTGCTCGGCGCCTCGGGTCTGGTACGCCAGGCCCGGAAGATCGCAAAAACCACAGTCGTAGGCGCAGCCCAC
>JBOGGN010000461.1:0-1802 GCA_050744165.1 Acidimicrobiales bacterium | reverse complement strand
GACCAGCAGCGTTTTGATGTCAGCGGGGTCGGCTTCGTACCGGGGCCGCTCGTCGCGGCCGGGGCGGTACTGCTTGGCGAAGTCCATGTTGGTCTTGGTGATGACGCCGCCGACGGTCATCCGAAGCCCCATGCCGACATGTCGCCGCCACCGCCGGAGGCGAGGCCGGCGGGCATAGAAGTCGTGGTAGGCCTGCCACAGGCCCGCCTCGAGCTGCTCGGCGGTCATCTGGGCCGGCTCGAACACGCAGTGGTACAGGTCGTAGGCGCCCCAGTTGTAGGTGCGGATCCGGTTGGCCTGTGCCATCCGGGCGAAGGTCTGGGTGCCCGGCAGGGGCGTGAGGATCGCCATGTGGGCGCTGTCCACCTTGATGTTGTCGATGAACGCCACCGTGTGTTCGAACACGTCGGGCTCGTCGTGGTCGAAGCCGAAAATGAACCCCCCCTCGACCAGGATCTTGTGGTCGTGCAGCGTCTGGATGGACTCGCCGAACATGCTGGGGCGGTTCTTCTTGTTGCACTCGATCAGCGTCTCGCGGGACGTGCTCTCGAAGCCGGTGAAGATCACGGTGAGCCCCGCCTTGGCGACCAGGTCGACCACCTTGGGATCCCGGGACAGGCCGATCGAGGCCTGGGCGGACCAGGAAATCTTGAGCCCCGACGACAGGATCGCTTCGGCCATCTCGGCGGTGTACTCCAGGTCGGAGGCGAAGTCGTCGTCCAGGAACGCCACGTGGCAGAACGACCCGAACCGTTGCCCCCGCTTGGACAGGACCTTCAGCTCCTCGACCACCTCGGCGGGGTCCCGGTGACGCGAACCCCGCCCGTTGATGCGGATGACCGAGCAGAAGTCGCAGTTGAACCGGCATCCTCGGGTGCTCTGCAGGGTGTTCTTGGGAACGTAGCGGAAGTAGGGCTGCTTCTCGTGGATGTCGATCCACTCGTCGACCTTGGGCACCGCCGTCATGTCGCCCCAGGTCCCCTGGTACACGCCCTCCATGCGCCCGGCCGCAGCGTCGTCGAGCAGCCTGCCCATGACGGACTCGGCCTCGCCGACGACGATGGCGTCGGCGTGGCGCAGGGCCTCACCGGGCAGCATCGAGGCATGCACGCCGCCGAGCACCACCTTGATGCCCCGGGCCCGGTACTGGTCGGCGAGGGCGTAGGCCTGGGGCGCCAGCATCGTCCACACCACGATCCCGACCAGGTCGGGGTCCTCCTTGGGGAGCTTCTCGTAGTTGAGGTCGACGGGGACCGCGGTCCAGCCCTCCCGTCGGGCCAGGGCGCTCAGCACGTAGATCGGCATGGGCGGGTAGCGGTGCCCATAGAGGCACTGGACCCCGAGCCCCAGCCACGGCGGCAGCACCCAGTGGACGACTTTGTTGGTGTCAGGCAACGGTGTTCCCCCAACTCCGGATGTGTTTGGACGCTATCACCGCTGCTACGCTGTGACCGATGGCCGCCGCCCTGTACCTCGTACTTATCACCTGACGCACGCGGGGGCCTCACGCGTGCGCACGACCTCCCAGCCGGGAGGTCGTTTTATTTTCCCAGCACTTCCAGGACTTCCAGGAGCAAACATGAAGCTGACCGGGGCGCAAGCCCTCATTAAGAGCCTCGAGATGGAAGGCACCGAGGTGTGTTTCGGCCTCCCCGGCGGCGCCATCCTGCCCGCCTACGACCCGATCATCGACTCGCCCATCCGCCACATCCTGGTGCGCCACGAGCAAGGGGCGGGGCACATGGCCGAGGGCTACGCCCATGTCACCGGCCGGCCCGGGGTGGCCATCGTCACCAGCGGCC
>JBOGGN010000460.1:0-2959 GCA_050744165.1 Acidimicrobiales bacterium | reverse complement strand
GCCAGACCGCCTCGACCTGCAGGGAGAAATTGAACGGCGCGGTCTCAGCGCGTCGGTGCGGGTCGAAGGCTTCCGCAGCTACGACGACCTGCCTGCGTTCTACCGGACCCTAGACGTGGTGTGCGTTCCCTCCCTTCCCACGCCGCGCTGGGTCGAGCAGTTCGGACGGGTGGCGGTCGAGGCGATGGCGTCGGGCGTTCCGGTCGTCGCCTCGACCTGCGGATCCCTGCCCGAGGTCATAGGCGACGCCGGCCTCCTGGTCATCCCAGGAGACGTGGCGGATCTGGTCGCCGGCGTGCTCCGGTTGGCCAACGACCCTGGCCTGCGCTCGGAGCTGGCACGGCAAGGCCGGGCGCAAGCCCAGCGATACGACTGGTCTGAAATCGCCGAAGCTCAACGGCGGCTGTACCTCGAGGTCCTCGAGTGAACCTCATCGTCGGCAGAGTGGGCGACGCCAGCGAGCCAGCCGACACCGACACAGGGCAGCCGGCCGGCATGGACGTCGTGATCGTCACCTACCAATCAGCGCCGCACCTTGGGTCCTGCCTGGCGTCGCTACCAACCAACGCTCGCGTCGTCGTGGTGGACAACAACTCGACCGATGACAGCGCCGCCATAGCCGGCGAACACGGTGTGCCCGTCCTCCGCAATGCCGCCAACCGCGGTTTCGCGGCTGCCGCCAACCAAGGGGCGGCAGTTGGCCGTGAGGACTTGATCCTGTTCCTCAACCCCGACGCTGTCGTGGCGCCCGCTGATCTGTCGAGGCTGGCGGAAGCGGCGCTGGACGACGATTCGATCGCCGTCGTGGGGCCCTGCCTGGTCTCCCCCGAGGGGCGCGGCCAGCGACCATGGTGGCCTTTTCCCAGCCCTCTTGGCTCGTGGTGCGAGGCGGCCGGGATCCACCGCATGGGCGCTCGACTCGGGCCTCGGCAGGCGGCCGAGCCACGCAATGCCGGCGCCACCGACGTCGCCTTCGTGGTGGGCGCATGCTTCCTCGTCCGCCGCGTTGCCTTCGAGGCGTTGGGCGGGTTCGACGAAGACTTCTGGCTGTACGGGGAAGAGGCCGACTTCTGCCGACGGGCCGCTGACACTGGCTGGCGAGTCCGCTACGTCCCTGACGCCCAGGCGGTCCACGTCGGTGGCGGGTCGTCCTCGGGTGCCGACGGCGACGTGGTCCGGGAACACTTCGCCCGCGGCACCGACCGGGTCATCCGCAAGCACCACGGGCGGGCGGCGCTGCTCAGCCACCGATTGGCGCTGCTGGCGGGATCTGCCGCCCGCGTCGCCCTCCTGGCGGGACGCCCAGATCACCCGGCCGCGACCGAGCGCCGTCTCCTGGTTCGACGCCAACTGGCCACCCTGCGCGCTGGCCCCCTGTCGCTGGCCCAAGCCGCCCGGCCGGGCGGCGCGGAAGTCAACGGGCCAGGGTCACCCATCGTCGACGCGCCGCCGCCGGGTCAGGAGGAGTTGGCGTTGCCACGACGGGCTCTCAGCCAGGTGGTTATGTGTTCGCTGGAGAAGTGGGATGAGACCTGGCGCCGCAACCAGTTTCTCGTGCGCGAGCTGCTCGCCGACGACCCCCGGCTTCGGGTCTTGTTCGTGGAACCCCCCGTCGACATCGCCTACCAGGCGCTCGGCCACCTGTTCGGGCGGGCCAGCACGGAAACCCCGGGCGAGCGGCGGGGCTTACGTCCCCTCACCAGCGACCGACGCCTGTGGGCGCTGCGGCCCGGCAAGCTTCTGCCACGGGTGGTTGGCCCGTTTGCCGACCGCTCTCTTCGGCGGCAAGTGCAGCGGGCCGCCACCACGCTGGGCTTTGACCACCCGACCATGTGGATCAACGACTCGGCCTATGCCGGTCTGGTGAGCGAGGTGGGCTGGCCAGCCTTGTACGACATCACCGACGACTGGTTGGAGGCCACGTGCACCCCCAGGGAGCGTCGACGCCGGCAGGACCGCGAGAAGGTCCTGCTGCGCCAGGCGGCCGTCGTGTCGGCGTGCTCGCAGGAGTTGGTCCGCCGGCGGGGCGGGCGGGCGGTGCGGTTGATTCCAAACGCCGGCGACGAGCACCATTTCGCCGATCCCCGGCCACGGCCGCAGGACCTGCCTCCGGGCCCGTGTGCGTTGTACGTCGGGACCCTCCACGAAGACCGGTTGGACGTCGACTTGCTGGTCCAGGTGGCCCGGTCTATGCAGTCCGCCCGCATCGTCCTGGTCGGCCCGGATGCGCTGGCTCCGGCCAGTCGTGACCGGCTCGCATCCGAGGCCAACATTCACATCCTCGGTGCCCGCCCCTTCCGAGACATCCCCGGCTACTTCCAACACGCCGACGTGGTCGTCGTGCCGCACCGTGTCACGCCGTTCACCGACAGCCTCGATCCGATCAAGGCCTACGAGATCCTGGCCGTCGGCCGGCCGACCGTGGCGACCCCCGTTGCTGGCTTTCGGGACCTCGGTCCGCCTGTTCGGTGCGCCTCGGGCTCGGCGTTCGTCGAGGCCGTCCGAAGGGCCCTGGCGGAGCCGGCCGACTCGGCGCCCCGGCCAGTGCCCACCTGGTCGGAGCGGGGGACGGAGTTCCGAGGGGCCCTCATCGACGCCGCCTCGACGCGGCGTCGCCTGTCCGTCGTCTACCTCGATCACTGTGCCCGGCTGTCGGGTGGCGAGATTGCACTCGAGCGCCTGTTGAGCGCCTTGGAGGGCCTGGATGCCCACGTGGTGCTGGCCGAGGACGGGCCACTCCGAGTTCGACTGGAGTCCGCCGGCATTTCCTGCGAGTTGTTGTCAATGCGCACCGCCACACTGGCGGTCCACCGCGACGAGGTTCGGCCACGGCGGCTCCCCCTTGCCGCTATGGCGGGCAGCGTCACCTACGTGATCCGGCTGGCATTTCGACTCCGCAAGCTTCAGCCCGATCTGGTGCACAGCAACTCGTTGAAGTCGGGTATCTACGGATCTTTGG
>JBOGGN010000459.1:0-17544 GCA_050744165.1 Acidimicrobiales bacterium | reverse complement strand
GAGGTGTACATCCTGTTCGTGCCCGCCACCGGCATGGTCTCGATGATCGTCGCGGGCTTCTCCCGCCACCGCATCGTGTGGTACATCTGGATCGTCACCGCCTTGGTGTCGGTGGGCTTCATCAGCTTCGGCGTGTGGGTCCACAACATGTTCGCCACCGGGCTGCCGGCGCTGGCGTTGGCGTTTTTCTCCGCGGTCAGCCTCCTCATCACCATTCCCAGTGGGGTGCAGTTCTTTGCCTGGATTGCCACGATCTGGAAAGGCAAGGTGCACACCTCGACCGCGATGCTCTTCATGCTCGGCTTCCTCCTGATCTTCCTCATGGGCGGGATCACCGGGGTGATGGTGTCGATCCTGCCCTTCGACTGGGCGGTCACCGACAGCTATTTCATCGTGGCGCACCTGCACTACGTGCTCAACGGGGCGGTCGTGTTCCCGATCTTCGGGGCGATCTATTACTGGGCGCCCAAGATCACCGGCCGCATGCTCAACGAGAAGCTGGGCAAGCTGAGCTTTTGGGTCATGTTCATCGCCTTCAATCTGACGTTTTTCCCCATGCACATCCTTGGGATCATGGGCATGCCGCGGCGGGTGTGGACTTATAGCAACGGGCTGGGCTGGGACACGCTCAACCTGATCATCAGCATTAGCGCCGTGATCTTCGGCGCCGGCACTGGCATTACGCTGCTCAACTGGATCTACAGCATGATCAAGGGAGAAAAGGCGCCCGCCGACCCGTGGGGCGCCGACTCCCTGGAATGGGCCACGGCGTCGCCACCGGAGGACTACAACTTCGCCGAGATCCCCGTGGTGCACAGCCGCCACCCCTTGTGGGAGGAAGGCGGGGTGACGCCGGTGCTGGCGGGCACGCCACCGGTCGAGGAGGAACCGGTGCGTTCCCTGACTCTTCACGGAGGGCTGGAAAAGACCTCGCCGATCACCAGCGGCCGGGACACCCGGGCCTCGGAGGTGCTGGAGGTGCCGCACGAGACGGCGCTCCCCCTGGCGGTGGCGTTCGGCCTGCTGGTGTTCTTCGTCGGCGTGCTGATCAATGCGTCGGTGGTCGGCGTGCTCGGGGTCGCCTTCTTCGTGGTGTTCCTGTTGCGCTGGGTGTGGCGAACTGACATGGACCGGGCGTGACGCCACCATGACGACCGCAGCCATCCCGCCGGACACCTCGCTGGCCACACCCAGCACCAAGCCCTCCTATTCCACCGCCTGGTGGGGCATGGTCACGTTGATTTCGACCGAGTCGATGGTGTTCGTGATCCTGCTCGGCAGCTACTTCTTCCTCCGGGCCTCGGCCAAGGTGTGGCCGGTTGGCGGGATCGCGCCTCCGGAACTGCACCTGTCGCTGCCCTTCAGCTTCGTGTTGTGGGGCAGCAGCGTCCCCATCTTCTACGCCGAAGCCGCCATCCGCCGGGACGATCAGGCGGGCCTGCGGGCCGGGTTGCTGCTGAGCGGAATCATGGGTCTGGCCTTTCTCGGCTACACCCTGTACGACTTCAACGCCCTCACCTTCGGGTGGCGGACCAACGCCTACGGCTCGATCTTCTACCTGATCGTGGGCCTGCACGCCTTCCACGTCTTCATCGGGTTGTGCATGAACGCCATCGTGGAGATCAAGGCGTGGCAGGGAAAGTTCTCCTCCACCCGCAATACCACCGTCGAGGTGTTCTCCCTGTACTGGCACTTCGTGGACGCGGTGTGGATCGCGGTGTTCGCCTCCCTGTTCCTGTCGGAGGCGATCCACTGATGGCGCCGACGGTTCAGCAGATCGAGGAGGCCTCGGCGCTACGGCGAGGGCTCGAGGTGTGGTACCCGGTTGCCGGGCCGGTGCTCATCTGGATGGCGCACCTGGTGTTCTGCGTGTCGGCCGAGCATTGGGCCTACATCTATCCCCGCTGGGGTTGGACCCTCAACGCAGCCACGGCCGTCACCGCGGCGGCCACCGTGGTGGCGATCCTCCTCGCGTGGAGGTTGATGGGGATCGCCCGGGGGGCCGACGAGTCCGGGCAGGATGATGCTGGCCAACTGCTGTTCCTGGCACAGCTGGGCATCTTGGTCGGCATCATCAACCTGGCCCTGATCCTGGCCGAGGGTGCCTATATCTGGGTACTCCCCCACAGCTAGGTGATGCCGCTGGTTGACGATCCCGTGGCTTTGGCGGCCGTCGTGGCCACCGGTCTGGCCCATTGGGGCGGTGCTGCCGAGTGGCGCCGGCACACCGGGCGGGCCATGATGCGGCCGGCTGAGGCGTGGTCTTTCGTCGCCGGGCTGGCGGTGACGGCGGCTGCGGTGGCGTCACCAATCGACGCGTTGGCCGACCGGACGCTGTCGGCCCACATGGTCCAGCACGTGCTGTTGCTGTCGGTCGCGGGACCGTTGCTGGCGCTCGGAGCGCCGTTTCCAGCCCTGTTGTGGGCGTTGCCGCCGTCGTGGCGGCCCCGGGCGCTTTCCGTCCGCCGTCGCCTGCAAAGCCACCACGATCGGCATTTTCCCAGCTGGGTCATCTCTCTGCTTGCCCTCCAGGCGGCGGTGATGTGGGCCTGGCACATCCCTGTCGCCTACCAGGCGGCGGTCCACAACAGCGCCATCCACGCCGCCGAGCACCTGAGCTTCCTCCTTGTGTCGACGGCTGCTTGGTGGTCGGTCGTCACCGGGCGGCGGTCCCGGCGGGGAGCGGCGGCCGTCGCCGCCCTGATGGGCTCGGTGCCGGGCATTGTCCTCGGCTCGGCCATGGTGCTGGCCCCCAACCCGTGGTACCCGCTGTACGTCCACGGCGGCAACCTCGGCGCCGCCCTGGTCGATCAACAGGTGGCGGGGGTCATCATGTGGGCCTTCGGCGGCATGGCCACGGTCGTGGTCGGGGCGGGCCTGTTCAAGTCATGGCTGTCGCGGGCGGAGTTGTCGGAGCCGGTCGTCGTGGCGCCGATACGGCCGCCTGTGCGGTCGCAGCCGGGGGTGGCCCGGTGAGCCGGCCCGCCAACCGTCTGGAACGGAGCGCCGGCAGGGAGGCCGGGCGCCTCGGTCGCTGGTTTGACAACCGCCTCGGCGTCGCCCATTTCGTCGACGGCGCCCTCAACCACATCTTCCCGGACAACTGGTCGTTCATGCTGGGTGAGGTCGCCATGTACTGCTTCATCATCCTGGTGATCACCGGGTCGTATCTCACGTTCTTCTTCCATGCCGGTTCGGCCACGGTCTTTTACCATGGAAAATACCTCGCCCTGCATAACGTGCCCATGTCGGAGGCATTCCGGTCGACGCTCAATATCAGCTTCGATGTCCGCGCCGGGCTCGTCATGCGCCAGATCCACCATTGGACCGCCGACCTGTTCGCCGCCGCCATCGTCGCCCACCTGTGCCGGATCTTTTTCACCGGCGCCTTCCGGCGGCCCCGGGAGCTCAACTGGATGATCGGGTTGACGATGTTGATCCTGGTCATCGTCAACGGCTTTGCCGGCTATTCGCTCCCCGACGACCTGCTGTCGGCCACCGGCCTGCGTATCGCGTACTCGGTTGCCCTTTCGATCCCCGTGATCGGCACGTGGCTGGCGTCGTTGTTTTTCGGCGGCAGCTTCCCCGGGGCGGATACCACTGAGCGGTTGTTCATCATTCACGTCTTGTTCATTCCGGGATTGATCGCGGCCCTGCTCGGCGCCCACCTGGCGATCATCTGGCGCCAGAAGCACACCCAGTACCCGGGGCCCGGGCGGACCGAGCGCAACGTCGTCGGGTCCCGGCTGTGGCCGACGTACACGGCCAAATCGGCCGGCCTGATGGCCGCCGTCTTCGCGGTGGCGGCGGCGCTCGGCGGCCTGGCCCAGATCAACCCGATTTGGCTGTACGGGCCCTACCGGACCGGCGCCGTGAGCACCGCCGCCCAGCCCGACTGGTACATGGGCTGGCTCGAAGGCGCCCTGCGGATCTTCCCCCCCTGGCGGATCCACATCTTCGACCACACCATCCCAGAGGTCTTCTGGCCCGCCGTGGTCCTGCCCACCCTCACTTTTGGCCTGTTGTACCTGTGGCCGTTCATCGAGGCCAAGGTGACCGGCGACCACGACGACCATGAGCTGCTCGACCGGCCCCGACACCGGCCGGTGCGCACCGCCATCGGCACCGGCGTGCTGGCGTTTTACGTGGTGCTGTTCTTCGCCGGTTCCCAGGACATCATCGCCCAGCATCTCGAGCTGTCCATCACCACGGTGGACTACTCCTTCCGGGTGCTGATCTTCGTCGTGCCCATCGTGGTGGCGGTCATCGCCTGGAAGTGGTGCCACGACCTCACGGCGGAGGAAGACTGGCAGGCCAAGGACCCCGACCGCCCACCGCCGGAGGAGATGTCCGACGAGGAGGATCAGTCCGGGCGGTCGGATGGCGACGGACCGGAGCAGGAGTCACGCGGCGACGCCGTCCCCGTGGGGTCCGGACGGCATCGGGTCCGCAGCCGGATCGCCGAGACATTTCTGGCGCTGCTCGTCGGCGGCCTGGAGCGGGTGGCCGAGCGGCGGCGGGAAAAAAGGCGGGCGGCGGCGGGGAAGAACTGACCTTTGGCACCGCTGCTTTCCTCCGCCCGTGCGACTGGTCATCAAGAGTTCTTGGTAGCCCGCCAGGCGGCTTCGGCCCGGCCCAGGTCGGTGGACGGCGGGGCGTCGACCCAGGGCCAGAGTTCCTCGGCGATGCGTCGCCAGTCGGCGGTGGCCCGGATGCCGGCCAGCACCGCGTACAGGCCGAGGTTGATCCGCTGCAGAACGACGAATGGGGCGGGGATGCTGGCGTGGCGGACCACGTCGCTGCCGGCGTCGAAGAAACGGCGCACCGTCTCGCTGGCGTACTCCGGCGTGCAGGTTGAGCGGCCGTGCTGGAGGACCATCTCGTAGTAGTGGCTCAGGTGGTCGACCACCTGCTCGTCGGTAAGTGACGGGGCCGGCTTCAAGAAGCCGGCCGCTTCGACGGCCGCTCGGAACTCCGCGGCGTCGCGCTTGACGACGATGGCGTCGACCATGCGGGCCAGCATCGCCACCTCGTCGGGGGTGAACCACTTGACCAGCCCGAAGTCGAGGAAGGTGACCCGACCCTGGCCGTGGAACAGGTAGTTGCCGGGATGAGGGTCGCCGTTGAAACCGTGCATCCGGTACAGGCAGCCGAAGACGAAGCGGAAGATGGATTCGCCGGCCATGTCCCGCTCTTCCTGGCTCCAGCCCTCCAGCTCGTGGTAGCGAGCGCCGGAGACCAGCTCGGAGGTCAAAACCCGGCCGGTGGACAAGTCCGACCGGACGGCGGGGACGTGGATGAAGGGGTGGCCGTCGAAAGCCTGCGCGAAACGCTGCTGGCTCTCCGCCTCCAGCCGGTAGTCCAGCTCCTCGAGGAGCCGGAGCCGCAACTCGCCGATGAGCGGCTCCGCGTCCAGGCTGGGAAAGGCAAGACGCGACATGGTGAGCAGCGCCGCGGTGTTGTCCAGGTCGCCGCGGATGGCCTGGTCGACGCCGGGGTACTGGACCTTCACCGCCACCGCTAAGCCGTCCCTGGTGATGGCACGGTGCACCTGGCCGATCGAGGCGGCGGCGATCGGCACCTCGTCCCAAGTGTCGAAAACCACGTCCGGCGGGCCGCCCAGCTCGGCTTCGATCACCTGGGCGGCCAGTTCCGGAGCCATCGGCGGGGCGTCCTGCTGGAGGGTGGCCAGCGCCTCCCGCACTGGTTCGGCCATGGTGCCGTCGAGGAAGCTGGCAAGCTGCCCGAGCTTCATGGCAGCTCCCTTCATGGAGCCCAACGTCTCCACGACGTCGGTGGCGGTCCGAAGCTGGCGCTCGGCCTTGAGATCCTCCTTGCGAGCGGCGCTGGCGAAGACCTGGCGAGCGGAGTCGAAGGCGTAGCCCCGGCCGATCCTGGTGGCGGTGCGGGCCACCTGGAATGTTCGGGCGGCTCGGGCCACCGGCACCGGGCGGGCGCCGGCGCCGTCGGCAAACCTGCGACGGCGACGCCGAGCGACAAGAATGGCGGCACCCATGGCGCCCAGAGCGCCTGCGGCGAACGCTCCGACGTACGCGGGTCGAGCTTGTCTCACAGTGCGAGTAGTTGGGGATGGCTGAAACGCCCTGGAAAGGCATGACGACCTGACGAATCCTGAAATGTTCTCATGGGAATTTCATCTTGCCTGGGTACGAACTCTCCCCGAAGGGGCACGACCGTTCATCCCTGTTGACCTACCTGATTGAGGAGAAGTAGTGCGAATTCTTGTTCTTGGCGGCGATGGCTACCTGGGCTGGCCCAGTGCGTTGCACCTGTCGGCCCGGGGCCACGAGGTCGCGATCGCAGACAACTTCGTCAGGAGGTCCTACGACTTGGAGCTGGGCGTCGAGAGCCTGATGCCCATCGAGTCGCCGGCGACGCGGTTGCGGGCGTGGACGGAGATCGCCGGCCGTGAGATCGAGTTGTTTCATGGCGACCTGACCGACGCTGCCTTCACGCACCGCATGATCGACGAGTTCCGGCCCGACGCGGTGGTCCACTTCGCCGAGCAGCGCTCGGCCCCCTACTCGATGATCGACCAGCACCACGCCGTCTATACCCAGACCAACAACGTGGTCGGCACCCTCAATCTGCTCTACGCCATCGCCGACGTCGACCCGGACATCCACCTCGTCAAGCTCGGGACCATGGGCGAGTACGGGACGCCCAACATCGACATCGAGGAGGGCTGGCTCGACATCACCCACAAGGGTCGTACCGACCGAGTGCTGTTTCCCAAGCGGCCCGGGTCCTTCTACCACCTGTCGAAGGTGCACGACAGCCACAACATCGAGTTCGCCTGCCGGATCTGGGGCCTCCGGGCGACCGACCTCAACCAAGGGATCGTGTACGGCCAGGAGACAGACGAGACCACTCTCGATCCGCGGCTGGCGACCCGCTTCGACTACGACGCCGTCTTCGGAACGGTGCTCAACCGTTTCGCCATCCAGGCGGTGCTCGGTGAGCCGCTGACGGTGTACGGCCGGGGCGGCCAGATCCGCGGCTTCATCAACATCGTCGACACCATCGAATGCATCCGCATCAGCTGCGAGAGCCCGGCGAAGGCGGGGGAGTTCCGGGTCTTCAACCAGTTCACCGAGCAAATGTCGGTCCGCGAGGTGGCCGAGACGGTGGCCCGGGTCTACCCGGGGAAGACTGAGATCGTGATGCTGGACAACCCCCGTGTGGAGGCCGAGGAGCACTACTACCGGGCGGCCCACACCCGTCTCTTGGAGCTGGGCCTGATGCCCCACTTGCTGAGCGACACGCTGCTCAGTTCCATGTTCGGGATCATCGACCGCCACCGTGACCGGATCCATCCTGCCGCCTTGATCCCCGACGTCCGCTGGCGGGAGACCTCCAAGAACATGGTCCGCGACCGATGACGGGCCGACCGTTGCCGTCGGCCGCTTTGACGGGCCGGCGGGTCGTGGTGACCGGGGGCGCGGGATTCATCGGGTCCCATGTCGTCCGGGCGTTGCGGTCTGGGGGCGCCGAGGTGATCGTCGCCGACATGAAGCCCAACCTTGGCGGCGACCCGTCGTATTGCGAGGTCGACCTCCGGTTCCCGGGGACGATCGAGCAGGTCGTTCGCCCGGGGGTGGACACCATCGTCCACCTGGCGGCGTCGACGTCGGTGCTGGCATCGGTGAACCGGCCGGCCGAGACCTTCGAGAACAACGTGACTGTCACCACGGCCCTGGCCGAGCAGGCGCGCTACTGCGGAGTCGAGACCGTCGTGTTTGCCTCCACCAATGCGGTGGTGGGACCGGCGAGGCATTTTCCCATCCATGAAGGATCGCCGCTGGCGCCCCTCACGCCCTACGGAGCCAGCAAAGCGGCGGGGGAGATGATCCTGTCGACCTACACCGCCATGTATGGCGTGCGCTGCGCTTCCCTGCGCTTCACCAACGTGTACGGGCCCGGCATGGGCCACAAGGACAGCGTGGTGCCCCGGCTCGTCAAAGCGGCCCGGGCGGAGGCGACCTTCAACGTCTTCGGCGACGGGCTCCAGGTGCGGGACTATGTGAACGTGGCCGACGTGGTGGCCGCGATCCGGCTGGCCGTGGTGGACCCTCGTTGGGCGGGACCGGTGGTGATCGGGTCGGGCGTGTCCACGTCGGTGCTCGACCTGGCGGCCATGGTGCGGGAGGTGTCGGGGGTCGACCTGCCGTTGCGGCACGTGCCCCCGAAGGCGGGGGAGATGCCGAAGGTTGTCGTGGACGTGAGCCACGCCCGCACGCTGGGGTGGCGGCCCGCGGTGCAGCTGCCTGAAGGGCTGCGGCCGGTTTGGGCGCTTTGGGACGGGGGCCTGGATGGCTTGGCGGCTGGCGCCGGGGTCGCTCCGGGGGCTCGGGGCACCGGTTCATCCGGTTCTGCCGGTTCTTCGCGTTCTTCCGGTACCGCGGGGGCATCTGGTGTGTCCGGTGTGTCCGGGCGGCCGTCGCCTGCGAAACCGGTTCGGGCCTGACGCCGGTGATGGGGCGCATGCCCGTTCGCCGGAAAGGTGCTGCTAGCGGTCGAGGCGTTGTGATGTTGCCGGCGCCCGCGGACTCAGCCGCGGCCGCAGCCGCAGCCGGGGTGTCGGGGGTGACCGTCGCCCCGGTGGTCGCGGCTGCCTTGCCGGCCTCGACCAGCGCGATGTCCGATCGGATGGGTGATGCCGGCCGCGATCTCTATATCGACAATGTCGCTGCCGCCGGCTTCGCGGTCACGCTTTCGGGACGGCGACTCCAACCAGTGGTGGTGGTGATCGCCGCCTACAACGAGGAGGACGGAATCGCCAGCGTCCTCCGGGATATCCCCGAGTCGGTGTGCGGGCTCGGGGTGGACACCATCGTCGTCGTGGACGGGGCGACTGATGGCACCGCCGACGCCGCCCGCATCGCCGACGCCGCTCGGAACGTCGGCGCCGTCGGCGCTGCCCGGGTGCTGGTCTGCGACGTGCGGGTCAACCGCGGGCAGGGCGCCGCCCTGCGGCTGGGGTACCGGCTGGCCCGGGAGAACGGGGCCGAATACATCGCCACGACCGACGCCGACGGGCAGTACGACCCGAAACAACTGCCGTCGATCATCGAGCCTTTGATCGCCGGGCGGGCCGACTTCGTGAGCGGGTCACGCCGGCTGGGTTCGGCGGAGACCACCGACCGGTTCCGGGCGGCGGGGGTCGTCGTGTTCGCGGGTTTGATCTCGGTGCTCACGGGGCGGCGGATTACCGACCCGTCGTACGGGATGCGCGCCATGCGGGTAGACGTCGCCGAGGCGGTGACGCTGCGCCAGCCGCAGTTTCAGGCGACGGAACTGCTGATCGGGGTGGCGCAGCGGGGGTTCCGGATCGTGGAGGTGCCGGCCACCATCTACCGGCGGTCGGCGGGCACATCCAAAAAGGGGCACAACATCACGTACGGGCTGCGGGTGGGACGGGTCATCCTGGCGACGTGGTGGCGGGGTCGGGGGCGGGGGCAGGCGACGCTGCCGCGATCGGCTACCGGGGTTGGCGCCACTTGAGCCGAGAGGCGTGCGCCCCGGACCCAGGTCCGTGCCGTGCAGGGGCGAAAACCTAAGCGGCTTCGACGGGCTCCTGCGCTGCCCCTGCCTTCGCCGCCGTAGCCCCCGTCGCGCCCGTAGCCCCCGTCGCCGGCTTGGTCGGGTCGGCGAACACGAAGACCTGGTACATCACGAACTTGGCCACGAACAGCACGCCGTAGGTCAGCAGGTAGGTGGCGCCGACAATGCCCACTCGGACTAGATGGCTGTTGGTGACATGGTGGCCGTAATGGGCGGCCCAGCCGGTGGCCAGAGCCGCCGAGACCAAGCTCACCGCGGAGATCACGGCATACAGCACGACCTCTCGGCCGACCCGGAGCCGGCCGCGCCGGCCCCACGCCCACAACCGGTTGAGCAGATAGTTGGGTACGGCACCGGCGAAGAAGGCCACCACCGAGGCGGCGGTGGTTCCGAGCAGCCCGGAGCCGTAGCAGGCCACAAGGGTGAGCTCGCTGACGACGACGGCGACGACCGAGCCCAGGGTGTATCGCCCGAAGCGGACCGTGAGGCGCGACGAGCGTCCAGAGCGAAGCGTGTCCCGCAGGACGTCGACGGGACCCGACTCCGAGCGGCGCACCCGCTCAACCTACTGTCCTAGCTGGCGGGCCCGGAGTTGAACCCCAGTGAGGCGCCGTGCAGGGCGACCGTGGTGGAGAGCGGGAGGTTGGCGATGTCCGAACCATCCCCCGCGTAGATGCGGAATGCCCCCGCGGGGACGTTCCACCCGGTAGCGCTGCTGTAGGTGGCCAGGTCGCCGGGGCTGAGCGTCAGGTTGATCGTGGTCTTCTGTCCCGGCGCCAGGGTGACTCGGGTGAAGCCCCGCAGCTGGCGGGCCGGTTCGCCGCTGCTCGCCGGCAACCCGACGTAGCACTGCACGACATCGGCACCCTTGACGGCGCCGACGTTGGCCACGGTGGCCTTGACGTTGATCGCCCCCGAACTGGTGGGAGTGGCCGACAGGCCGCTGAAGGCGAACTGGGTGTACGACAGGCCGAAACCGAAGGGGAACAGCGGTTGGACCCCCTTCTCCTCGTACCAGCGGTATCCGACATCGATGCCGTCGCTGTAGTTCACCTTCCCGTCGACCCCGCCGAAGGTGGCGGCAGTGTCGTCGGGCATTGCGTCGGGGGACTGGGCGGTGGGGAAGGTGACGGGCAGCTTGCCGCTGGGATCAACGGCGCCGTCGAGCAGCCGAACCAGCGACGTGCCGGCCGTCTCGCCGGGGTACCAGGTCTCGAGGACGGCCGGGACCGACTTCAACCAGGGCATCAGAACGGCTGAGCCGGTCTCCAGGACCACGATCGTGCGAGGGTTGGCGGCGGCCACGTCGGCGATCAGGGTGTTCTGATCGCCTGGCAGCGACAGGCTGGAGCGGTCGTGGCGCTCGGCTTCCTCGTCGTAGACCACCACGATGGCGACCTGCGACCGTCTCGCCAGGTCGGCGGCGACGGCGGGGTTGACGCCGTCGTAGTAATGCAACCTCGGCCCCAGCACCTGTTCGAAGGCACCCTCGGCGTCCACCGGATCCGACGCCAGGACGTGCATGGCGCCCAAACCGGCCGGCGACGGGGTGGCGTCATGAGGGCCGATCAGAGCGACCGACGACAGGTTGGCCAGGTCGAGGGGGAGGACGCCGCCGCTGTTCTTCAGCAGGACGGCGCCTTCCTCGTTGGTCTGCTCGGCCACCGCCCGGTGTGCCGGCGTGCTTGCCAGTTGGTCGGGGGTCAACGGGTGGGGATTGGCGATCAGGTCGAACTGGAAGAGGACCGTGAGCAAGGGCTTGGCCAGCCCGTCGAGCTCCGAGCGGGCCAGTTCGCGGTCGGCGACGGCACGAGCCACCTGCGTGGGGTCGTACAGGGGGGTGCACTTCACCTGCGATACGCCGGCCGCCATGGTCGCCGCCTGGTCATACACCGACCCGCAGTCGGAGCGTATGAAGCCGGCGAAGTGCCATTGCCCGACGAGGATGGTGTCGAGCAGGTTGACGTCTTGGCAGGCGGGCACGCCGTTGATCAGGTTGTAGGAGCACATGACCGCCCCGGCGTGGCCCTGCTGCACCGCCGCCGACCACGCCGGCAGGTAGATCTCGTGCATCGCCCGGTCGGAAACGATGGAGTCGTCGAGGGCGGTTGCCCGGTTGGTTTCCTGGTTGTAGACCGCGAAGTGCTTGACCACAGTGACCACCCGGTTCTGCTGGATGCCCTGGACCAGTTGCACCGCCAGGGTGGCGGTCAGAAACGGATCCTCCCCGAGCGTCTCGTAGGAGCGTCCCCAGAGGGGCGAGCGATCGATGTTGATGGTTGGGGAAAGGGCCAGCCCGATGCCCTTGTCCGCGTCCTCGGCGCCAATCACGTCCCCGTAGCTGTGGGCGAGGGCGGGATCGAAGGCGGCGGCATCGGCGATCGGGGCGGGAAGTTGGGTCACGTCGGGAAATGCGGCGTCGTTGGTGGTGTACCCGGTGGCCACGCCGGCGGCGCCGTCCTGCTCGGTGATCTCGGGGATGCACAGCGACGGAATCGCGGGGATGTACCCCTCGTAGGAGGACCCGCTGGGGTTGGCAGACAGCAGGTGGAGGAGGGATGCCTCCTCGTAGGGGGTCATGGCTTTCAGGAGCTCGTTCACCCGGGTCGCCACGGGGAGCTGGTTGTTCAGCCAGGGGCAACTCTGCTGGGTGGCGGCGAGGCTGCCGGTGATGTGGTGCTTGGGAGGAGGAGGCCGGCGCGGGCTGTCGGTTGTTACCAGGGTCAGGGTGGCGGCGCCGAGGAGGGCTACGGCTACGACCAGGACAAGCGCGGCGGTTCGCAGGCCGCGCGGCGCTCGGGCTGCTTGGGCTGCTTGGCGGTGCAGCCAGTCCTTGGCCCGGTTACGTTGACGGCCGACCATCGCCAGTCGCCAGCGTGGCGTCGTCTGCCCTGGTCTGCCATCGCTGGATCACGGGCTCAAGTATGGACGTAGCTATCACCGAGGTGGGCTCAGTCGGTCCGAAGGTACACTCCTTCTTCGCCACCTCTGGCCCCATCGTCTAGAGGCCTAGGACACCACCCTCTCAAGGTGAAAACACGGGTTCGAATCCCGTTGGGGCTGCGAAGACATCCATGTCAGGTCAGCGGCACCTTCGTCCCCTCCGTCGAGGGCCCGACGCCGTTCCTGCCAACAATCTGCCGACATGGTTGGCCGATGAGGGTCCACAGGGGGGTTCCGGGCCGGTGCCTGGCGTCTGGTCGTGATCGCCGGCAGCGACTCGGTCACCGGCGGGGCAGCCGACGACGTTAAGCGATTGGCTCCCCCTATAGGGACCGCAGCAAATGCCCTCTCGGATGTCGCAACTCAGACGGACGCGATCCGAATCGGCACACCAAGATGGCCAGACAGCAGTCGGAGATCATCGGTGTCGGAGGTCAAAACCGTTGCATTCCTGGCGGCAGCCGCAACGACCACATGGGCATCGACAACGTCGGCGGTGCCCGACACCCCGAGCAGCCGGCCGACTTGGTGCGCCTCCTCGGCTGCGAACGGCGCAATGACGCAACCGCGTAGAAGCCGCCCCAGCTGCACTTGACGGGCAGACCGGCTCACCTGTGCAACGACGGGGGCGGTGGTTGTCGGTACCACGCCAAACTCGAGGAGGGCACGATGGTCAGCCCACACCTGTCGGTCGTTGCGATCCGCCGCCACCAACACCCCGGCGTCGTAGACAACGCTCATGCTGGGCGTCGCCCCGGATACGGGACCATCTCCTCGGACACTCGTTGGCGGGCCTCTGCCATCTCGTCGTCAGTCAGATGGCCGTTCTCGTCTTCCCATTCGGCGACCGCCCGCAAGCCCTCTCTGACAAGCAAAGCGCTGCGGGCCGCCTCGGTCATCCACGCGGACACGCTGAGGCCCTCGGCTGCGGCGGTGGCGACCACCTGGTCATACACGTCCGGATCAACCGTGATCGCGACCTTGGGTGACGGGTTCCCACGCGGCATATATCAAGTCTACTACCACAGTAGGACCGTTACTCCGCGGAGCCGGTTAGGATTTCGGTGCCCGGCGCCATCCCCGGGCGGTGTGGCACGAACACCGGGCGTGGCCTTGACCGGGGCCGCAGACCCCAAGACCGTCACCCGCCACACCCGACCGTTCGTTGGCAACCACCAGATGACAAACGGCCGGGCACTTTATCGGGCAGTGAAAAGGTCCGGCTTCGCCGGATATAGGACGCTAAGACTTGGGCCCTGCGGCGCAGTTATCGAGTGGGCCAGTGGTAGGCCGGGCGGTCGACCACTATGGCTGCAGTTTTCCGGATAGGGGCGGCTGGCCCGTCGGCTCCTCGGTTCCATCGGTGAACGACTCAAATTCTCGCGGGTGCGCGAGATTGTCTTAATAGTTGTGGGCGCAAGAATACAGGGTTGTTCAGGCTTGTGACTAGTCCGTTTGGGCGATACGAGAAATGATTCTTGCTTCTTGTTCGGCGAGAGTGCACCCTTTGGCTTGTTTCTGACCGGAGGGTCAGGGTGGGCAGGCCGTGTGGTCGTTTTCGTGTTCGGTGCGGCCGCGGGTGTTTGAAAGGTGGCCGGACATGTCGATCCGAAGCGCGGTTCATCGTGTCGCACGGAGAAAGGTTGCCGCCGCGCTTCGGCGTGCCGGCATTGCGGCGACGGTGCTGGGACTGGTTGCCGCCGGGGTACTTGTGGCCGTCCCGGAGGCGGCTGCGGCCGGGGGGACGCTGAGCGGCACGCAAGCGAAGCCGCCGGTGCCGAAGCCGCCGGTGCCGAAGCCTGCGCCGAAGTCGGCGCGGCCGCAGGAGCACTCGGTCAAGTTGTCGGCTCCGAAGGCGACGACGCGTCCGGTGTCGGCAGGGCCATCCGCGGCGCCGACGCCGGCTTGCGATGATTCACTTCTGGTGGCGTCGAAGATTCCTGGTTTATCTGTCCCGAAGTCGGGTCAGCAGGTCTGCCCGGCGTCACCGACAGAGCGTTCGGCGCAGACCCAGCCGTGGTGGCCTGCGGCGTCGGCCGCTATGGCGCCTTCGAGTGTTGCCAGCCCGAAGGTGGCGGCGCCGGCGACGGTGTCGGGTGAGTACGCGGCGCCGGACTGGGTGTTGCAGTCGTCGACCGCGGATATCCCTGCGGCGTGGGATGCCACCGCGGTGTACGACGCGGCGACCAGTCAGGTGGTGCTCTTCGGGGGCTCATACTTGTACAACGGGGTGTACTACCAGTCGAATGAAACATGGGTGTGGAACGGTTCGACGTGGGCGAATGCGACTACGACGGGGTCACCGCCGGCGAGGGCGGGGGCGTACATGTCGTACGACGCGAGCGCAAAGGAGGTGGTGTTGTTCGGGGGTCGCGACGCCGCGTGGAATGCCCTGTCGGATACTTGGACGTGGAACGGGACGAGTTGGACGCAGCAGAACCCGGCGCAGGCGCCGTCGGCGAGGGCCTATGGGGGCATGGCCTATGACGGGGCGATCGGCCAAAGCGTGTTGTACGGGGGGGCGGCCACAAGCACGACGAGAACGTTCGATTCGGATGTGTGGGAGTACAAGTCGTCGACGGACACGTGGACGAACTTGGGGACGCTGGTTCCGGGCCCGGGGGAACGGGTGGACGACCAGTTGGGTTATGACCCGGCGACGGGGCAGCTGTTGATGTTCGGCGGTTCGACTTGCCCGACGTGCGTGGCGTTGGCCGACACGTGGACGTTCAACGGGTCCTCGTGGACCCAGCAGAAGCCGGCGGTTTCACCGCCGGGGCGGTACCTGTACCGGGTGGCTTTCGACCCGAACGCCGGCGGCTCCTCTGGCGGCGTGGTGATGTTCGGCGGGATGAACAACACCGGTGCGTCGATGAACGACACCTGGGTGTGGACCGGCTCGACGTGGCTGCAGGCCGACGGGGTGGCCTCACCGCCGGGAACGAGCCTGCAAGCCATGGCCTTTGACACCAAGGCCAGCCAAATGGTGGTCCTGGGCGGGCAGGGCAGCGCGTTGTGGCCGCAAACCTGGACCTACACGTGGTCGGTGCCGACCTTGACGCAGTTCTTGCTGAACGCTCCGTCGCCGCCGGTCTACATCCAGGGGTCGCCGGTGACCGTCGCGGTGGCGGCCGGCAACGTGTCGTCGACGTCCATGTCTAATGTGACGGTGACCGAGACCCTGCCGGCGGGAATGACCGCGGCCGGCTCGATACCCACGGTGTACCCAGGTGGGGCCACGCTGTGTACGGGCGCGGTGACCTGCGATGTGTCGGCCTCCAAGGTCGTCGTATCCGGTCTGAACATCGCCGGCAACAACGGCATCGTCTTGTTCCAGTTTCAGGCGGTGGCCGATCAGGCCAGCGCGCAATGCCAGGCGGAGACCTTGACGGCCTTGGCGGAGAACTCGACCGGCACCGCGTACGGCTCGTCGGCGCCCGTCACCGCCCAAGCCGAGGTGTGTGACACCGGGTTGGGGTCGCAGGCGTGGTGGAGCTACGCCTCCCACAACGCCGGTTCGCAGGGAACGGCGGCGGTCAACGTGGCCAACGGAAACTTGGTCTTCGACGAGAACGACTCCACGGCGGTGCAAGCCACCGGGACGCTTGGGTTGCAGCCCCGCCGGGTGTACAACAGCCAGGACTTGGCGGCCCCCGTCGCCGGGGCGGGCGGCGAGCTGGGCGCCGGCTGGCAGCTGAGCGTGGTGAACACCGGCGGAGACTCGGCGGGGGCGACCGCGCTGGCCGTCCCGCCGGCCGATGAGGTGACCCTGGCACCGTTGGCGGTCACCTTGGTGGATGACACCGGGACGCGCCAGGTGTTCACGTTGAAGGCGTCGGCGGCGCCGGGATCGCCGTCACCGCTGACCGCAGTCGCGGTCTCCTACCCGGGCGGCACCGTCTCGGGTGAGTTGGCCTCCCTGCTGGCGCCGATGTCGATCGGTCTGCCCACCAGCGGCAGTTCACCCTACGTCGGCGGCCTGCTTTGCGTGGACGCCACCTATAAGGCTCCCCCCGGTTTGAACGCCACCCTGTACCGGTACGTGGCGTTGGGGGCCGGCGCCACCGCCTGCGACGAGGCGACGCACAACGGCGCCGCGGCCGTCACCGCCGGCTTCGCGCTGGTCGACGCGAGCGGGCTGCGCCAAGAGTTCTCCCCCGACGGCCAACTGCTGGCCGTCGTCGACCGGGCCGGCAACCAGATCCGCCTCGTCTATCAAAGCACGACCGCAGGCCAGCCGGTGACGCCGGGCATGAACTTGAACCTGGGGAACCTGACCAAGGCCTACGATCCGGCCGCCTGCCCGGCCACGGGGTGTCGAGCCGTGACGTTCTCCTACGGCACCGGCAAGGTGACGATGGTCGACACCGCCGGGCGGACCACCACCTACACCACCGTCACCGTGAACAACGTGGCGTACCTGGTGGCGGTCACCAACCCTGACGGCAGCATCGAGCAGTACTCGTACCAGGGCGTCTCGTACAGCGGCTACACCCAACCGAACCCGCCGACGGCGTGCGGCGCTGCCACCGGGCAGCTGTGCGCGGTCTCCGACGGCAACACCAACTGGACCACCTTCGCCTACACGTCGGGGGCCGCCCTCCCCGGAGCCGCCGCCCCGAACCGGGTGCAGGCCATGGTGGACGCCCAGGCGAATGTCTCCATGCAAAACCCCCTACCCACCGGGGCGGTGCCGGCGGCCGTCTCTCCCGGTTCGGTCACTGTCGTCGGCTACAACGACGCCGCCGACTACGTCACCGTCGACGAAGGCCCGTGGTCGGTGACCGGCCAGACCGCCCCGTATGCAGGCTGCAGCGCCGGCAGCGGCAGCAGCGCCTGCCATCGCAGCCTGTACGGGTCGATCGACGCCGCCGGCCGGGTGCAGGAGATCGACACCGGCGACGCCTCCGGGCAGACCGGCGGGGCCACCGGAAGCTACCTGTCCCAGGAGGGCTTCTTGTGGGACGGCGACAGCTACCTGGTCGGCAACCCTGCCAACCCGGCCCTGCAGAGCTC
>JBOGGN010000458.1:0-10266 GCA_050744165.1 Acidimicrobiales bacterium | reverse complement strand
TACGCCGCACGGTCCGCGTGACCGGAGCGACCACGATGGCACTGAGGACGGGTACGGCTTCGCTGCGCGTCACGACGAGCACCGGGCGCCGTTTGTCCTCTGCTTCGGCCCACCAGATGTCGCCTTGGAGGGGGAGGCTCACCACGGCTCCTCGGCGATCAACGCCGCGGTGGCTTGGTCGAGGGCCGCCAGCTCCTCGTCGTCCTGGGGGAGCTTCCGGTACGCGTCGACGATCAACTGGCCGATTCGCTGCCGCCGGTGGCGCTCAACCAACGCCTCCAGTCCGAGACGGACCGCTTCGGAACGGGTGGCGGCGGCACCTTCGCGTACCAGCTGGTCGACCTCGGCTAGGAGGCGGTCATCCACTCGTGTGACGAGCTGTGCCATGCATGAAGCATAGCAATGTGCATAGCGCCGACCCAGCTCCTGGCTCCAAGGCGGGTCGCGGGGTGCGAAGACGGCCCCGTTTCCTTGCCGACGATCGCGTCGCCGCTTTCTGGAGTCCGTGCGATCGGACGGGTGTGTCTTCGGTCGCAGAGCATCCCACCAACAGGAACGAGGCGCCGGTGGTCAGCCCGCGGCTGACCTTCTGGACAACCGAGTGGCCGCCAGCCAGGCGACAGCTGCTCGTCACGGTTCGAGCGTGCTTTTGTGGGCTATGCCTTGACGACAAGGCGCCCCGAATTGACGGCGCTGTATCGCGTGATGACGCGATACATCGCCGTCAGTTCCGCCGCAGCGAGGAGCATCGAGTGGGGGACGGCGGTCAGGAACAGTCGTGTCCGGTTTGGAGCGCTCGGCGCCATCCGCCAAGGCGCATCGAGGTGGCTTCGGCCGGCTGCGGCTCCACTGCCCTGTTGACCGCCCGCCATCGACTCGCCCGATGCTTTCAATCGGCCACCGAGGTGGATACCGCGACGGCGACCGACGGGCCAGCCGCATGCCAGGACGGTTCACCAGCCTCGGCGTTTGCCGAGGCTGGCAACGGAGAACGCTCGGGGTGACCGACCACGAGTACCGCGATGTCGTCTTCGTGATCACTCACGTCGAGCGCCGAATAGAGGTGCTCGATCAGGTCGTTCGGCGAACCAGCGTATTCGGTGGCGGCAGCCGACAAAGTCTCCAAACCCGTTTCGATGGAGGCCCGACGTCGTTCGACGAGCCCGTCGGTGAACGCGATCAGCGTTGAACCGGGCCTGAACTCCACTGTCATGGGGATCGAATGGGTCCCGGGCACACCCAACGGGGTGCCGGGGGCGACCGGTACGAATTCGGCGCGGCCATCGCGCACCACCAGTGGCGGCAGGTGGCCCGCGGACGCCAGCGTGAGCTCGTTGGTACGGTCGTCGAACACCCCAACGAGAACAGTGACGAAATGGCCGTCGAGGTCGGAGTCGAGCAGGCGTCCGGTCTCCTCCAGGATCTCATCCGGGGAATGGCCAACGCTGGCCAAGGTGCGCACGGTGTAGCGCACCGAGGCCATCACCGTGGCCGCGCTCGCCCCGTGACCTGAGACATCCCCGATCACCAGGGCAAAGCGGTGATCGTCGACTCTAATCACGCTGTACCAATCGCCACCCACCTCCACCCCTTTGGTGGCCGGAAGATACCGGGCCGCCAGATCGAATCCGGGGATGTCGGGCAACGCTTTTGGAAGAAAGGAACGTTGCAGCGTTTCGACGAGGTTCCGTTGCTCTCGGTAACGCTCATCGATGAGAGATGCCGCAGACTCGGCTCGGTCCCTTCGCCGCACCAAACGCTCGGTGAACAATACTGCGCAGGCGGTCAGCATCAATCCCGCGACCAGGACCACCAACGGAAAGTCCTGTGCTTCCCCTCCGGCTAAGGAGTGTCGTGGAGAGGCCACGAGGGTCAGGACGTTGTCGCCGAAGGGCACCGTCGTCTTCGATAACGTGCCCGAGAGCGGGAGGCGTGGTGCGTCGGTCGCGATGAGCGCAGTTCGACGCACGGTGGGTCCGAAATACAGCGCGAAGTTGAGATTGGCATCCGGCGAACGGGCTGGGACCGAGACCTTTCCGCCAGGAGGAAGATCCTGGGACAAAGCGAGCACATACACCCCACTCGAGCCCTGGGCGGAGAGCAGATAACCCAGCCGCTGCAGATTTTGGGCGACCGCTCGCGTCGTGATCAACGTGGAGGCGTGAGCGGCCTGAAGGAACAAGGCGGTGGCCGATTCCGAGGTCAGATTCTCGATAGTGGGGGCGCCTACGTGCGCCAGCACACGGACCTGGAGGCCAGTCACGACAACCAAGGATGCAGAGGAGTACTGGCCTTCCGGAGCAAGCTGGCCAGCTAGGCTGCTGCGAAACGACGACACAGGATCGGGCGCCTCGGCTGCCAGCCCCACAACCCGGCCCATGAACGCTACCAGCTGCGGCGATGCGGTCTGCAGTACCGAGCCGGTGAGTTGGGTCTGCAGGGTCGTCAACCGCCGCTCGTTACTCGCATAGTTGCGTTCGGATACGACCGTGAGGCATACGGTGGCGAACAGGGTGATCACGAGGACCAGGCCTGTATGCCAGTGCCACCTCAGGCGCTCGCGTGCCAACACCTGAGTCTCATTCCTTTCTCCGGCTCGCCGGGACTATTGGATCTCCGAGCAGGATGCCATCATCGGAGATGCGAAACTGTCTCGCCACGCTGCTGTGGTCAGAAGCCCGGGACTTGAGGATGGTGACGGAACGTTTCAACTGCTCCTCATCACGAACATATTGGAGAAGGATAATGTTGTCCGCGATGTTCGACACGCCCGATTGGCTGAGCCTCGTGGTGTCGAAGAGCTCGACAACCTCATAGGTGAACATGACGGTGACCCCCATTTGGCAGCATCGCTGCACGAAGGAGTAGACGAACTCGTAGAAACGCCGCGAGTCCGATGCAGTCAAAGCAAGGTCGCCAAGGGCGTCGATCAACACCCGTCGAGCACCGGTGCGCTCGATGGTGTCGAGGACCTCGTAGATGATTTCATCCATGTACACGTCGACCGGGGAGCGGTCGAGTACCGTCACCCGTGGATCGTCGATGGACCATCCGAACCGGCCCACGCTGCGGGACAGCTGGGCGCGGTTTTCCTGCAACGCGAGGACAACCGCAGTTTCGTCCTGGCCGCGCCCGGCGTAGACGAAGTGCAGACCCATGACCGTCTTTCCGACCCCGGACGGCCCGACAACGACGGTGGCCGAGCCGCACAAGTACCCGGTCTCGAGGACCGCGTCGAGTGCGGGCACGCCAGAGGAAAGCCGGGCGTCGGCGAGGGTGTACGCGATGTCGTTGCGGGGGTCGGCGAGGCGGGGGAACATCTGAATCCCGTCTGCGGTGATGCGGTAGAAGTGCTCGCCGGAGAGGAATCCACCGCCCCGTTGCTTGCGCACCGCGAGGAGACGGACCGAACGCTCACCGCTCCACCTGGTTTCGAGAGCGATCACGGTATCGGCCACGGCAAACTCAGCTGGATTGTTGTCCTCCGCGCCGGTGTATTCGCCGACCCACAGCGCGGAGATGGCGAGGGCAGTGAACTTGCCGGCGAGATCCCGCAGGAAACAGCGAAAGTCCGCCTCGTCAGAGGCAAAGGCCCTCATCACCTTGAAGCTGTCGATCACCACCATCCCAGGTCGGTGGGTCTTTACGAGTGCGTCTACACGATCCAGAACACCCTTCAGCCCCTCGCCAGTGAGGGCAGCACCGAGGTCGTCGTAGAATATCGAGCGATCGACCGCCTCCACGTCGAAGAACGTAAGGGCCTGCCCATAGCGCAGCAGCTTGTCGAGCGGCTCGGAAGCGGTCGAGAGATAAAGGCCAGGTCGTTCGGCGGTCGCGTTGGCGAAGAGGCACTGCTGGGCCAGGATGGTCTTGCCGCTGCCGGGCGCCCCGACCACCATGTTGATGGCGTCGGACACGAGCCCACCACCGAGCACCGAATCCAGCGCCGCGTTGCCGGTCGAGGTCCGGCGCATCAAACGCCTACGGGCCGTGACCGGCGGGTCAGCGCGCTCTGCCCGAGCAGGTCGCGCACCGTCGAGACGAGTTCAAGGGGGTCGATCGGCTTGCGCAGGAACCCGCTTGCTCCCGCCGCCAGGGCCGCGTCGGACAGGTCGAGGACCGAGAGGGCCAGCACCGGCGCGTCGCCCGATGCTGACAGCTGTCGGCATAGCGCCAGGCCGCCCCCCTGGATCATCAGCTCGACGACGCAGAGCGCCGGCTTGCGTTGCTGAGCGAGGCGGGCTGCGTCCAGCTGGTCACCGGCAAGAGCCACGTCGTAGCCCTCTGTGCGAAGGAAGTACTCGACCAGGTGGGCGGCGTAGGGGTCTCGCTCTGCCAGGAGGATAAGGACTGTCGGACCCGACTCCGAAGGGGACTGCCGCACCGAAGGAATCGATTCGGCCAAGAGGCGGTGGGCGTCGGCCGCGCTCGAACCCTGAGCCATGGCGGCGAGGACAAACCGGATTCGCTCCAGGTCGTCCCTTGAGTAGAGACGTTGACCCCCGCTGCTGCGAGCCGGGACAACAATGCTGTACCGCTCCTCCCAGGCACGAAGCGACGAGGCGTCGACACCGAGCATCCTGGCCGCCGCTCCGATCGAGTAGACCGGCCTCGCGCCGGTGGGCTCGGGCACTTGGCCAGCCGCTTCACTCACAGCCACGGGCTCCGGCTCCGCCTCCGCCAGGCTGGTCCTTGTGTCCGCCCCTGGTCTCGCGGCGACAATGAGTGACCACCTTCCACATCGCCTCTACGGAACCTCGACAGAGCTTGGATTGAAGTTGAAAGTAGGACTGTCCGTGGGGAATGGCAAGGGGCATCGTCGGGCCACCCGTCTAGGCGGGGGGGGCCGGCGTGCGGAGGCATTTTTTCCCCACCCCTTGGTGGCAACGCCCGCCGTTGTCAGGTCGCCGTGGCGTAGGCGTCGTGGTAGTTCCACCAGCGGTACGGCGGTGTTTGCGGGTAGCCCTCCGGCGAGTCCTCCCCTGCCTCCTGGCGTCCGAGGGCGGTGATATCGAGGTAGTTCCAGGTGCCGCCCATCTGCTCGTCGCCCCGGCTGTCGGTCCAGTAGGTGCGGAAGATCCCCTCACCGTGACGGATGAAAGCGTTGGTTCCATGCCACTCGTCGACGTCGAAGTCCTTATCGAAGTCGTCGGTCAGCGTGAACCAGGGGATGTGCTCCCACCCGTGGCGCTTCTTCAGGGCCTCGATGTCGGCCTGGGGGGCGCGGGAGACGAAGACCAGCGTCGTGTCCCGGGCGTTCAGGTGGGCCGGGTGGGCCACCTGGTCGGCGAGGAAGGAACAGCCGACGCAGGCCCGCTCGGGGTACGAGCCGCCCTCGGCGAAGGTGGTGATGTCGGGGGCATAGAAGGCGCGGTAGACGATCAACTGGCGCCGGCCGTCGAACAGCCCCGCCAGACTGACCGGCCCACGAGGGCCCTCGAACCGGTACTCCTTGTCGACCCGCATCCACGGCATGCGTCGGCGGGCGGCGGCCAGGGCGTCGCGGGCCCGGGTGACCTCCTTCTCCTGCACCAGGAGCTTCTGGCGCTCGGCGTGCCAGTCCTCGGACGAGACGATCGGTGGTGTCTGCATGGGCTCTCCTCCATGGGTTGGACGTCACGTTCTCAACACCGGTACGACTCCGCGGCGGCGGCAAACTCGTCGCGACTGCTCTAGGCCTGCTGCGCCGGACGCTGACCGATCACGTACACGAGCGGTGCCGGCCCCCGTCGGGGCAACGTGCGGATGGCGGTGCAGCCGGTGCGTTCGAGTGAGCCCGTGAGGTGCGTGGCGTCGAAGAGGGCGCCCCCATTGCGAAGCGTCCGCAGCGCCACGGTGGACCCGGCGAGCGGGTCGGCCGGCGCTGACATCCCGCCCAGCACCAGCCAGCCACCCGGGCGCAGCGCTCGGTACAGCCGGGGCAGGGCGACGTCGAATACCGCCTCGGTGACGAAGAATGTCGGGAACCAGGCGCAGTCGTAGGCGCCGGTCTCGTCGACGTCGGCGACGTTCTGGTTGCGCAGCGTGATCCGCTGGCCCATCCCGGCGCCCGCGACGTTGTCCGCGGCGCGGCGCAAGGAGGGTTCCCAGATGTCGATGCCGACAATGGATGCCTCGGGCCACACGCCCGCCGCCGCGATGGCGAGCAGCCCGACCCCGGTGCCGACGTCGAGGAACGCATGGACGTCACCGAGCTCGGGCGCAGACGCCAGCATGGCCGGCACCATCGTCGACCCGCCCCCCCAGCCCTGGAGGATTTCGCCGTCGGTGAACGCCCAGCCCGGTGGCCGACCCGGTTCGTCGAGCAGGTCGGCCGCCTGGCGGACGGCCATCCGGATCACCCCGATGACCATGTCCCGCCGCGGCGGCGACAGGCCGCCAACCTCGGGCAGGCCGGCCGCGGTGGACACGGCGCGCAGGGCGGCGGCCAGCTCCGGGGGGGCGGCACCCCCGTCCCGCACCAGGGAGAGCTCAGCGCCCAGGGCGGCAAGCGCCTCGGTGGCGACGAGCCAACGGCTGACGGTGGCCATCAGGTCCTCGAACGCCATCACCAGCTCCCTTTTCCGAGCCACGTCACCGGCGGCTCCGGTACATCATGACGAGGTCCTGGTGGCGCCGCATCCGTGGAGCCACGACAAACGCCGACGCGGCCAAGTCCGGGCTTGTTCGTGGCCGCGCTGGAGGTGCTTGGCCGCGCTGGAAGGCAAGAACCCGCAGGTGACTCTGGCCGATATTTGTGCTTCCTCTCTGGCCGTCTGCCGAGTCGGTGGGTGTCCGACAACTTGGTATACTGTACGCATGACGAGCACGCAGATCGCGGTCCGGCTCCCCTCCGCGTTGGTGGATCAGCTCGACCGGCTCGTGCCGACTCCGCACGCGTCGCGTTCGGATGCCGTGCGCCGAGCCGTCGAGCACTATGTCGCCTGGCTGGCAGCGGAACGAGACGCGTCGATCTACGAGCGGATCCCCTTGACCGACGCCGAGCTGGCTCTTGTCGACCAGGAAGACGGGTGGAGCGCGGTACCGCAGTGGTGAGAGGCGAGATCTGGTGGGCGTCGACGGCAGGGGGGGACCGACCGGTGCTCGTCATGACCCGCGATCCCGTCGCAGATCGCATCGGCGCGGTCGTCGTCGCGCCCTGCACCCGCACGATCAGGGGCCTGACGAGCGAGCTGCCTCTGGATCAGGACGACGGGATGCCGGAGCGCTGTGTCGCCAACTTCGACACCCTGCAAACCCTGCGACGATCGCAGTTCCGGCGCCGACTGACCAGATTGTCCGTCGAAAGAATGGAGCAAGCCTGCCGGGTGCTCGCCGGCGCGCTCGGCTGCCCCTGACGGCGCCATGGCCCTCCCACTTCGCAATTTCGACGGTTGGAGGCGTGCTGGCGAGGCAGGAGGAAACCGGGCACGCGGCGCAGCGTGGCGTCTCGGGCGGGTCCGGATCGGGCATCGATCAGGTCCCCAGAGCTAGAGGCGCGGCACCTGGGCCGGACCCGGCGGCAGGGCACGCGCCGTGACTGGTGGCCGGCAGAACTCGATGCCACGGCCGGCGCCCGGAAGCCCGCCCGGCCCGGGATGGCGGCCAAGGCCAGCCACCGCCGCCGTCCCGGCGGCCCGCGCCATCCTGAAATGCCTTCCCTGATTGCACACACGCAGGTGGGAGGTGACCTCTAGCCGATCTTCATCTCGACCCGCTCGGGATAGAAGCACAAATGCCCTTCGATGGCCGCGACGCCCGGGGTGGGATGCTCGTAACTCCACGCGATCCCATCGAACTGCTCGCCGTCGAGGACCAGCGTCCAGTACGAAGCTTCGCCCTTGAACGGGCACGTCGTGTGGAAGTTGGTGCCCTGGAAGAGGTCCATGCGGACATCCTCGCGAGGCAGGTAGTACCGGGTCGGCAGCCCCGTCTCCTGAAGGAGGAGAGGCCGCTCCGACGTGGCGACCGTGGTGCCGTCGACGCTGATCTCGACATGGGAGGCCGAGGGGGTGACCGTGACCGTGTGTCCGCTTGCCATGCCCCCACACCTACCAGATGGATGGCGCCCGCCTCCACCTTTGACCGATGGCCAAGAGGGAACGGGGCACCGCTAAGACCGTTCCCGGGCTATCTGCGGACGAGCAAGACGATGATCACGATGATGATGATGAGGAGGATGGTACCGCCACCGATATACACGCCAAATGGCTACCCCACAGCGGCTGGAAGCAAACGCATGTCGTCCCTCCAGGTCAAGGCGGTTTGGCGCAGCCGCCTGCCCCGGTCATGGATCAGTAGCAGGTCTCCAGCACGCGGCGGCACAAAGCCGGATGCCGCTTCGTAGCTCGCTAATCCTTCGACTGGAAAATACGCACAGCACGCCAGCAACCGGTGCCACCTTTCGTGGTGGTCATCATCACGGGAGCCGGCCAGAACTTCGACCTCGCCCGATGACTTTGCCGGCCCGAGCACGTCTGAACGAGGACTCGCCGTCGCATGCCGCCGGCGGCCGAAGAAAGGGATCCGCCATGAAGATCATCAATTTGGGTGCCGCGGACGGGCTGCCACCAGTGAGCTGGGACGCCATCGTCGAAAAGCTCGCCGCTGGGTCGGCGCCTGCTCCAGACGCCCACAACACTCGCACGACGTGGCTGGCGACGATCAACGAAGACGGCTCCCCGCATGTGACTGCGGTAGGTGCCGTCTGGGTGGATGGCACCTACTGGTTCCAGACGGGCGGTACTCGCAAGGGCCGCAACGTCGAGCGCGATTCGCGTTGCTCGCTCTCCCTCTCGATCCGCGACGCGGACGTGGTCATTGAGGGTGACGCCGCGCGGGTCACCGACCCGGGCGCCATAGAGCGCGTTGCCAAGGCGTGGGCGGACGGTGGTTGGCCGGTCGAGCCGGATGCGAGCGGATCGGGCATTACTGCGCCGTTCAACGCACCGTCGCAGGGACCGCCCCCCTGGAGGGTGTATCGCATCGAACCACGCTCGGCGACGGTGACATTGGGCGCAGAACCCGGCGGCTTGACACGTTTCAGGTTCTGACGCTCCCACCGGCGGACGGGCGCCTGGGGTGGGGTCCGGTGCCCGACCCGCTACCATGGGGTAAGTGCCTCGCCCGACCCGGGTGCGGCGCGGCCTGAAGTGTACGGGCGCCTCGGCGACCCCCGGTTCCTGCTCGATGAGCGTGCAGCCGCAGCATCCACGGCCTCACGACAATGGAGAGGAATCCAGTGCCCCCCACTTTTCATACGGGCGCCCGCCCACGCCCGCGGCCCAACCGCCGATTGCGACCGACACCGGCGCCGGCATTGACCGGGATCGCAGCCGAACAGTTGGCTCCGGTCGCCACAGACACACCGCCGGGCCCATTCGAAGCGCTCGGCGTGCCGTCGCCGCTCGTAGCGGCATTGCGCGTCTTGGGCGTAACCGCGCCCTTCGCCATCCAGACTGCCGCCCTTCCCGATGCCCTCGCCGGGCGCGACGTGCTTGGCCGAGCGCAGACAGGCAGCGGGAAGACCATCGCGTTCGCCGTCCCCGTCGTGGCCACGCTCTGTGGCCGCGACTATCGGCGCAGCCCCGGCCAGCCGGGCGCGCTGATCCTCGTCCCCACTCGTGAGCTGGCCGCCCAGGTCTCCCGCACCGTCACGCCGCTGGCCCAGTCCGTCGGGCTGCGCTGCGCGACCATCCACGGCGGTGTCTCGCAAGGCCCACAGGTGGGCGCGCTGCGCCGCGGGGCCGACATCCTCGTCGCCACCCCTGGTCGGCTGGAGGACCTGATTGGCCAGGGCCGCTGCGGGCTGGAGCGGGTCCGCGTCACCGTGCTGGACGAGGCTGACCACCTGGCGGATCTCGGGTTCCTTCCCGCCGTGCGCCGCCTGCTCGACCAGACCCCTGCCGGCGGCCAGCGGCTTCTTTTCTCCGCCACCCTGGACGACGCCATCAGCGGCTTGGCCAACCGTTACCTCCGGCAACCCGCGACCCACAGTGTCGACCCGGCCGGCGCCTCACCGGCCGAGTTGGACCATCACCTGTTCACCGTCAAGTCCGGCGACAAGGCCGCCGTCGTCGCCGAACTGGCGTCGGGGGCGAGCCGCAGCCTGCTGTTCACCCGCACCAAGTACGGCGCCCAAAAGCTCGCCCGCAACCTGACCACCCAAGGAATCCCCGCCGCCGAACTGCACTCCAACCTGTCCCAATCGGTTCGGCAACGCAACCTGGCCGCGTTCGCCGATGGCGGCGTCCGGGTGCTTGTCGCCACCGACATCGCCGCCCGCGG
>JBOGGN010000457.1:0-4618 GCA_050744165.1 Acidimicrobiales bacterium | reverse complement strand
TCCAGTGACTGCGCGATGTCGGTGACGGTGGCCACCAGGGTCGTCGCGCTGACGCTGACGGTCCCGGCGAAGTCGGCGTGCTCGTGGGAGCAGGAGAACGTGACGGGGGGCAGCTGCAGGGCGCCATAGCGGTCGCTGATCTCGTTGGCGATGGCCACGGCGATGAGGGTGTCTGTCACCAGGGGCAGGTGCGGGCCGTGCTGCTCGAACGACCCGACAGGGAGGACGGCCAGGCTGGCGTCGACGACCTCGGGATCGGTCGTGACCTTGGTGGGCAGGATCGGAGTCATCGGCTTCTGGTCCCTTCAATCGTGGCCGCGATTCTCCTCCGAAGCGCTGTGTGGTGCAGCTGGTCGCCAACGGGCCGCATCCGCACAATCCCATGAAGCGCTGAGCGGGACCGGATCGATGGTGCCCGCTCGTAGGCCAGCAGCACGTGGTCGCAGTGGTCGAGTGCGGTCTGCCAGTCCCCACTAGCGGCAAGTGCCTGGAGCCACCGGGTCAGGGCCACGGCGTGGTCCCGCTCCTGGCCGGGCGACCACTTCAGGACGTGGCCGGCGAGGGCATCTGCGGCGCCTTCCGGCTCGCCGAGTACAAGAAGCCCCTCGGCATGTTAGCTCGCGATGTAGGCGACGTCGGCGTAGGGCGCCAGCTCCCCCGGCACGACCGGTGCGGCCGCGAAGTCGATAGCCCGCTCGATCTGTTCGTGAAAGAGCTTCCGATCGTCGAGAACGGCGGCAACAGAGGCCCGCTGACGGGCGATGGCGGCGTGCAGGCGACTCGCGGGCAGCTGACTCGCCAGCTCTTCAGCTCGCCGGCTCAGGGTCGCGCTCGCCCGCGGATCCGACGAGGCGACGACATTCGCCCACCGCATCAGGATCATGGGCTCAAGCCGAGGATTCCCCGCCGCCTGCGCATGGGCGTGAGCCCGGGTGGTGCAGACGAGCGCCTGGTCGGTGTCGCCACTATCCTGGGCGATCCAGCCGCCGAGCTCGGTGTTGGCGGCCGGACTGGATGAACACGCTTTGGCATGAGTGTTCGGGGACGGTTCGGCAAGGCTGGTCGGTGATGGTCTGACGCGGCGGCGCCGGTCCCCAACTTGTCGGTGCTGGGGACCGGCGCGATCGGCGTGGGCATGTTGGTGATCAGTCTCGGGTGAGTTCGGCGACGGCTTTCTTGGCGCAGGTCTCGTCGACGAGGGCTTTGCCTTCGGAGGCGGCGGCCATGAGGGCGGCGATGGCGGCGTTGTTGAGCGCTCGGGGGAGGCCGTTGGCGACGCGGTGGAGGCGGGTGACGGCGTCGTCGGCGATGAGGGGGTCGGTCCGCCCGACGAGGGCGAGGTGGTGACGGAGGTAGCTGGCCGACTCGCCGAGGTTCATGGGCTGGAGGGCGTAGCGGGTGGCGATGCGCTGATCGAGCGCAGCGAACACCCCCATCCGGAGGGAGCGGGCCAGGGTGGGCTGACCGACGAGCAGCCCGGCGAACGGGCTCTTTGAATCGAGTTCGGCGTTGGTCAGCAGCCGTAGTTCCTCGAGCTGTTCGGGGGTGAGCAGGTGAGCTTCGTCGATCACGAGCACGACCCGGCGGTGCCGTTCCGCTTCTTCGGCGGCGAGGAGCTCGGCGGCCTGGGCCATGACCTCGGCCTTGTGGAACCGGGGCGCGGCCCCCAGAGCGCGGACGATGGTGACATAGAGGCCCCGGGTCCCGAACGCCGGGTTGGGGACGTAGACGAGGTGGTGGGAGGCGGGGTCCAGGCTGGCGATGGCCGCCCGGACGGCCACTGTCTTGCCGGCGCCGACGTCACCGACGAGAACCCCGAGAGCGGACTCGGCCACGCAGAAATGGATCCGCGCGACCGCTTCGGCGTGCGCATCGCGGGTGAAGAGGTCCTTGGCCGGGATCGACTTGGAGAACGGCGTTTTGGTGAACCCGAAGTGGGTCACCCAGGGCGCCCGGCTCACGATCCGGTCTCCATGTCGTTGTCGCTGAAGAGGGGCACGTCCCGGTAGGAGATCGGTCCGCCCAGGGCTTCTTCCTGCTGGGCCAGGACGAGGCCGAGGTAGTCGACACCGGTCGGGACCGCGGCTGGGGGCTGGGCTTGGGGGACGGCGGGGTGGACGTGGCGGCCGATCACGAGCGGGATGGCGACCCCGACGTGGTCGCCTTCGAGGTAGACGTCGAGCTTGGTCAGGTCTTCGGGGTCGTAGCGGAGCTCGACCCGGTAGCCGATCAGGGCGGGGTCGACCTGGTAGCGGTTGCCCTGCAAGGAGACGGTGGCGGTCTTGGTCACCGCCCGGGTGACCGACCAGCGGAACGCCTCGGCCAGCAGGGCCGGGTCGGCCAGACGGGACGGCCCGCCGGCGGCGAACCGGTGGAGGGGCCGCTGCTCAGTCTCGGCGTGGACCCGGAGGTTGGCGACCTGCTCGGCCCAGGCCAGGAACCGGTCGTTGAGCTCCTCGAAGCTGGCGATGCCGGTGTGTTCGATCTCGGTCAGGAACCGTTCTCTGATATAGCGGTTGAGGCGTTCCTGCTTCCCGCGCCCTTCGGGCGAGTAGGGCTTGGAGTGCACCAGGCGCACCCCGAGAACGGCGCAGGTCCGTTCCAGCATCTGGTTGGCGAACGGGGCGCCGTTGTCCACGTAGAGCGACTCGGGCAGACCCCGCCGACAGATCGCCGCCCGGAGCACGTCCTGGCCGGCCCGGGTGTTCTCGTCGGTCATCCAGACGCCGTGGACCAGCAGGCGGCTGTGATCGTCGACCAAGAGGAACAGCTTGGCCTTCTTCGACCCGCCGACCCGCGGGTGCGGGATGAACGGGCCGGATAGCACGTCGCCGATCCACCGCTCGTTGGGTCGTTCGGCCTCGTAACGGCCGAAGACCCGGCGGTCCCCGACCAGCGCCGCTCGACCCAGACCCCGGCGGCGGAGATGCTGGCGGATCGTCCGGGGAGAGACCACCACCCGGTGACGGGCGAAGAGGATCTCGGCGATGTGCGCCGCGGAGCGTCCCGGGACCTCGGCGCGGAGCGCCGCCGCCTCGCTGATCAGTTGGGGGTGGCGGCGCACCGACCCGGAATCGGCCCGCTTGACCGGCCGCAGCCCGTCCAGGCCCCGTTCCCGGTAGGCGCGGATCCACCGGTCGAGCGTGTTGCGGGAATAGGCCCGCACCCCACCATCGGGATGGGGATGGGACCGCGAGGCCAGATCCCGCACCAGCCAGCCCCGCTCGGCGGGACTCAGGTGCGGGCTCAGCGCCTCGGCGATGAGGTGATAGCGGAACAGAGCGATGTCGTCAGGGGACACGAGCAACCTCCAGGTCATGGCCGTCAAGGCGTTGACGGCATCAAGACCCATCCGCTCGCCGTTGTCGTGGGCGGATCCGTGGCAGTCCCCAGCACGGCCCCGCCGGTGACGAGGCTCCACAGCCGCCACAGCGGCGGGGTCCGCTCCCCGAACCGGCGCCGGGCCGCCGCCCAGCACGCACCGGCCGCCTCCACCGCCGCCCGTTCCGGCTCGGCCGACAAACGCAGCGGCGGCCCACCCAACGTGGCCGCCAGCCCGGCCAAGCCCACCGCCAGGGCCGGGGCCCGGGCCCGGTGCCGCCGCCGCCAATCCCGGGCCGTGGTATGCGGCACGCCCGTTTCCGCTGCCGCCGGGCGGACCCCCGTCCCAGCCGCCACCCGGGCCAGCACGGCCCCGATCACCTCGACCGAGTCCAGCCGGCCGACCAGGCAGAACGCCGGGAGCAGCGCATGGCTCCGCCGGCACGGGCGGCACTGCCCCCGGCGCACGAAGATCGTCAGGCGGTCCCGGTCAGCCTTGCGCCAATAGCCGGAACGAAACGACATCGGCGTCCGACACGCCGGGCACGACGCCCGCGGGACCGCCACGTCACGGCCGGCCGCCGCGTACGCATCGACGCTCAACCGGCAGGGCCATACGATGGCCACGGTGGGCAACACCACCTCGGAGGGCCCCTCCCCCGAGCGTCCAACTCTGGTGGGGAGGGGTTCTCCGCGATCGGGGACCCCTCCATCGTGCCGCCACCCGCACCCCCGCGACCGGACCGGCCAGCAACAAGGACCCGCCCGTGAAAATCCCCGAATCGACCCGGAACACACTCCAGTACCGCCTGAGCACTCGAGCCCGCGAGCGCTGGCCCGAACTCCTGGCCGTCCCACTCCACTTCCGGGACCACTTCGCCTACGTCGACGGCGAACTCGAACACGCCGAGAAGATCCCACTCTGCCGCCTCCGCTACGGCGGCTCAGCCCGCTCCTGGGGGTTCGCTGTCTCCCTCGCCAACGGCTACGAAGACTCCGTCCTCCCCACCGGCCTCCACGCCGGCTCCCCCGAAGACGCCCTCGACTGCGCCTGCGGACTCCACCTCGCAGACCCTGCCGCCTGGCGGGTCGATCCCCAATGAGCGCCGCCGAAACCAGCGCCGCGGTGGTCAGGAAGTCACGCCGTCAACACCGGGCTTATGCCTACGTCCGGGAGCATTACTAGAGCGAGGCCACAGAACGGATTTGCCGTCAGGGCTCGACGCAGGCCGTCCGCAAGGTCTGGCTGATGTTCCTTGCTCGCCCGACCAGCCCGAGCCTCCGTGTGGGATGGGAC
>JBOGGN010000456.1:0-14749 GCA_050744165.1 Acidimicrobiales bacterium | reverse complement strand
GAGTGGATAGGCAACGACCGTCGCATTCGTGATTTACTCGCCCAAATGCGGACCGTCGACGCGAAAGCGGCCGAACTCATTCTGAAACAAGACGTCGGCAGGTAAGGCCTAGGTTTAATCGCAAGTTGAGAACCCCTCCACTCTCGGGATTTTCACCATGGCCCGGTAGCCTTAACTGAACCGTGGCAACCTCTCCCTCTTCCGTCGATTCGTCCAAAATCCGCAATCTGAGCATCATCGCGCACATCGACCACGGCAAGTCCACCATGTCGGATCGAATCTTGGAGATCACCGGGGCCGTCGATCCGCGCCTCATGCGCGCGCAGTACCTGGACTCGATGGACATCGAGCGCGAGCGCGGGATCACCATCAAGGCCCAGAACGTCCGGGTGTTGTACCAGGGATATGTGATCCAACTCATCGACACCCCGGGCCACGTCGACTTTGGCTACGAGGTGTCGCGCTCGCTGGCCGCCTGCGAGGGCGCGGTATTGCTCGTTGACGCGAGCCAGGGCATCCAGGCTCAGACCCTGGCCAACTGCTACCAGGCCCTCGAGCACAACCTGGAGATCGTGCCCGTTTTGAACAAGATCGACCTGCCCGCGGCGGACCCCGAGCGCTGCAAGGACGAGCTCGAGCGCGTGCTGGGCATCCCACGAGAGGAGGTGCTGTCGATCTCGGCCAAGACCGGCCAGGGGATACCCGAACTGCTGGCCGCCATCATCGGACGCATTCCCGCACCCGGTGGCGACCCCGCAGCGCCGCTGCAGGCGCTCATCTTTGACTCCTACTACGACCAGTTCCGCGGGGTGATCTCCTCGGTTCGCGTCGTCGAGGGGACGCTGCGCGACGACACTCGGATTCGCATGATGCGCGCCGGCACCAACCACGACCTGGAGGAGATCGGGATCCGCACCCCAGAGATGGTGAGCGTCGGCGCGCTGGGTCCCGGTGAAGTGGGCTTCGTGGTCGCGAGCATTCGTGACGTGCGGGGAGCGCGGTCGGGCGAGACCATCACCGAGGCGGCCCGCCCGGCCAAGGCTCCGCTCGAGGGCTACCAGGATCCCAAGCCCATGGTGTTCTGTGGCGTCTACCCGATCGACGGCGACGACCTCGGCAACCTGCGTGACGCCCTCGACAAGCTGAAACTGAACGACGCCTCCATCGCCTACGAACCCGAGACCTCGCACGCGCTGGGCTTTGGGTTTCGCTGCGGTTTCCTCGGCCTCTTGCATATGGAGATCGTTCGTGAGCGACTGGAGAGAGAGTTCAACCTTGGCATCATCGCAACGGCCCCCTCGGTGGTCTATCAAGCCTTCCTCACCGACGGCTCCGAGGTCCTCGTCGACAATCCCACCGACTTGCCGGATCCGAGCCGGCTCGATCACGTCGATGAGCCCATGTTGGACGTCACGATCCTCACCCCGGTCGAGTACCTGGGTGCCGTCATGGACCTCGGACAGAGCCGACGCGGCGAGATGACCAAGATGGAGTACCTCTCGACTGAGCGCGTCGAGCTGCGCTACCGCATTCCCCTCGCCGAAGTGGTCATCGACTTCTTCGACTCACTGAAGAGCCGCACCAAGGGCTACGCCTCGCTTGACTACGAGCCCAGCGGCTACGTGACAAGCCAGGTGGTGCGCGTTGACGTGCTGATCAACCACGAACCGGTCGACGCGTTCTCTACGATCGTGCACCGAGAGAACGCCGACTTGTACGGGCGAAAGATGGCCGAGCGACTCAAGGAACTCATTCCGCGTCAGATGTTCGACGTCCCGATCCAAGCCGCCATCGGTGGGCGAGTCATCGCGCGAGAGACGGTGAAGGCCCGTCGCAAGGACGTGCTGGCCAAGTGCTACGGCGGCGACATCACCCGCAAGCGCACGCTCCTGGAGAAACAGAAGGAGGGCAAGAAGCGGATGAAGAACATCGGCCGTGTCGAAGTCCCCCAGGAGGCCTTCATCCAGGCCCTCCGCTTGGAGGAGTAGCTGGGCGCTCGGGAGGGCGTGAGGCGCGTGGGGCGGCGCATTTTCCACCCCTAAATCCTGACCAGTATGCTCAGCAATTGTGACCGATCATCTTGTTGCCCCGCACGGGGGCAAGCTCATCAACCTGTATGCCGCCGACCGTCGGGTGGCCGAGCTCAAGGCCGAATCTCGGGACTGGCCCTCGTGGGACCTGACGCCCCGCCAGCAGTGCGACCTGGAGCTGTTGATGAACGGCGGTTTCTCGCCCCTGACGGGGTTCCTGGGCCAGGCCGACTACCACTCGGTGTGCGAGTCGATGCGGCTGGCGGACGGCACCTTGTGGCCCATCCCCATCGTGCTTGACCTGCCCCAGGCGTTCGTGGACCAGCACCAACTCGGCGCCGGTGGCCGCCTGGCGCTGCGCGACGCCGAGGGCGTGATGCTCGGCGTGCTCCACGTGTCGGAGGTGTGGGTCCCCGACAGGGGCGAGGAGGTCGAGGCCGTCTACGGTACCGGCGACCGGCTGCATCCCGGCGTGGCCCACGTCCTCGACCGGACTAACCCGGTGTACGTGGCCGGCCGGGTCGAGGGCGTCCAGGCGCCGGCCCACTACGACTTCAAGACGCTGCGGCTGACGCCGGCGGAGCTGCGGGCCGAGTTCAGCCGGCTCGGGTGGCGCCAGGTGGTGGCGTTCCAGACCCGCAACCCGATGCACCGGGCGCACGTGGAGCTGACCCGTCGGGCGTCGGCGGAGCTCGAGGCCAACCTCCTCATCCACCCCTCGGTGGGCATGACCAAGCCCGGCGACGTGGACCACTACACCAGGGTGCGGTGCTACCAGGCGGTGCTGAAGAGCTACCCGATGCACACCGCCATGCTTTCCCTGCTGCCCCTCGCCATGCGCATGGGCGGGCCCCGGGAGGCGGTGTGGCACGCCATTATCCGCAAGAACCACGGCTGCACCCACCTGATCGTGGGCCGAGACCACGCGGGGCCGGGCAAGGACGCCGACGGCAAGCCGTTCTACGGGCCCTACGAGGCCCAGGAGCTGCTGGCGGCCAACACCAAGGAGCTCGGCGTCGGCATGGTCCCCTTCCAGATGATGCTGTACGTCCCCGAGCAGGACGCCTACCAGCCCGAGGACGAGGTCCCCTTCGGCACTCACACCCTCAACATCTCCGGCACCGAGCTGCGCACGCGGCTCAACGAGGGCCGGGAGATCCCGGCGTGGTTCACCTACCCCGACGTGGCGACCGAGCTGCGCCGCAGCTACCCGCCCCGGCACCAGCAGGGCTTCACGGTGTTCTTCACCGGGCTGTCCGGGTCGGGGAAATCGACAATCGCCAACGTGCTGCTGACCAAGTTCCTGGAGGTCGGCGGGCGGCCGGTGACCCTGCTCGACGGCGACATCGTGCGCAAGAACCTGTCGTCGGAGCTTGGCTTTTCAAAGGAACACCGCGACATCAACATCCGCCGCATCGGCTTCGTCGCCTCCGAGATCACCAAGAACGGGGGCATCGCCATCTGCGCCCCCATCGCCCCCTACGAGTCGGTGCGCCAAGAGGTGCGCTCGATGATCGCCCCACACGGCGGTTTCGTGCTGGTCCACATCGACACCCCCATCGACGTGTGCGAGCAGCGGGACCGCAAGGGCCTCTACGCCAAGGCCCGGGCCGGGCTGATCAAGGAGTTCACCGGGATTTCGGACCCCTACGAGGCACCGACCGAGTCCGAAGTGGTGGTCGACACCTCGGCGCTCTCCGCCGAGGAAGCGGCCCAGCAGATCATCCTGCACCTCGAGCGAGAGGGCTTCGTCTCCGCTTCGTAGGAAGGGCGGCTGGCCTCGGCTGGCCTCGGCTGACCTCGGCTGACCTCGGCTGGCCCCGGCTGAGGCCCAAACCGACTCTGTCCACAGGGTCCGAAGTAATCTGTTCGTTCAACCATGTTGGACTCTCGCAAGGCCGCCATCCTCCGAGCCGTGGTGGAGGAGTACATCGACACGGCGCAACCGGTCGGCTCGGCCGCGGTGGCGCGGCTGCCCGGGCTGGCCGTTTCGTCGGCCACGGTTCGCAACGAGATGGGCCTCCTCGAGCGTGAGGGGTACCTGGTGCAGCCCCATACCTCGGCGGGACGGGTGCCGACCGACAAGGGATACCGGTTCTTCGTGGATTCCCTGACGCCGCCCGGTTCCCTCGGCGCGGCCCAGAATCAGCAGGTCCGGGATTTTTTCGCCCGGGCCCACGGCGAGTTGGAACAGATGCTGCACGACACCACCCGCCTGCTGGCAAACCTCACCGACTGCGCCGCCGTGGTCACCGCGCCTCTCCACGAGGTGGCGACCATCCTGTCGGTGCAGCTTCTCGGGCGAGGCGGGGGCTCGGTGCTCTTGGTGGCGGTGCTGTCCAACGCGGCGGTCGAGCGGCGGTTCTTTGACGTGGCCGCCCAGGTCACCGATCGTCAGCTGGCGGCGGCGTCGGCGCAGCTGTCGCGGATCCTCGTCGGAGCCCCGATGGGGACCGGCCTCGACGGCACCGTCCTCACCTCGGGCGACCCGGTCGTCGATGACGTCACGCGGGTCGGTTTGGTCGTGCTGCAGAGCGGCCACGGCGCTGAGCGGGAGCCGGATTCGGTCTTCGTCGGCGGTGCTGCCCGCATGGCGGCCAGCTTCGACGCCATCGGCACCATTCGCCAGGTGCTCACCATCCTCGAGCAGCAGTTCGTGCTGGTCAGCCTGCTGCATGACGTGATCAACCGGGGCCTATCGGTAGCCATCGGTACCGAGCACGGCGTGGTGGCCCTGGCCGGGTGCTCGGTCGTCGTGGCGCCGTACCAGGTCGAGGGGGAGCGGGTCGGATCGGTGGGCGTGCTGGGGCCGACCCGCATGCACTACGACCAGGCGATGGCTGCAGTGGCGGTGGTGAGCCAGCGCCTGGGTCGGGCGCTGACCGACGGTCGCAGCGCCTGATCCGGCCCGGTAGGCCCGGGTTCCCGGGTGCCGAGCGCCGTCGCCGGGTACGGCATACCCGCCACGTACCATGATGTGACCATGGCCGTGACCGAAGACTTCTACGCGCTCCTTGGCGTGAGCCAACAGGCCACCGAGGACGAGATCAAGAAGGCCTATCGCAAGCTGGCCCGAGAGCTGCACCCCGACGCGAACCCCGACGATCCCCAGGCCGAGGACAAGTTCAAGGCCGTGACGCTGGCGTATGAGACCCTGAGGGACGCCGAGCGCCGCCGGCGCTACGACATGTTCGGGCCCGAAGCCATCCGAGGCACCGGGGCGGCCGGCACGGGCGCAGGCGACCCGTTCACGGGGTTCGGCGCCACCGGGCTTGGCGACTTGTTCGACGCCTTTTTTGGCGGTGCCAGCCCCTTCGGCGGCGCCACCGCGGGGCGACGGGGTGGCCGCGCCGGCCCACCCGCCGGCGAGGACAGCGAGACGGTGCTCGACCTCGAGTTCGCCGAGGCCGTCTTCGGCGTGGCGCGTGAGATCACCGTTCGCCTGCCCGCGCCATGCACCGCGTGCGGGGCGTCGGGCGCCCGCCCGGGGACGTTCCCGACCTCCTGCTCGATCTGCCAGGGCACCGGCGAGTTGCGCCGGGTGCGCCAATCGATCCTGGGCCAGATGGTGACGGCCAGCCCGTGTACCCGTTGCGGCGGCACCGGGCGGGAGATCGCCAGCCCCTGCGTGGAGTGCCGCGGCCAGGGCCGGAAGAACGAGGAACGCTCCTTCATGGTCGAGGTGCCCGCCGGCGTCGATAACGGCTCCACCCTGCGCCTGCCCGGGCGAGGTGCCTCGGGCCCGCGAGGTGGCCCCCCGGGCGACTTGTTCGTCCACCTGCGGGTCCACCCCCACGCCCGGCTGCAGCGTTCCGGTAACGACCTGCACCACGAGCTCCATCTGGCCATGACCCAGGCGTCGCTCGGTGTGTCGCTTCCTTTCGAGACGCTGGACGGTCCAGAGGAGCTGGCGTTGGCCCCCGGGACCCAAACGGGCCAGGTCGTCCGCCTTCGTGGTCGGGGCGTTCCCGTGCTCCAGGGCCGCGGCCGGGGCGACTTGTTGATCACGGTCGTGGTCGACGTGCCCACCGACCTGTCGAAGGAGCAGGAGGAGCTGCTTCGCCAGCTGGCGGCGCTGCGCGACGAGCCGGTGTCGCCCCCTGACGCGAGGCTGTTCTCCAAGATCCGCCACGCGTTCAAATAGCTCCGCAGCTCGGTTGGGCGGAGGGCCACCGCTGACCAGTGAGTCCGGGCTGGATGGCGTCCCACCGTGGCTGGGCGCTGCCGCCCACGTCTTTGTCGCCGACCTCGGCCAGCCACAGTTGTCGCCCGACGACGAGCATCACCTGGCCCGGGTCCTGCGGCTGCGCGCCGGCGAGGAGGTCACGGCGTCGGATGGCGCCGGGGGGTGGCGGCGGTGCCGGTTCCAGGGTGCGGCCGCGCTCGAGTCGATCTCCGAGGTGGCCGCCTCGCCGGTGCCCGTGCCAGCCATCACGGTGGGCTTCGCCCTGACCAAAGGGGAACGGCCCGAGTGGACGGTCCAGAAGCTCGTGGAGGCGGGAGTGGACCGGATCTTTCCCCTGACGACGGCCCGCACGGTGCTGCGGTGGGACGCGGACAAGGCCGCACGAGAAGTGGCGCGGCTTCGCGCCGTGGCTTTCGGTGCGGCCATGCAGAGCCGGCGGGTATGGCTCCCCGCGGTCGCGGACGTGACGTCCTTGCGGTCGCTCCTGACCGCCGCCAGCGGCGTTGCCATGGCACAGGTCGGGGGGCGGGCTCTGGACATCTCCTGGCCAACGGTGGTGGTGGGACCGGAGGGAGGCTGGGACGAGGCGGAGCTGGCGCTCGGCCTGCCTCAGGTCAGCCTGGGGACTTCAGTCCTCCGGTCGGAGACGGCGGCCATGGCGGCGGGCCTCCTCCTGTGCGCGCTGCGCTCGGGTGTGGTTCGGTCGGCTACCTCGGGTGGCTCGGCTGCCTCGGGTGGCTCGGCGAGCGCGGCCAGCACGGCCCCGGCAGGAGCCGAAACGGACTCGGCCCAATGACGAGCGAGTTCGGGGTCTACGTCCACATTCCCTTCTGCCAGCACCGCTGCGACTACTGCGACTTCGCGACCTGGACCGATCGCGAAGGTTTGATGGCGGACTACGCCGCCGCCTGCCGTCGTGAGGTGGTCGAGGCGGACCTTCCGCTGGCCACCTCGGTGTTCTTCGGTGGTGGGACCCCGTCGCTTTTGCCCGCGCCGCTCCTGGTGTCGATCCTCGAAGTGATCCCCCGTCAGGACGGGGCCGAGGTCACGGTGGAGTGCAACCCGGAAACGGTAACTCGCCCGTTGTTGGCCACCTACCGCGAGACGGGCGTCAACCGCCTGTCGTTTGGCGTGCAGTCCATGCAGCCCGCCGTGCTGGCCGCCTTGGGCCGCCGGCACGACCCGGCCACGGTCGACCGAGCCGTCGACTGGGCACGCGACGCCGGGTTCGGGTCCCTCAACCTCGACCTGATCTACGGCGCCACCGGGGAGTCAGCGGCGGATTGGGTGGCGACGCTTCAGGCGGCCCTGGCCCTCGGCCCCGAACACCTCAGTGCCTACGCGCTCACCGTCGAACCGGGGACGCCGCTCGCCCGAGACCCGGCCCGCTGGCCCGACGACGACGACCAGGCGGACAAGTACCTGGTCGCCGACGACCTGCTGGCGGCGGCCGGCCTCTCTTGGTACGAGATCTCCAACTGGGCCAAGCCCGGTTTTGAATGCCGCCACAACCGCCTGTACTGGGACCAGGGCGACTACCGGGGCATCGGTTGCGCCGCCCACTCGCATCGGCGGGGCCGGCGGTGGTGGAACGTCCGCACCCCCGAGCGCTACCTGGAACTCATCGGCTCCGGGCGCTCGCCGGGGGCGGGGGAGGAGATTCTCGACGCCGACGGCCGCGCACGCGAGGCGCTCCAGTTGTCGTTGCGAACCCGCAAGGGCGTCCCGGCGTCGGCGTTGCCGTTGGCTGACCCGGCGCTCGATGGCCTGGTGACTTGGCGGGGCGGACGTGTTGTGCTGTCGCCAACGGGGCGGTTGCTGGCCAACGAGGTGGCCGCCCGGCTCTAAGGCGTCGCCGGCGGGGCGCGGCGCCGGGCCGGTGGTTGCAACCACCGGCCCGGACGTCCCGCAACGGTGAAACCTACGAGGAGATGGTGATGCTTGTCGGCGTGTCCAGAAACACCTTCCTGCTGTCGCTCAGCCGGGCGGTGAAGGAGAACGTCCCCGCCGCCTGCGGCGTGCCGGTGATCTGACCGGTGGTGGAGTTGATCTTCAGTCCCTTGGGCAGGGCGCCGGCCGAGATCGACCAGTTGAACGGACCGACACCGCCGGTGAAGGCGAAGTCGCCCTCGTAGGCCTGGCCCACCGTCCCCGCCGGGACGCCGATGAAGGGGACCTGCAGGGGGGCGGGCGGGTCGATCACCCAGACGTACGGCACTGCGAACACCGTGCCTGACGACCCGGTGAACTTGAACACGAAGGCGAAGGTGCCCTGGGCGCCCGGTGTCCCCTGGATGACCGAGTCGTTCGGCCGGAACGGGCTGATGAGCGTCATCCCCGGAGGCAGCGAACCCGATTCGACCGTCAGGGTGAAGCCATCCAGGCTGCCGAACACGGAGAACTGCGGGTTGATGTTGGGTTTGCCCTCAGGCTCGTGGTCGAGCCACGGCGGCTCGACGGATACCCCCGCCGGCGGCCCCACCAGCACCGAGCCACCCCCGGTCGAGCTGATCCCGAGCAGCGCCGCCCGGGAAGACTGGCCGTAGTCCCCGCCCACCGACACCGTCGTTGTGACGCTTTGGGTGGTGGTGGTGACGGTGAAGGTGGCGCTGGTCGACCCGGCCGGCACCGTGACCGACGCTGGGACCCGGGCGGCAGTGGCGTTGCTAGTGGCCAAGGTGACCACGGCGCCACCGGCCGGGGCGGCCACGTTGAGGGTCGCGGTGCCAGTGGCACTGCTGCCGCCCGCGACGCTGCCCGGGTTCACGGTGACGGCCTGCAACGCCGGCGCCGGCGGGGGCGTCGGGACGACCGTGAGCGTGGCTTGCACGCTGACGCCCCCGGCGGTGGCCGTGATGGTCACGTCCGTGGCGGTGGTGACTTCAGTCGTGGTGATGTTGAAGCCGGCTTTCGTGGACGCATTGCCGACGAGGGCGGGCGACTCGACGGAGGCGACGGTGGGGTTGCTGCTGGTGACGTCGACCGCCACACCGTTGGACGGCGCCGGGTTGGCCACGGTGATCACGCCGCTCGAACCGTTCGGCCCATCGGTCGTCGAGGGGCTGAGCACGAGTGAGGTGGGCGTGTCGATCGGGTCGATTACCACCTGCCCGGTCGCGGTGGAGCCGTTCCAGGTGGCAGTGAAGGTCACCGTGGTCTGGGCAGTAACGACACCGGTGCTGACCGTGATGGGCGTGGAACCGGACCCCGCGGGGATCGTGACCGTCGCCGGGACGGGGGCCAGGGCGGGGTTGCTACTGGTCAGGCTGACCTGGGCTCCGCCTGCGGGCGCCGGTCCGGACAGCTGCGGCCGCACGGTGACGTTGGTTCCGCCTTCGATCTCGCCCGGAATGGCCACAACCATGGCGAGCGACAGTGGGGTGACGGTCACCGACGCGCTGGCCGTCGAGGTGCCGAGCGTCGCCGTCAGCGTCACGGTCGTGGCGCTGGTCACGGCGCCGGTGGTATACGCCAGGTTGGCCAATGTGGATCCGGACGCAATGAGCACCGAACCCGGCACCTGCAGGGCGGTGGTGTTCGAACTGCGCACCGTCACCGTGGCCCCATTCGATCCCGCGGCCGCGGTCAGCTCCACCAGGTCGGTCCCGCTGCTCGAGGGCGACGGGGCCGGCGTGTCGAGGAAGAGCGAGACGATGGGACCGCTACCGCCCCCGCCGCCACCGCCGCCCCCACAACCGCCGCCCCCGCTGGCTAAGGCAGCGGGGGCGCTCAAACCGGAAAACAAAAAGGCCAGTGCGGCACACCCCAAAACCAGGGTGTGCACGACCGCCGAGCGCATTCTCATGGCGACCCTCCAATGTCAGGAATCGAAAAAAAGGCTGTCCGCCCCGGGCGATTGCCCAGTGACGACAGTGGACCTGGTCGCCTGCGCGGGCAATCCGTCGATGGTCCTAGGACCATCGGCCGATGGTGCCTTCCACCTTTGGCGGCGACGCTGGAGCGGTGCCCGGGGTCATCCGCCTGCTCGTCGCTGACGATTCACCAGCGGTGCGGCGGGGCGTCATCCACTTGCTGGCCAACCGGGACGAATTCCTCGTCGTGGGGGAGGCGGAAAACGGTCGCGTCGCCCTTCGCCTGGCCCAGCTCCTCGAACCGGACGTGGTCCTCATGGACATTTCGATGCCGGTCCTCGACGGCTTGGCCGCGGCCAGGGCGCTGGCCGGGACCAGGGCGCTGGTTGGGACCGGAAAGACCCCGGCCGTGGTGCTGTTCTCCGCCTGGGTCGATCCGCAGCGCCTTGCCGAAGCGTCAGCCGCGGGCGTCGCCGGCCACGTCCTCAAGGATGCGCCCGCCGAGGAGCTGCTGGCGGCGCTGCGAACGGCGGCGGCCGACCCCTAGCTGTCGAGGTCCTTGCCGAGCCCGTGGCGCTGGGCCCACAATGCCGCCTGGGTGCGGTCGGCGACGCCGATGCGCGCGAACACGCTGGTGAGGTGGGTTTTCACCGTCTTCTCGGAGATGTCTAGGAGCCGAGCGATCTGTTTGTTGGCGAGTCCCTTGGCCAGGGCTCCGAGCACCTGGCGTTCCCGGGGCGTCAATGCCTCGGCGGTGGCGCGCTGGGCGCCGATGGTGAGCAACGCCTTGGCGGCCCGGGGCGAAAACGGCGAGTCCCCCGCCGCCGCCGCCCGTACCCCTCGGAGCAACTCGTCGGGGTCGGCATCCTTGAGCAGGTACCCCACCGCACCCGCGTCGATGGCGTCGACGATGCGCTCCCGGTCCGAAAACGAGGTCAGGATCACGACTGCCGGCGCCGGCACGCCGGCCAGCACCCTCCTGGTCCCTTCGACGCCGTCGACCTCCGGCATCGACAGGTCCATCAACACGACGTCGGGGCCGGTGGCAAGCGCGACCGTGACCGCCTCGGCGCCGTCGGCGGCCATCCCGACCACCTCGATGTCATCGGCAGTGGAAAACAGCTGCGCCAGGCCGCGCCGCACCACCTCGTGGTCGTCGACCACCATGACCCGGATCACGGCGCCGGAACCTCCAGGACCACAGAGACCCCGGCGCCCGGCGTTGAGCGAACGATCAGGGTTCCGCCGGAATCCTCGGCCAGATCCGCCAGCAAGCGCAGGCCGACATGGCCCTCGGCCCGGACATGTTCCAACGCTGTGGGGTCGAAGCCGGGCCCGTCGTCGCGGACCTCGACGTGGACCCCGCCCCGCGACCGCGACACCCGGACAATGACGAGGTGGGCACCACCGGCGTGGCGCACGACGTTGCGGATCGCCTCCTGGGCCATCCGGTAGGCGAGGGACTCGACGTCGGGCGCCAGGTTGAGCGTGCCTTCGAGCTCCAGCTGGACGTCGATCCCGCGACCGGCGAGGGGCGAGACCAGGTCGCGGAGGGCGGCTGCCAGCCCTTCTTCGTGGAGGTGGGGCGGCGCGATGGCGACGATCAGTGTCCGCAGCTCACGGATCCCCTGCCGCAGCTCGGCTGCCGAGGACCCAACCATCGCCGCGAGCGCGGGCATCCCGCCCTTCTGCGCCGATTCCGCGGCTGCGGACAGCGACATGGCCGTGCCCGCCAGCGCCTGCACGGCGCCGTCGTGCAGGTCGGCGGCGATGAGGCGTCGCTCGGCTTCGGCCGAGCTGAGCGCCCGGTGGAGGAGGCGCTGTTCCTCGGCTTGGGCCGCTTCGATGCGCCGGCCCATGGTCCACACCAGTGGGACCTGGATCAAGAACAGGAGCGTCAGCCCGCTCAGCATGGCCGGGAGCAGTGAGACCAAGGCCCGGTGGCTGTCGGCGTTCACCGAGGAGAGCGTGAGATAGGCCTCGAACAGGACCGGCTGGCCGCTGGCGGTACGCAGCCCGTCATAGACCTCGAGCAACTTGCCGTACGGGCGCTCGTAGACGTTCTCCGGCTCGGAAAGGTCCGACACCTCGGCGTCGGCGCGGCCGGTCTGGAGCGCCGTCTCCTCTGCGGCACCAAGGGGAAAGTGCCGGCCGATCAGGCGAGCCTCGTCGGAGTAGACGATCGTGCCGTCGGCCGCCCATACCTTCACCCGCACCAACAAGGGGGACAGGATCCGGGAGCGCACCACCTCGTCGAGCGCCGCCAGCGCCGCCGGGTCCCCTCCGGTGACGCCGGGGGTCAGGAGGGGCCACACCGCGGCGCGCCCCTCGGCCACCGTGAGGTCACGGGCGTTGGCCACCGCCTCGGCGGTTGCTCGGTTGCGCACCACCAACGCCACCGCAACCGCCAGGATCACCAGCGCCACCAAGTCGGCGGCCACGAACACGGCCACCGCGCTGGCGACGGTGAGCCGCCGGTGGGTGTGGCGACGCCGGTTGCGGCGATCTTTTGGTCGGGTTGGGCGTCGTGTCCTGGCGGTTCCCCGTGGCGGCCGGGGCCCCGGCTCCCCGTTGGCCAACGCCGCTGCACGCGTATCCGCCCCCGCCTCCGCCTGTGCCATCGATCTCCCTTGTACCATCCCGCGGCCCGGCTGTAGTTACTTACGGTCGACCCGGTGCCAGGGATCATGGCCTGCCGACGACCGCGGCCTGGATTCGGAGTTCGCATCGGTCACGTTGGTGCGCCCGCTACGGCCCCGCCACCCCCAGTGAAGCGACCAGCGCCGGCCAGGCCACCGGATCGTGCCCAGGCACCAGCCGAAACCCTCGGGCGGCGGCGATCGCCTTGAGGCGCCGGATGGCCTGGATGCTCTGTTGTTGCCCGGAACCGACGAACCCGCCCACCGCCAATTCCTGGTCGATGTTGCGCTGCAGGTCGGCGGCGTCGAACGCAAGGACGAACCCGGCCACGCCGTAAGCCGACGACGCCCTCGAGTCGAGGGTCACGACGAAGCTCTGGTGGCCCGGCGTGTGGCCGTAGGTGGCCACCGCCACGACGCCGGGCGCGACCTCCACGTCCCCGTCCGCCGGCACCCAGTCGATGGCCGGGTCGTCGTAGTCGAGGCGGATGAACCCGTTGCGTTCCGGTTGGTCGTCGGGACCGCCTCCAGGGAGGCCACCGAGCGCATACTCCAGCTCGCGCCGCTGAATGTGGACCGGCACCCGGCCGGCGAACCAGCGCAGGCCGCCGGCGTGGTCGTAGTGGAGGTGGCTGACGGCGACCACGGTCACCTCCGCCGGGTCGACGCCGACCACCTCGAAAGCCACCTCGAGGGAGTCCCCTGAATCCCCGGGACCGGTGGGCAATACAGCGACAACGTCTGCTTCCCCGAAACGAGCCCACAGCCACCGATCGCGTACAAGGGGGGTGTTGTAGCCGGTATCGAGCAGCAGCCAACCGCCGTCGATTTGGAGCAGTACTCCGGGGACCGGTTCGCGGAGGCGGATCGAGGGGTCGCCGCCGTGGATGGAAACCGTCTCCGGCACCTCTGCCCACCCGTACGTCAGAGGCACCACACGCCGCACGCCGCCGCCGGGCACCGGGAACTCAGAGTGTCGGGCCCCGCCGGTTGGGGCCGGTGAGGTACCACTGGGCGATCAGGAGGCCGACCAAGGTGACGAACCCGAGCAGGCTGAGCACCGAGAACACCGGGCTGATGGTGGCGCTCTGGGGCTCTGTCGCCAGGGGCAGGGTGATCGGTGCCGGCGAGACCGTCGGTATGGGGGCGATGGTGGTCGAGGTCGTCGTGGTCGTGGTGGCCGCCGTTGTCGAGGTGGTACCGGACACCGTGTTGGGCACCTTGGTCGTCGGCACGGTCACGGGCACCGTGACCCGGGAAGTGGTGGTGGGCGTGGTCGGCGGGAGCGTCACCGTGGTCGACAGCGCGGCGGTGGTCGTTGGCAGAGTGAGGTGGGTCGTCGACACCCCGAGGGACCCCGTCGCGGGCACCGCCGCCGCCGGGCTGCCCGCCGACCAGAGGGCAGGCAGCAGCATCAACCCGAGCGCCACCAGGGCCGCGGGCCCGATCCGCCGGCGCAGATTCGCCCGAGCCATCCCCCAAGTCTGTCATGCGCTCTTCACCGGATCGATGGCGACGGTCCCGCCGCCTTGTTTGACGACCTGGAGAAAGTCGCAGCCCCGCGCGCCCCGGCCCACACGGAGCGAGTACGCGCCCGCAATGCGGGCGACCAGCCGGGCGGAGGAGGGCTGGTCGCTGGTGGCCCAGGCCTGCCACGCCCAAACCTCGCCGCTGACCGGTTGGAGCAGAGCCGGGAGGGCGTCCGAACAGTCCCAGCGCCCGACCACGATGACGTCGCCGGGCGACCCAATCCGGTAGCGGCCGCCCGCGGTCGCGAGCACGCCGCCGTCCACCGGGAGCGGCAGGCAGCCCAGATCGACCGGTGGGCAGGTGCTCACCGGGGTCCCGCCGGTGGCCTCCTCCTGGTGCAGAGTCGTTGGCGGCGTTGCCATCGCCGTGCGCGTGAAGCGGTGCCGAGCGGCCACGGCAAGGGACACCAACATGATTCCCGCGGTGGCGACCGCGGCGACACCCCACCACCGAGGCCCGACCTGGGTTCGGTCAACCCGTGGGCGACTGCGGGCGGCACTGGCGGCCGGCAAGCGGTCCGGGATGGCCGAGGACTGGCAAACTGGAGTCGCC
>JBOGGN010000455.1:0-4129 GCA_050744165.1 Acidimicrobiales bacterium | reverse complement strand
GCTGGCGGCTTGGCCGGCGGCCTGGTTGGCGGCGGCCAGGATCGACTTGACGATGTTCTGGTAGCCGGTGCAGCGGCACAGGTTGCCCTCGAGGCCGCTGCGCACCTGGTCCTCGGTGGGGTGGGGGTTTTCGGCCAGCAGCGACAACGCCGCCATGACCATGCCCGGGGTGCAGAACCCGCACTGCAGCCCGTGGTTCTCCCGGAACGCTTCTTGCATCGGGTGCAGCGCCGTGCCCTTGGCCAGGCCCTCGATGGTGGTGATCTCGGCGCCGTCAGCTTGGGCCGCCAGTACCGTGCACGACTTCACCGACTGGCCGTCCAGCAGCACCGTGCAGGCGCCACAGCTGGTGGTGTCACACCCGACGTTGGTCCCGGTCAAGCCGGCGGCATCTCGGATGTACTGGACGAGCAGGAGGCGCGCTTCGACGTCGTGGTCCTGCCGCGTCCCATTGATCGTCATCGCGACCTTCATGGGCAATCCCCCTCTGTATGACGGATGGCCCCATCTTGTCGCGCCCTCGCGAAAAATGTCGCCCATGCACATTTCGCATCATCACTCCCGGATATGGGCAGCCAGGAACCGCCACATGACGGCCGTGGCGTCGAAGGCGTCCGAGGTCGGCCCGACCAGCCGCTCCGGCAGGTATTGGATGCCGCCTGGCCAGGTGTGACCGCCGCCGTCTACGCGCCAGAACTGGACGTCGGCCTCGGGGGTGGGCCCTCGCCAGGCGCGGACCGTGACGCCGGGGGCCGGGGTGGTCACTTCGGGTTGCGGGCTGGTCCCATCCGCCCCGGGGGCCGGGCTCGGCCCGCCCGCCCCCGGGGCCGGGCTCGGGCCACCCGCCCCGGCCGCCGTCCGGTTGGTGGCGACCAGCAGGTTCGCCCATTCGTCGACGCCCAGCACCTGGCCGGCGCCTCGGCGCAGGGACCGACGGAGCTGCACGTCACCACCGGCGTAGGGGAGGATCGGGTCAGCGGTCCCGTGGATCTGGATGACGGGCACCGGCCGAGTCGGGTGCCACCACTGCCGCGCCTCAATTGGCGCCGTGCCCGCGACCTGCCCGATTGCAGCGACCGAATCGGGGCGCTCGGCCGCCAACCGGGCCGACATCATGGCCCCGTTGGAGATCCCGACGACAGAGACCCGCTGGCGGTCGATTGGCAACCATGCCGCGACGCAGTCGATCAGGGTGGTCAAGAAGCCGACGTCGTCGGCTCCGCTGGTTGGGCTCGAAGCGGCGTCGGCGACCTCGCCGTCGTGGGCGTCTTCGCCTCTTCCCGCCGCCGCCCTTCCGACGTTCCACCGATGCCCGAGGCCGCTCGGCGAGACCACGGCGAAGTGTCCTCGGTCTGCCAGGGAGTGGAAACGGGTCAGCCGGTCGATCCCTCGCCCATTACCGCCGCCCCCGTGCAGCTGGATGACGAGCGGGGCACCGACGACCAACTTGGGCGGCAAGTGAATCCTGTAGGCCCGGGGTACGCCGTCGTGCATGAGAACGTGGTCCGTGGTCCCCGGTCCGCCGTCGGGCGGGATTAGTGGGCGCCGCGCCATCGCGTGCCGAACAGCTGGCCAAGGTCAGGATCCATCTCGCCTCATCTACGAGATTCAAGAAGCATGGAATACAAAGAAATCAACTGCCTGATCGTCCTGAATGGATAAGGTATCGGCAAGATGCGGCTGACCACAGAGGAGATCGCGGCTGCTACCGGCGGCCGGGTATTTGGGCCGACGGTCGTGGTCCAGGGGATGTCGCACGACTCCCGCCGTGTTCAGCCGGGGCAGCTGTTCGTCGCCCTGCGGGGCGCCCGCGACGGCAACGAGTTCGTCCAGGATGCCTTCCGAGGGGGCGCCGCGGCGTACCTCACCGAGAGCGAGCCCGTCGGTGACGGGGCCTCCTTCCCATGCGTGCGGGTCACTGATGCCCTGGCCGCCATTGGTGCTTTGGCGGTCTCGGTACGCGCTCGGGTGGGGCGAGTCATCGCCATCACCGGGTCGGTCGGGAAAACAACCACCAAGGACTTGGCATCAGCGGTGCTGGCGTCGCGGTATCAGACCCACGCCAGTCCGGAATCGTTCAACAATGCCATCGGCGTTCCCCACACCTTCCTCAACGCCCCCGACGGCACCGAGATGTTGGTGGTCGAGGTTGGCGCCAACGCGCCCGGTGAGATCCGCGACCTGTGCCGCATCGCCCGGCCCGACGTCGGCATCGTGACCCGGGTGGCGCCCGCCCACACCGAGGGCTTCGGGAGCCTGGCCGCGGTCCAGGCCGCCAAAGCGGAGCTGGTCGAATCGCTCCCCGCGGCCGGAGTCGCCATTCTGAACGGTGACGACCCACTGGTGGCGGCCATGGCCGGCCGGACCGAGGCCACCGTCATGGTCTTCGGGCGCCACGGCGACGTGCGGGCCGAGTTGCTGGACGTCGACGGCGAGTTGCGTCCTCGCCTGCGATTCGCCACGCCATGGGGCGACTTCGAGGTGCGACTGGCCGTGCGTGGTGCCCACCAGGCGGTCAACGCCGCGGCCGCGGTCACCGCTGGCGGCCTGCACGGGGTGCCGCTCGAGGAGATCCAACGGGCGCTCGCCACGGCCAACGCCTCGGGACGTCGCATGGATCTCCAGATCGGCCGTGGCGGCCTACGAGTGCTGGACGACAGCTACAACGCCAACCCGGCGTCGGTCGAGGCGGCCCTCCGTGCTCTGGTCACCATGCCGGCCCGGCGCCGCGTGGCCGTGCTCGGGCACATGGCCGAGCTCGGAGACCTGGAAGCCGAAGAACACCACCGCATTGGTGAGCTGACCCGCGAACTCGGCGTGGAAGCCCTCTCCGTCCAGGCCCCGGCCTACGGCGTTGCCGACTTCGGTAGCGTCGAGCAGGTGATCGGGGTGGTTGCCGACTTGGGCGACGGCGACGTCATCCTGGTGAAAGGCAGCCGGGTCGCCGGGCTCGACTCCTTGGCCGCCCGCCTTCGTGACGACGCCACCCTTCCCTCGTCGACGGCCCACTGAGCCGATGCTGAACGTGGCGCTGCTCCTCGGCGGTCCCTCCGAAGAGCGCGCCATCTCCTTGAACTCGGCGCGGTCGGTCGCCGACCATTTCGACGAGCGGGAGGTGGCGCTGCGGGAGATCGTGTATTTCGACCGTTCGGAGCGCCCCTACTCGATATCTCGGGCCCTGCTGTATTCCAACAACCCGGGCGACTTCGATTTCAAGTTGTCGCAGACCGCCACCGCTCTCGGCGCGGAATCGTTTGCCGAACGGCTGCGGCGGTGCGATATCGCCTTTCCGGTGATGCACGGCCGTTTCGGTGAGGACGGGCGGATCCAGCAGATCCTGGAGGACGTGGGTGTCGCCTACGTAGGCTCGAGCGCCCAAGCCTGCCGCGTCGCCTACGACAAGTACCTGGCCTACGCCCACCTGACCGAGCACGGGCTGGCGACGGTGCCGTCGTGGTTGTTCACACGGGAAGGCGCAGGCGTCCTCGAACGGTCGACGTCGGCCGAGCTGGCGGCCCTGGTGAAAGAGGCCGGGACCGTCGTGTTCAAACCGGCGGCGGGCGGGTCGAGCATCGACGTGGTCGTCGCCACCTCTCTCGAAGGTGCCCGGACCTGCCTGGCCGAACTACTGGGCCGCCACGAGCGAGTGGTCGCCCAGCCGTGGGTCGGGGGGACGGAGTTCACCGCCGTGGTGCTCGAAGGCCCCGAGGGCCCGGTGGCGCTGCCCCCGGTGGAGATCGAGATGTACCACCGCAGCACGGCCCATGACATCTTCAGCTTCCGCCGCAAGTACCTGCCGACCAACGACACCCGCTACCACTGCCCGCCCCGGTTCGACCCCACGATCGTCGACGAGATGCGCGCGACCGCCGAGGCGGCGTTCAGGGCGCTGGAGATGCGGGACTTCGCCCGCATCGACGGGTGGTTGGACGCCGACGGCAGGATCCTGCTCTCCGACGTCAACCCGATCAGCGGGATGGAACAGAACAGCTTTCTCTTCATCGAGGCGTCAGAGATCGGGATGACCCATCACGACGCGCTGCGCTTCGTCCTCGATGCCGCCTCTCGGCGCTGTCGCCTTCGGGCAGCCTCGAAGCCGGTCTCGAGCGTGGCGGTTGATTCTGGTGCC
>JBOGGN010000454.1:0-4499 GCA_050744165.1 Acidimicrobiales bacterium | reverse complement strand
GGACCATCTGGGCGGCGCCGACGGTGCCGTTAGTGATTGGCACCATCACGCCAAAGGAGAACGAAGAGTCCGAGCCCACCGCCAGGCAGGTGGTGACGCTGGGGCAGGACACGGCGAGAAACAGGGCGGTCCCCGGGACCACCTGGGGGGCGCCGGGAGTGCCGTTGGTTATGGGCACCACCACGCCCTGGAACGAAGAGGTGTATCCCACCGCCAGGCAGGTGGTGGCGCTGGGGCAGGACACACCTTGGAGCTGGAGGGTCCCCGGGACCACCTGGGCGGTGCCGATAGTGACTGCCGACGCCGGTGAGGCGCTGAGTACGGCCAGAGGCGCCAGGGCCACCCAGCCCAGGGTCACGACAGCCACAACCCGGCCGATCCTTCTCGGCGGCCTGCCTCCCTGCCGTCGCGGCTGCGAGGCGACGTCAGTGTGGACGTTCTCGTCCGTCGACGCGGTTAGCTGAGAACGAGACCTTCCGGTTCGAGCCACCTGTCACTCACCTCTTTCGCATGTGGCACCGACGTGACCCGCCATCCGGCACCACGCCGGATAATCAGTTCATAAGTTGGCGCCTGGTCGGCGACTGCTCGGACGGATCGCCGATTAGCCGTGGGTCGACCATAACATGCGTCCCCCCCGCACAACATCGGTCACAATGACGTATATCTGGTAAGAATCGGCTCAACTTCGGCCAGCGTCGCCGAGATCGAGCTAGAGGCCCAGGGGCGGTGCCAGGAACTGGCCAGTGTAGCTCTCGGGCGTCTCGGCCACCCGCTCGGTGGGACCCTCGACCACGACCGCCCCGCTTTCGCGCCCCTTTCGGGCGATGTCGCACAGCTGGAAGATGTCCCGACCGTCGACGGTCAGCCAGCGATTCCGGCCGGAGCCTGTGAAGGCCTTTGAGACAAGTCTTCAGATTTCTTCTGTGCCTCGGCGTTGATGGTGGGATTGTTGATCCACACTGTGGTGGGCAGCTTGGGCGGTGAGTGACGCTGGCCGTTGAAGCGTTGCGGGTTCGCCGCGTCGACGGCGTCGAGGGTCTGGGCCCGTTGGGGGCGGATTTTGGTGGCGGTGCCGTAATGGACCGATGCCGCCGTGTGCTGCCAGCTCAACTCCGCCCGTGTGTCATCGTCAGCAACTACTCTCAACATTGACGTTCCTTCCTCGCCGGGGCGGCAACCCCGACGTTCACGTGATCTCAGTGAGGAAGGTACGTCGCGCCCTCGAACTGATCGTGCATCCACAAGTTCCGGTTATAACTCCACTGCGCCGCCTTCGGCGCCACCCCCCGCGAAGCGCCCGCCGAAGTGCTCGAAGCCAACACGCGTGGCTCGAATCCGCCGATGACCACGGCGCTACCGTGGGCGCCCACGGTAGCGGCCGGCCATCTACGCGGCGCGATAATTCAAATCGATCAGCAATCAGTCGCTGGTCGACTTGCAGGCCAAAGTCGACTGACCCTTGTTGGCACCGTGTCCAGCGACGGAGGACAACCACTCCGGCACACAGAGTGTCTGCCCGACCGTAGGGCGGGAACATATTGAAACTCCCTGGCGGCGGCAGCCCGGTCCTGGTGGGGGCCACGCCGGCACTCGGGAGCGTCTGCGGCAGCTTCCTGGTCGAGGCGGTGGTGGCCTGACCCGGCTAACCGACCGGCTGCCGGTGGCTAACGCCGAAGTGTAGGAGCGGCAGGCCCGGGCGTACCGGTAGCTGACCTCGGCTGTTTAGTGGTGGTTGCCGCTGATGTTGGCGGCGGTGTCGTCAGGGAAGGGCCCGGCGCCGCTGTTGGCCGAGGCGTTGACTGCTCCCTTGACGGTGTTGCCGATGGCTTGGACGCCGTGGTGGTTGTTGAGCAGGGTGAGGCTGCCGCCGATGGTGTTGGCGGCGCAGCCGTCGGCGGCGTCGCCGATGACCACGAAGCTGGTGTCGCCGGTCACCGTGACCGAGCCGCCGATCGTCGAGCCGCAGGTGCGGATGCCGCCACCGCCGGACACATTGACCGAGCCGGCCACGGTGACCTCCTCCAGGTCAAGGGAGGAACGGGCGGGCACCGTGATTGACCCGGTTACCGTCCCCCCGATGACGCATCGCGATCCGGGGCCGAGTACCAACGCCTTGTTGGAACCGGTGACGGTGGTGGTGCACGACACCGTGGCGGTGGCCGCGGTGGTCGACGACGAGGCAGCGAAGGTGGTGTCGCCGCTGTAGGAGGGGGTCACCGTGTTGGCCCCCGCTGCCAGGGCGGAGGTCGCAAACATGGCCTGGCCGGCGGCGTCCAGGTTCACGGTGGCGGCCGGGGTCGTCGAGCCGTTGAGGAAGAAACTCACCGTGCCCGTCGGGTTGAGGCCACTGTTGTTGGCCCCCGTGGGGGCGACGGTGGCGGTGAAGGTGACCGGCTGGCCGAAGCGGGGATCAGGTGGCGAGGCTGTCACCGTGGTCGTGGTCGTGGTCAGGGTTGGCGCCGGGCCCATCGCCACGTCGAAGGGGTTGTTCCCCACGGGCACGGTGGCCACCACCGTGTTGGTAGCGGTGTCGATGACCGCCACACTGTTTGCGAAGACGTCGGCCATGTAGGCCTGGGTGCCGTCTGGGGTCACGGCGATGGAGTCGGGGGCGCCGTTGTATGGCACTGTGGCGACCACGGTGTTGGTGGCGGTGTCGATCACCACGACCGTTGTGGCGTTGGTCGCGTAAACTCGGGTGCCGTCGGGGGTCACCGCTACACCGCTGGAGGAGCTGCCCACTGGCACGGTGGCCACCACCGTGTTGGTGGCGGTATCGATGACGGACACATTGTTCGAGATCGCGTTGGCTGTATAGGCGCGGGTGCCGTCCGGGCTAACGGCCACGTCCAATGGCTGGCTGCCCACTGGCACGGTGGCCACCATCGTGTTGGTGGCGGTGTCGATGACGTACACCTTGTTCTGGGCTTCGTCCGCCACGTAAACCCGGGTGCCGTCAGGGGTCACGGCCGCGCTGTAGGCAACGGACAGGGGCCCTAGAAACACGGTGGCTACCACCGTGTTGGTGGCGGTGTCGATGACGTATACACCCTCGCTCGAACAGGCGGCCGCGTAGAGCCGGGTGCCATCAGGGGTCACCGCCATGCTGCAGGCATCGATTGGCAGGGTGGACACAACGGTATTGGTGGCGGTGTCGATGACCGAGATCGTGCCGTCGTTCTGGTTGCCCACGTAGGCCCGGGTGCCGTCGGGAGTCACAGTTACGCCGATGGGACCGCCACCGACCGGCACGGTGGCGACCACCGCGCCGGTGGAGGTGTTGATGACCGAAACAGTGTTGTCGCTGAAGTTCGTCACGTAGGCCTTGCCAACGGCGGGCGAGGCGCCCGACGCCGAAGTCAGATTGGCGAAGGACAGGCCGCCAATCACCAACATCAGGCTGACCAGCTGGCCCACCCGCCCCAGAACCGAAATCCGCGCAGTTCTCACGATGTAACCCCATCTACGGGCTCCTCACGAGCCGCCGTGATCCAAATAATGGCACAAATCGGTCCCCGACCGCTCATCGCTTCACACCGGCGGACGACAAACGCACCGCCAACGGCGGGTGGACAATCTTTAGGACGGCGACTGCGAAATCCGTCGCGGGATGGCCGAAGCGCTCATCGTTCGGCGCCGGCGAAGCGCCACGGTAACCGTAACGGTCACCGTGGCGCCTGGCGCGACGGGATCTTCGACAGTATCGGTGCCGTGGTGAGCTAATTTACCGTCTGGATGACTGTGCCCGTGCTGGTCGAGTAGCCCCACGGAACTGCGATTGACAACGGCAGACCGCTGGCGGTGGAGGTAGCCGCCGTCGAGATGGTCACCGTCGTGGCGTTGGTAACCGACGTGATGGTGGCACCGGCGGGGATGCCGCTCGTGATGGAGAGGTTCACGGCTGTGGCGGTCGAGGTCGCCGCGGCCGAGATCGTCACCGACGTGGCGCTCCCAACCGCCGTGATGGTGGCACCGGCGGGAATGGAGCCCCCGGCGATGTCGGCACCGACATCGGCAGAGGTGAAGGCAGCCGTCGCCGAGGTCACCGTCGTACTGGAACTAGTAGTGGCTCCGTCGGCGACATTCCTGGCACGGCTACCGGAGATGGTGGCCCCCACGTCGGCAGAGGTGAAGGCAGCCGTCGCCGAGGTCACCGTCGTGCTGGAACTAGTAGTTGTTCCGTCAGCGGCGGTAAGCCTGCCGCTGCCGAGATAGACCCCCTTGATGGTGTAAGAGCCACCGCTCCCGAAGGTGATCGGCTCCGAAGCCGTGCCGGAAGAAAGTGCCACCGGCGAACCTACAGGGGACCCGCCTTCGGTGAACTGCACGTTGCCCGTGGGCGTGCCCGTGCCCGCCGCCGGCGCCACGGTGGCGGTGAAGGTCACGGGCGAGCCGTGGACCGAGGGGTTGAGCGACGAGACGACGGTGGTCGTGCTCGAGCGCCGCACGCCGCAGGTCGACTGGCCGAAGATCACGTCACCGTGGGCCGTCTGACC
>JBOGGN010000453.1:0-2775 GCA_050744165.1 Acidimicrobiales bacterium | reverse complement strand
TCCCCACGCGGGTTATCCGCACCACCTGCGTGAATCTTGTGGGGTTGTCGTCTCGGGCGTCGATCCAGGCGGTGACGTCGTCGACGTAGAGGCCGCAGGCGGAGTCGAGGGTCGTGGTGTTCCGGTGAATCGGGTCAGGCCTCGATCCGGCTGATCACCTCGGTGGGCGACGCTTCCCCGTCCACGATCGCCTCGAAGCCAGGCAGGTAGTTGTTCATCACCCGTAGGTTCCGACCACCAAGCCTGCAGACAAGGTCCGCGCTCGGTTCTGTGTCACCGACCTCGATGCTGGTCTTGAAGCGGACCTCCCCGTCCGAGAGGCCCCTGCTCGAAGTGCCAACTCAAGACGCCGGCGCTGCTCTTTGCGGTCAGGCGACCGAAGCGGCGGGGCTGAAGGCCCGCATGTCGCTCAGCCGGGGATCGTTCGAGAAGACCTCGACGACGGGCTGGGTGATGCCGAGCCGGCGCTGCATCTTCTCCACCTCGAGGCGCTGATCCCACAGCACCAAGGTGACGACGACACCCTCCTCGCCCGCTCGGGCCGTGCGGCCGGATCGGTGCAGGTAGGTCTTGTAGTCCTCGGGCGGGTCGAAGTGGATGACCACGTCGATGCCCTCCACGTGAATGCCCCGTGCGGCGACGTCGGTGGCGACGAGTATCGGGCGCTTCCCGCTGGTGAACTCGGCCAGCGCCCGCTCCCGGAGCCGCTGGGGCAGGTCGCCGTGGATGGCTGCGGCCTGGATTCCCTCGGCCCGAAGGTTGCGGGTCAGCTGGTCGGCGCCGCGCTTAGTGCGGGTGAACAGCAGCGTCCGGGGGCTGGTCTTGGCAATGGCCGCGGCCACCTTCACCTTGTCCATCTGGTGCACCGCGAGGAACCGGTGGGTCATCTCAGAGATGGTGGCGACCGGCTCGGCCACGTCGTGGCTGGCCGGGTCGGACAAGTAGTGGCGCACCAGGTAATCGACGTCGCCGTCCAAGGTGGCCGAGAACAGCATCGTCTGATGGGCCGGCAACCGCCGCATGACCCACTCGACCGGCGGCAAGAAACCCATGTCGGCCATGCGGTCAGCCTCATCGAGCACCAGGATCTCGACTCCGTCGAGGTGGAGGTCCCCGCGCTGCTGGAGGTCGATCAGCCGGCCGGGGGTGGCAACGACGATGTCCAGCGGGCCTCGCAGCGACTTGATCTGGCTGTCCATCCCTGTCCCGCCGTAGATCGTGGCCAGGTTCAGCCCGATGACGTCGCCGAGCGGTCGCAGGACATCGGCCACCTGGCGGGCCAACTCCCGGGTGGGGACCATGATCAGGCCCCGGGGCCGACCGCTCTGCTGCCCGGCGGTCCCTGCCGGAGCGCAGGCCGAAAGCCGTTGCAGCATCGGAAGGCCAAAAGCGAGAGTCTTGCCCGAGCCGGTCTTGGCCTTTCCGCAAAGATCCCGGCCGTTCAAGGCGTCGGGGATGGTGAGGGCCTGGATCGGGAAAGGTGTGGTGATCGGGGCGAGGGCCCGGACGAGTTCCGGCGCAACGCCCAAGGCGTCAAACGATGGCTTCAAGGTTCTCCTGGCAACAGCGTGTGTCACAACATGGTCCCCCCAACCACGTTGCCGCATCTCAGGTTACCACATGCCCCCCGACGGTCGCGATCAGCGTGTTCGGACCCTACTGACGGGTCGGTAGGCTATGGGTCATGTACCGAGAGGAAAACAGCACCCTCCTGGCCGACCGCAAGCTGCTGGACGACACCGAACGAGCCGCCGAAGACTTGTTCGAGCGCCATCTGGCAAAGACCAAGGAGTGGTTCCCCCACGAGCTTGTGCCCTGGCACCTGGGCCGGGACTACGACCCCTTGGCCCAGTGGGATCCGTCGGCGTACCCCCTCCCCGACGCCGTACGCAGCGCCTTGTACCTGAACCTGCTCACCGAGGACAACCTCCAGTACTACTTCCACGCCATCAGCTGGCTGTTCGGCGAGGACTCGGTCTGGGGGGCCTGGAACCGGCGGTGGACCGCCGAGGAGCACCGGCACTCGATCGTGATCCGTGACTGGATGATCCTCAGCCGGGCCGTCGACCCCATCGCCTTGGAGCGGGGACGCATGGCCGCGGTGTCGGCGGGCTACGGCCGGGAGGGCAAGCTGGCCAACACCTGCGAGGGCGTGATCTACGTGACCCTCCAGGAGCTGGCCACCCGGATCTCGCACCGCAACACCGGCCGCCTGCTCGACGGTCCCGGGCAGGATGTCATGGCCAAGGTGGCCAACGATGAGAACCTGCACTTCTTGTTCTACCGGGACCTGGGCACCGCCATGTGGGAGGCCGATCCGTCGCGGATGATGGTCGCCCTCCACACTGTGGTGAAAACCTTTCAGATGCCCGGTGCCGGCATCCCCGATTTCGACGGCCACGCCTCGGCGATCGCGTCGGCCGGCATCTTCGACTTCAACCTCTACTACGACCAGATCCTGGTGCCGGTTGTGGTGCGCCACTGGCGCCCCGAGTCGGTGACCGGGCTCAACGCCGAGGGGGAAGAGGCCCGCGAGGCGACAGTTGCCCACCTGAAGCGCATCGAGCGGGTGAGCAAGCGGGTCGGTGAGCGGCGGGAGTCGCGACTGGCGGGCGCCGCGGCCGGCTGATCGCCTACCTGGGCGCGTGCCGCCTGGGCGGTTCGCCGGCTTGGCCGGGGTGGCGTGCTCTCCCGGCTCTGCTGAAGCGGCCTGCTGACGTGACCTTCTGACGAAGCCGGTCGGAACTGGTGGCGCTAGAACGCGTGATCACGCGT
>JBOGGN010000452.1:0-27583 GCA_050744165.1 Acidimicrobiales bacterium | reverse complement strand
CGTCGCCGACAATGATAGCGGTCACGGTCGCTGAGCGATCCTTCAGAGCCGCCTTCGCGGTGCTCGGGTTTGTCGCCTCGATCGGCTCATAACCCAACCACCTGACCAGATCGACGATGCCTCTCCTCATGGCGGCTTCCGCTTCAATGACCATTACGGGCTCTTGCCTACCGCGCGGAAGATCGGACACTCTTCCATGGGCAGCAGACGGGCCTTCGCAGTGAGGAAGCCAAAGTCGAATCGAGGCATCCGTGGCTCCTGCCGCAGCGAAATCAATTCTGCCGCCAAGGGCTCTGGCCAGAGCGGCCAGATGCTTCCTAAAGGCGTCGCAGCAACTGATCGCCGGGCTTCCAGAAGTGCACCGCATGTCTATGACAAGGGTCTGACTGCGTTCGGGCGATTGATCTGTTTGGCCCTCTTCGCATCTTCCCCCTGGTGCGATCACCTCGATTGTCATCCCGGGTCCGCCGGCGTCCCACGCCGTACGGGAAACCGAGCACACAAGGATTTCCTGCAGACATGCCGGGTCGGCCTGAACCCACGACGGGGCAGCCGCCGGCTTTTGGACAAGGACCCGCGGCGCCGCCGCTAGGCGAAGGAAAGGAAGCAGTCGCTGCACGAATCCTCCCACCTCGAATGTCGCCACACGACCCGGTGGACGGTCCGCGTAACCGAGAAGATCGTGCGTCAGCGCCACGCCATCTTCAACTTGTTGCCGGATGGCTGCCAGATAATCTGACGCAACGGTACTCAGGTCGAGGACCGACGATAGTAACTCGGAATACAGATTGATCGTGGCGAGTGTGTTGTTAAATTGATGGGCAGCGGTCGCGGCCATACCGGCCGGTGCGTACAATGTGCCCTGTAGGCATGGCAGCCGGGACCGCGTTTGCTCACGTTCGATCACCATGCCGACAATATTTGCAACCGTCTCCACGAAGGAGATGTCGGCATCGCTGAATCGCCGTCGTCTAGTCCTGAACGCACCGAGCACCCCGAAGCCGCCGCCACAACGGGGGATCACGGCGCACACTCCACTGGCGAGGCCGAAGCGGGTCATTTCCGAGGTCGGGAAGCGGGTCTCGGCCCGAAGGTCCATCACCGCCACGGGCTCGCGCAACGAGAGGGCGAAGTTCGCCTGAGCTTGGCTGGCTTGGGCCTGGTCGCGTCCAGACAAGCCGACTCTTGACGAATGCGCGGCGACCACGGAGGAGTCCCCGTCTACTACGGCGCCGTATTCAGCACCAACGCCCTCCGCCGCCAACTTTGAGGCTTCCATGGTCAATTGATCTACTGAAGGGTCCCCGGCCACCCATTGAATGAAAGCCGCCAACTTTCGGTCCTTGCTCACGTTGCGACGGGTCCCGGGTTTAGAGTGCACGGACGAGTTGACAGTCGTAGTATGGGGCGGAAGGGGCCAAGATAGCACGAGAGTGGCAGGGAACGCGCACGCCCTATGAGACTAACCGTATCCCGCGAGAATTTCGCGTCACCAGTGAAGGCCCACACCTGCTTGGCGCGTCAAGCATGGACGGTTTTGGCATGGGGCTCCAACCTCTAGTACCGGTCGACGTAAGCCTGCTCCGGGAAGGCTTGTCGTTGCAAGCGTCATCCGCGCTACTGGTGTGACGCGATTGCACCATAGGGGATGCCCGACTGCGCTGTTACTTCGCTACCGGTACCTACAGATCGGACGCGGGCACCAACTCGTCCAACACGCGGCCGAGCTCTCGGCTCGTGAATGGCTTCTTCAAGTGGCGGATCGGCCCTGCGGAGGTGGGAAGTGGGAATCCCGTTGTAATCCCGCCAGTCATCAAGACGACTGGTGTCGCCGGCCAGAGTTCCGCCAGCCGTATGATCAGTTCCTCACCGTTGATCCCGGGAAGAGTGCGATCAATGATGAGGACATCGAAGGCTGTCCGGCAAGCGCGAAGTATCGCGAGTGCCTCCTCGGCATTTTGGGCGGCATCGACAGAATAACCCAGGAGGATCTCTAGGACATCTGCGAGGGCTGCCAACATCGGAGCTTCATCATCTACGACCAAGACTCGCTTCATATCGCAGCCTTCGGCCGCAACCGAACGCCTGAGGTAACTACAAGTCGCATACGCCATAGGTGCGGTCGAAGCCTGCCAAAAGGCGCGAAAGACAGGGGTGCGGGACCTCGTTCGGAGGACCCTGACCCGCTCGGAACAAGCTGCGAGAGCGCTGTCTCGCTGGGTTCACGACGCATGGTGGCTGCTCAAAGGCAGGAACGTTGCCTGTTCATAGTGTGCGAACACTCTCGCTGACCGCGCAAGTCCTACGGAGGAGTGCGACTGCCTCAGCCTGGAAGTTAGGTTAGACGGTGCCATATTTTATGGGGCTCACCGGATAGAACACGAGCTTAGCAGGGTCCCACGCGCGCCGTTCGCAACTCGGCCGAAAGCTCGCCTGAAAAGGAAGAAGCGTGGCTGAGCGCCGATCGAAGGCTCTTGGTGGGCGGGTAACCGGCAGGTAAGTGTTTAGGTGTTCTCGTAGGCACGTTCGAACCCGGGCGGAGCGCCTGCCAGCTCGCCCGTTACTTGCCGTGACGGCGTTCCTCGCCCAGTGAGACATTCGCTGCTCGAGTCTGTTTCACCACCATCTGGTGCAGGTTGTTGTGATCGGAATCCCATCCCACCCGCCGGCGAACGCCGCGGCCTCAGTCCGAACCTCGGTCCTTGTCGACCGCAGGCCGTCGTCCAGCGGAAGGTACGGGATCTTCGAGGATCGCGCCCACGGTCGTGAGCAACATGGAGGCATTGAACGGTTTGCTCAACAGTGGCAAGCCTTCACCCAATCCATCGCTGAAACGGTCCTCGGTGTACCCCGACATGAAGAGGACCTTTGGCCTTCCGGCAGCGCTTCTGAGGCAGGAAACCAGCGCTGGGCCCGACAGCCGGGGCATCAGGACATCGGTCACGACCAAGTCTATCTGGTCGGCGTGCTGTCCTGCGACCTGCAAGCCCTCGACGCCATCCGTGGCTTGCAGTACCCGGTATCCAGCCCCTCTCAAGACCTCCGCTGCCGCTTCTCTCACCGAGGTGTCGTCCTCAACGAGGAGGACGGTCGCTTCATTGACACTCGTCGCCAAGGAATGTGGTGGTGCCGGGTCACATATAGCGGCTCCTTCACGTGGGGCCACTGGCAGGACTACATGGAAGGTCGACCCGACACCTATTCCAGTCTCTACGCTTAGGTGTCCCCCGCTGCCAGAAACGATCCCCGAGACCGTTGCCAGCCCGAGTCCAGTTCCCTCGCCTCGGGCCTTGGTGGTGAAGAAGGGTTCGAACAAATGCTCCTTGGTCTCCGAGCTCATGCCGGTGCCGGTGTCAGCGACACGAATTCTTACATACTTCCCCGGCGGCAGGCCCGGCACTTCGTCAGAATCAAGGTCCACAGGGCCGGCCTCGATGCTAAGGGTCCCTCCACCGGGCATGGCGTCACGAGCATTGAGAGCGAGATTCAAGATTACCTGCTCCAAGCGACCTCGATCAACGCGCACCGAAGAACCAGCCGCCGCCGAGACCTCAATCGTGATGTCGATGTGCGCGCCGATAAGCCGCCGCAACATCTGCTGCATGCTAGTCATCACCTCCGCTGGGTCGCTCGATCCACCCAAAAGGCGCTGGCTCCGACTGAACGTCAGCAGTTGTTCGGTGAGTCCCGTCGCTCGGGCCGCCGACGCGCATATCTCCGACACATAGTCGAGTGCCTTTCCGGATACGGCTTGATTCAGGAGGTCACCGCACAACGAGATGGCGGCGAGCACGTTGTTGAAGTCGTGGGCGACGCCGCCGGCCAGCCGACCCAAAGCCTCCAATTTTTGCGAAGCCTGTAGCCGAGCTTCAAGTTCACGCCGTTCAGAAATGTCGCGGAACACAATGACAGCGCCAACGGGACGATCATTCTGGATAAGAGCCGATGCTGTCAACGCTACCGGGAACTCGGTGCCGTCGCAACGCCGAAAGACTGCCTCCTCGGCGCGGACGCCACCCGACGAAGCCATGGCGTCCTCAGCCGGCAGGCGCAAAAAGTCCATGGCCACCCGGTCGGATTCATCGATCCCCCAACCGAGCATGCGGCACGCCGCCGGATTGAAGAACGTTACCTTGGCGGACTCATCCAGCGCGCATACTCCCTCGCCCATGCTGCCCGTTATCGCCGACAGGCGCTCCTGCTGTCGCCGGAGTTCCTGGTAGAAGGAGGCGTTCCGGAGGGCACCGGACCCATCGCGGCCAAGGCTTGGATCAGCTCCAGATCGGCAGCATCGAATGGCTCGTTACGGGCCCTAGCGGACACGATCAGCGATAAAGGGTGCCCATTGATCGACATCTCGGCGGCCAACTCGCCCGGCGCTGGTCGCCTCTCCGTGACCTCCGCATTGGACCTTAGGAGGGTTCGTGTGGAAAGGAGAAGCGCTGTCAGAACCTCGTCCTCGCGAAGCGACTGGTTCGCCGCCAACGCCACCTTGAACAGCCCGAGTAGGCGGAAGCGATCATGTAGCGCTTGGAAATGTCCGGCAATCAGTTGTCGGATAATCAGAAGGGTCACGACCGCGAATCCGATCGCCCACGAATGGCTCGCCGTTGCCATGGCTAACATTGCCGAGGTGGCGACGCTCGCCGATAGGAGCCAGATTCGAACGGTCAAGCCTTCCTTGAGTGCGGTTACCCATGACGTTCCCGTAGCTGAAACTATGGCTGCCATCCAGGCGCTGTTCAGGGCGAAGAACACGACAGCAGCCGTGGCCGCCGCGGCGACGGCTGCCAGCCCGGGAGCGGGTCCATAGCCAGCGATAAACCGGCTGACGACCACGCCGACACCGGCCGAGGCCACCACCTGTCCCCAGTTAAACATTGCCTTCCGTGGACTTCGCCGATGAATGGCCTGCACCACGGCGGTCGACACCACAAAGGTTGCCATCGCGTACGGCGACGGCAGAAGGAGCACAGCCATGACCAGGAGCCCTTCGTCCAGATTCAGCGACTCTGACTCCAGGTCGAGGTACACCACTATGGGCCAAAGGCGTGTGACGCCGACGAGGATTGACAGGATGGCGAAGACCGAAAGTATGGAGCCCGAGGGCGGAGGGGACTCGAGCATTCCGACCAGCGCAACCCCGGTGAAAACCAGTCCTGCCACAAACGACACGATGATAAGTACCTTCGCCGGAGAAGTTATTTTGGCGTCGGTCACCGCGTCGCCCCCGCGAAACGCCTTGGCCCGCTCTCGCACAGCGGGGCTTGATGGCAACTTAGCATGTCCGGCATAGTCCGTTGTCCGTCGGCTCGAGGTAAACCCGTTCTTAATATAGCGCTCCAAGCTGAGCCGTTCCAGTAGGCCGTTCGTAGTGTCGCGTCGGGCGGGTCGGCCGCAAAGTGAGTCGGATCGGAAGCTTTGCTCCGTGCAGCGTTGTCGGTTCGTGACGGCCAGTAGTGGACGCACCCTCTCCCAGACCCGGGGAACCAACGGCGGGCATACGAGTTGAGCGAAGAGGAGAAACGCCTCGGCTGATGGAACCCGGCGGCGCACCATCGCCCAGGCGGCGGCGTTTCTGGTCCAGGATCGTAGTGGCCTGCGGCGAGGGCCGTCTCGCCAAGACCAGCAGGACATTCGCACACGGCTCGGTAGTACTTTTGCGCTACCCGCGGCCCGGCCGACCCGCCGTGCAACCTTCGCGCTGTCGGAAATGGCGTCGCACGTACGGGTCATCGGGCTTGGGTTGGAAGGGCAACGATTCCAGCGCCTCGGCCCACCAGGGCGATGTGGTCGGCGAGCAGAAGGCCGCGGCCCGCCCCCTCCCTCAGCATCCCCGCCAGCGTTTCGCCGGTTTCGTCGGAGAGGCCCAGCATCGGGATGAGACCCGTACCACGCCGTCCCTTGCTGGCGGAATGCACGTCGACCAGGGTGGCGTCGAAATCCAAGGTCACCCTGGTTCGCCGCCAGGCCAACCCCCCACACCTAACGGGGCTCCGCCCCAGCCCGACGCTCGGCCGGCGTCAACCCAGGTGCGGCCGCCCCGGTGGTCAGCTTCCACGATCCCGACACGGGACCCATCCGCAAGGACGACACGGCAAGCGGGCCGCGTTCGGCCACAAGCCCAGGTCGTCCACGATTTCGATGGGGTGGGGTTCAAACCACCACGTCGTGATGGCAACCCGCCCGACGGCCCGCTCTGGCGGTCTGGCTATTCTGGTTAGTTCCACTCCACCCCGTAGGGCGAAGGGGCGGGGGAATTCCACTCGACGCCATTCCACTCGACGCCATTCAACGTCGATGGGGCGGTCGCTCCGGTGTCATCGACAGCGGTAGCCCGTTGTTTCGCGGTGGTGGGCGACTTCACCGTAATGATTACACTCGACGTGGCGTTCACGTTGGTTGGTGCAACGGCTGTCCGGGCAAACGACGCAGGCGCTGCGACGATCGCCAGCGAGATAACTGCCCCCCCTACTACTCGTAGGAGTGTGCTCCCCGCGTTGTGGCGGTTGGAGTGGCGTGCAACAGCAAAAGCCCAACGGTTCCCGCTCAATTTAGCCCCTTTCGGTGAAGGTTTGAGCGACCGACTCAAACCAGTTGTCGTATAACACGGGATGTTCTTCCGTTGATTATTGACGACTTAACTAAGTACGCCCCGTGCCTAGTCGGTACGATGATGACAATCACCGGTGTGTATGGCATGACGCGAACGCGTCCTATGTCAGCGGGCCGAATGCATCAACGTGCGCTAAATAGTTGCGATGCGCCAAGCACCAAGGTTTGCGATTTGTTCTTAGCCTGAGCGTGGCGTACCTACCGGAAGGTATGACGGTTTGGTCCGGCGCTTCGTGAGCCCGATCCAGACGACCCCGGGCCCTCCTGTCCTCCCGGTGCTCTGACGACGAGTCTTGCCCCTTGGCCCACCGCGATGCCGGTCACGGTCTAAGGGTCGGGCACCGTTGGCCCAAGCGCAGGCCGCCAAGCGACCGCCAAGAAGCTCAAGACGGTGAACCTCATCGCCCGCCGCCTGTCAGCCCTCAACCGGCCGCCGCCGCCGACAGCCGGGCCCCCCAGGGTCTGGTAGCATCGAGCTGGGCAGGGTGAAGCTAGCCGGCCTCGTCGCCGACTCGGCCCAAAATGAGCCCAGTTGGCAGAGAAGCTTCGCCCGCAACAAAGCAACCGGCACCACCGGATTCGGGACCTCCATCCGATCGATGGTGCACTCGACCATCTCCACAGCCGACGCCTCGCCCGGCCGCACCACCTCCGGCCGCTCGGCCGCCGTAAGCCGACGGGCACCTGTCGTGGCACGCAGCCATTCCCGGGCCTTCCCACAAGCACGGCGGGGAACCTGCGTGTCGCCCCTTCGGGCCCACAGTGGTCCACGACAAGCGAGATCTGACAGGATAATTTCGTCATGGTCTGGGCAGCCGTAAGTCCCGAGACATCTGTCGCCGAGCACACGGCTTGACCAGCCCCCAGGTCCGCGATACCTTCCCGTTGGAAGGGAAAGGGGCGAGGGGATGGATACCTCTACGGAAGATCCCGCTCGCCGGAACGGCCGTCGCTTCGGCCCGAGCGAACACAAGGTCGCCTGCGACCCCGTGACGCACAGCAAGAGCCAGTTGACCCGCGAAGAAATCGTTTCAGCCGGCGCGGTCAGTTTCGCCGAGCGGGGCTTCTCCTTCTCGATGGTAGAGCAGATCGCCGCCCATGTAGGTGCCACGGAAAGCGATTTTTACGTTCTCTTTCCTTCGAAGGCGGCGTTGGCAGCGGAAGTGGTCAGGGTTTATGCGGACCGCCTGGAACAGCTCAATCGGGCCACGCTGTCCCGCTGCGCCGATAGGTTGGATGCCGTGGTGGCAATGTCATTCGCTGCCGCCCGGCTGACCCGCACCGACCCGGTCATCGAGGCCGGTACCAGGTTGCTGATGGAGCGTGACACCGTCGACGCCAACCTCCCGCTTCCATTCGCCGGCTGGGTGGACCGGATAACCGGCATTCTGATTGACGGTCAGGGCTCCGGCAACGTCGTCGCCGGAGTTGATGCCCGCGCCAGCGCCGAGACCATCGTATCGGCGTTTTTCGGGTTGCAGTGCGTCTCGCACGGCCTTGGAGACACGCGACGGCTCCCTCGCCTGCTCGAGGAGTTTTGGAAGATGACGCTTCCAACTCTGCGATCGGATCGACAGCATCGCTCCTTCAAGTGATGACGACTGACGATTCGGGCGTCCCGGCACGTCAGGCGGCCCCATTGTTCTACATGCCGTTCCCCCCCGGGCTCAACCCGGCAATGAACGAAAGCCGCCAACAAATGGAGGCCTGGAGCGACAAGCACGGGTTGCGCCCGACCACAGAAGCCCGCCGGCAGCGCGAGAAAAGCCGCCCCGAGCTATACATCGCCCGATCATTCCCCGATGCCGCCTCCGACTCCTTGACACTCATCACCGAATGGATTGAATGGGGTTTCGTGATCGACGACGAGTTGGACGATGGGCCGCTCGGGCGCTGCGTCGCCCACTGCGCCACTGCCGTCGCGGACCTTCTGGCGGCGCTGGACGAGCCATCCCCGGCGGGCACTCCAATCGCCCGGGCTGGCCAGGATCTGTGGCGCCGCACCCTGCCCGGACGGTCCACCGCGTGGCTCCGCCGTCTCCATTCCGACATCCAAGCCTGGCTGTGGACGTACCACACCGAAACGGTGCAGCGGGCCACTGGGTATGTGCCCGACATCGAGGAGTACCGAATCCACTGCCGCAACGCCGCCGGGATGCTGTGGTTCATGGATCTCTACGAACTGGCCGTCAACGTCGACATGCCTGACTCGATCGCCTTCCTGCCGTCGTTCACTGCCATGCGACTTGCCGCCGTCGAACATGCCGCCTTCTTGAATGACATCCTGTCGATCCCGAAGGAAAGCCCCCTCGGCATCTTCCACAACGCCGTCACCATCTTTATTCGCCGCGATGAGATGACCGCCGACGCGGCCGTCGCTGCCGTCAACGATCTCACCACCCAATGCGTCCACCGCTACATGGCGGCTCGACGGGCGTTCGACGACGAGATCCGCCACGTGCCGGGCCCCCCCGACCTGAAACACGGAGCCACGCGCTGCGCCGACGGGATCGCGGCGCTCATGCGAGGCATCCACGACTGGCATCTCGAAGTTGACCGGTACCGCACCATCGTCGCGCCACCGGAGAAACCCGACTATCTGACCGGTGCATTCCAGAGCCATCGCACGGCGGCCGCCGCCGGCGACCCATGGCCAGGTTCCCGCCGCTGACCGCCGAAGCCGCACCGACGCCACCGCGGGACGAATGAGGCCTGCCGACTTCTACGGTCACGCCTCGGCGGGCCCTGCAGAAAGCCCGGCCGCGTATCGCTATCTGCGCCGCAAACTGACCCGGCTGGTGCTGGCTCGCGTCGACGACGCCGGCGCCATCCGGGACCCCTGCGGTAGCCGCACCTTGGAGTCGGCGCTCCTGCTGCGACTTCTGGACCGCTGCCACGCGTCACCGCCCGGTCGTGACGCCCTCGTGTCGTACCTGACGGCACAACGACTCGCCAAAGAACACATCGATCGGGTACTGGCGGGCTGTGCGTTGGGGCTAAGCGCCGACGCCCGCTGCGTCGCCAGCGAGATCGCCATCCGGTCTCCTCGGCCCATACGCGGCCGCAAACAACTGCTGGCCACCTGTCTCTTGGCCTTGCTCGACCCGTCGCGAACCCCGCCACCTGCCACCCGAAGCCCGGAAGACCCAGCCACGCTGCACAGCTGGGCATCGCTCGAAATGGTGGCGCTCCACGCCATCGCCGTCGGCGCCGGCGTGATGGAAGGACCAACCGGGGACCGCGACTGGCGCCGCCTGCTCGCCAGCCAAGACGACGACAACTGGGACGGCAATCTTCTAGTGCACATCCTGGCCCTCCACGCTCTCGCCTACCGCCCGTCCTGTGCAGCCGTCATCGCCGCCGGCGTGACCAAGGCGTTGCGACACCAACGCCCAGACGGCGGAATACCCTTCGTCCCCGACGTCGACGTCTACTGCACCGCAACGGCAGGCCTCGCCCTGATCTGCTCCCGCGGGGCGACACCGGCACAGCTCGCGCCGCTGGGGAACTTCGTCGCCGACCAACAACGCAGCGACAGCCTGTGGCCGTACAGCGAGCTGAGCGTCCAAACCGACCTCGACGACTCCTCGATCTGCTTACAGTTCCTGCAGCTCTTGAACCCCAAGAAATTCGTGTCCATCATCGCCAAAGGCTTGGAGGCCGTGGCCCACCTGCAAGGCGGCGACGGCGGGTTCCCCACCTACGTCAAAGGCGCCCCATCAGAGGCATACATCACCGCCGCCGCAATAAACGCCTTGAGCCTGGGCGGCCCCCGCTACTGGCGCCCGATGGCCAATGCCATGGGCTACCTGGTCGCCAGCCAGCTCCCCGACGGCACCTTCGACGCCGACTGGAGCCGCAGCCGGCTGCACCCGGTATTCCGGGCACTTCTCGCGGTCAGCCGATTCCCTCCCGGTCACCTCGCGGCCCAGGTGAGAGCTATGCAGGATAGAGCCGTGGGCGCCGTCGTCGACGCCCACAACCCCGATGGCGGCTGGGGGCAAGAACCCGGCTACGCCAGCGACGCCACCAGCACCGCCTACGCCGTCATGGCCCTCGCAGCCCTCGGCCAGCGTCGCCTTGTCCCCGGCGCGCTGCGATACCTCCGCCAGGCCTTCATCGCACCCGACGCAGGTATGTCAGCCCCGCCCGACATGGTAGGCCCCCGCCCCTTCCCCATCGACGTCCCGATCTTGCCCAACCTGTATACCCTGCTGGCGTTGGGCCACCTTCAACCCCCGCCACCACCCCTCAGAAGCGGTATCTGACAGCCGCAACACGACGCCAAGCCGACTGAAGGTCCCGCTCCCGACCGGACGACTGCGGCCTACCTCCGCCAGCACCATGGCTACCGCCCCGACCGGCCCGAGCCGGTACCACATTCCGCGAGCTGCCTGCATCTGTGGGAGGCACCCTCCTGCAATACACCGTACGGCGTCAACCACCCGAGCGGTACGCAGGTCCTGCCATCGCCCAGAAGCGATCCAACCGGACCCGAAGGTCGCGCTGCCCTTCGAACTCCGACGAAATGGAATAGGCCCCGTACAAGTACGCGACGATGAGCTCTGCGAGGTCCTTCGGGTTGACCCCGTCCTTCAACTCACCTCGACTTCGGGCTTGACGCAGCAGCCTCGTAAACCTCCCAATCCAATACGAATAAGGTCGGGGAAGATCGAACTTGACGGTATTCCGCTCAACCGTCAAACGTACCCCTGCCCGTGTTATCGGATCGGATCGGAACAGCTCAGCCATCCGATAGGACAGGTCGACGACCTCGTCGAGGCGGTTCTGATCGCGTGGTAACACCGCTGCCCCGAGCGAATCGAACGACTCGAGGTGTCGATGCGTGATTTCCTGAACCAGCCTCTCCTTTGTCGGGAAAAAGTAATACAGGGCTCCCTTCGTCAGGCCTAGTTGGACGACGACATCATTCAGATTGACGCCGTGGTAGCCGTTAGCCGCAAAGGCCTCGGACGCGGCGACCACGATCCGCTCCCGGGTGCCAACCACACCCACAAGCCGGGGCCCCGCGCCGGCCGACGCCTCGACCGCGGCGACCTCCCCCGAAGCCTTACGTCGATCCGACACGGCGCCGCGGCTCCTCCTACCCACGGCACGATCAGGGCCAGCGCTGGCCGCATGCGTCGCCTCTCGATCCGATCCCCTCGACGGCATCGGCGAAGCGTACCTGATATGGTAACCAACGGTCATCGTCGAGAGCGGATCGACCGTCTTCTGAACCCCCATCCAGATATGTCGTAAGCCAACTGCGCCCGCGTTCCAATGTTTGTTCGCGGAAGGACTTCCGGCTCACCAGAAATGTTGGCATCTAGGCCTGAACCAAGCGTAGATCTGCCCGCTTGAGGGTTCTGGGCGTGGATGTGACTTGCGCGGTGGCTGTTCGCGTGGCGGCGCCGTGACGTCTGTTTTCGATTTGAGGTGAAATCGGGGCCCGAGATGGGCCTGGCCTTGCGTTCTGGCGTTCAGCGCACTCCCTTCTTCGGAGGAACAGGTACAGCGCCGAGTATTATTGGTCTCGCCGCTCGATCGGAACTCGCGGTCGATAGTGGACCCGATGCAATGGATCTGACCCGAATGCAAACCAGGCAGCATATGTCCTGGGTAACGATGTTTCGGTCTAGCGCCCTGCCTACGCGGGTCAGTTGGTGGCGGTGTAGAAGCGGGTGTAGAGATCGGCGGCGGGGGCGATGTACAGGTCTTGGGTGACCCGGATAGTGGACTGGCCCAGCAGCCGGGACACGTCCTCGATGCGGGCCCCGGGCTGGCCTGGGACCCAGGTGGCGAACACGTGGCGCAGACCGTGAAACGTCCACGCCCAGCGGCCGTCATCGGCTGGGGGCCATCCCGCCGCTCGCGGCGGGACCGAGGACGTTGCGGGCGTAGTTCAACCGCCTCGCCCACTGGCCCCCGGGGAGGTGAACAACAACTTGTCTCCGGGCAGCTCGGCCAGGCGGCGAACCAACAAGGCCGCCAGGTCGACGCCGCCGGGCGTTTGGGCCGGGAACATCGTGATCCGCCGAACGGCGGTCCTTGGGCGCCGCCAGACGGACCACATGGCGGGTCTCGATCACCTGGCGGTCACACCACCACCCGGCGGCGGGCCGCGTCCAGCCGGTCGGCCGCCGCCCGGGCCAAGTCCTGAGGCCCGCCCACAGTCACCGGCCGGCAAGTCCTGAAACCTCCGTCAAGGGCGTCAGCGGTACAGTCCGCCAATGACGCCCGCCCGCCTTGCTCTGGTGGTGGGCCTCCTCGTCTCGGGTGGCTTGCTGGCGATCATCGGCGGCTGGTCGGGCCTTGTCTTCGGGGTACTCCAGGTCGTGTGTGCCGCTGCCGTGGTGCGACGGCCCGCGTCGCGGGGACCGCTGGTCGGCGCACTGGTCACCGTGTTCCTGCCGCCGGTGGCTGCGATCCGGCACTGGACGGCCCGGCTGCCTGGAGCCTGCCCGTGCGCCCGGCTCCCCCATCCACCTGCGCTGGTCAGCTGGACCGGGCTGGCCGTGCTGCTCGACATCGGGTTGGTCGGTCTGGCGATCCTGCTGGCAGCCGCAAGCCGGCCTGTGGAAATGAGACAATCCTCGCTGTGACCGCAGTCGACACCTCCATCCCTTCGACCAGCGCTCCCAACCGGGCGCTGTTGATCGAGGACGACCTGTCGGTACGGGAAGCGGTGGCGATCGCTTTCGAAGGCCTCGGCTTCCTGGTCAAGGCGGAGGCCACCGGCGAGGACATCGACGAGATGGTTTCGGAGTTCCGACCCGACGTCGCCATCATCGACATCCAGCTTCCGTCGGGACCTGACGGGTTCCAGTTGGCTCGCCAGGTGATCGCCCAGACGGGGGTGCCGGTGGTGTTCCTCACCGCCGCCGATGGGCTCGGCGATCGTCTGGCCGGTTTCGAGGCAGGCGGCGACGACTATGTCGTCAAGCCGTTCGCAATGGCGGAGCTGCTGGCCCGGGTGCGCGCCGTGCTTCGACGCAGCGGCCGGCTGCAGTCCCCCGTCGTTGAGATCCGGGATCTGTTGATCGACGACAACGCCAAGCAGGCCATGCGCGGCGGGGTTCTCTTGGACTTGACGCCTACGGAGTTCGAACTGCTCTCGGTCCTCGCCCGATCGCCCAACCAGGTCTTTTCCAAGGGGCAGCTGCTCTCGCAGATCTGGGGTTTCGACTCCTACGATCCCAACCTGGTGGAGGTCCATGTCAGCGCCTTGCGACGCAAGCTGGACGCCAATGGGCCGCGGTTGGTGCACACCGTCCGTGGCCGCGGGTACGTGTTTCGTTCCTGATGGCCTTCTCTTCGAGCAACGCCAAGCGCCTGCTCGCTGGCAATTGGTGGGGTTCGGAGACCAGCCCGGGCCGGCCCGCCTCTCGTGTGCTGCTCCTGGTGCTGGTGGTTGTCGTTGCCGGCTTGGGCGTGGCCGACCGCATCACCGGGCCGCTGTTGTCGTTGACGCTGTTCTATCTGATCCCGACTGCCGCCGGCACCATCGTCGCCGGCCGGCGAGTGGGCTTTGCCATCTCGGTCGAGAGCGCGGTGGCGAGCATCATCGCCGACCTCACCGACAGGATTCATGACCCGTGGGTCTTCGCCGCGAACGGGATCCTGCTGTTCGTCATCTTATTGCTTTGCGTCGCGGTGATCGCGGCCGCCCGCGATAGCGCCCTCGCGGCGAGCGATGCCGCCCGCCGGCGAAAGGAATTTTTGTCCTACGCGGCACACCAGCTGCGGACGCCTCTGGCGGGAATTCGGGCATCGACCGACGCCCTTTTGGTGGGAGGCGCGACCCCGTCACAGGAACGCCTTCTGGCCAACTTGTCACGTGAGGCCGACCGGGCAGGCCGGCTGCTGAGCTCGCTCTTACAGATGGCCCGGGTCGATCAGGGCGAAGTCGGCCAGCTCCAGCCTTTCGATGTCGTGGAGCTCTGCCAGGCCGAGGTAGATCGCCAGTACTCCGGCGCCGCCCGGGTCGCCACCAAGCTGGTGATCGAGGGAAACCGGCCGCCGTCGGTCCTCCTCTCCGGCGATGCCACGCGCAACGCCTTGGCCAACTTGCTGGACAACGCTCGCCGCCACGCTCGCCACATGGTCACGGTGTCCGTCGGTGCCACTCCAAGCTCGGTGGAGATCGCGGTCGGCGACGACGGGCCGGGCCTGCCCGATGGGACAAGGGAACGGGTCTTCGAACGCTTCGTCAGCCTGGACGGCGAGGGTGGCAGCGGTCTCGGCCTGCCTATCGCGCGCGGTTTGATCGAGGCCCAGGGCGGGCGTCTCGTGTACGAGGACCGGCGCTTCGTCATCAAGCTGCCCAACCGGCGATCGACCGTCGACCACTGACGAGACCTGGGGTGGCGCACCAGACATTGCACCCCGGACGGAGACGAACGATGTGCCAGGAGTCGGGCTCTATCCCGGGCTGTTGGAAGCCAGCGCCCGGAGAAAGCGGGCCGCGATCGGCGCCGCCACCGCGCCCCCCACCCCGCCCCCCTCGACAATGACGGCGAAGGCGACGTCGCCCCGAAACCCGATGAACCAGGCGTGGGTCATGGGCGGGTTGGCGTTGCCGAATTCTGCAGTCCCGGTCTTCCCGTACACCGGCGCCCCGCTGAGATCCGCCGCCGTGCCGGTCCCGTTGGTGACCACCCCGGCCATCATGGTCCGCAGGTTGGCGACCACTGCCGGGTTGAGTGCGATCGGCGCCGCCGTGTCGTCCGGCGCCCCCATCACGATGCGGGGGGCGTGGAAGGACCCGCTGTCCACTGCCGCTGCCACTTCCGCCATCTGGAGCGGGCTCGCGAGGACGCGACCCTGGCCGATGGAGTCGGCGACCTTTTCCACCTCGTCGGCAGGCGAGGGGATCTGGCCCCCGAAGACGGGCAGCCCGGGCTGTGGCGTGGTCCCGAAGCCGAACTGGTTGGCAGCCGAGACAAGCGCCGTCGACGCCAGGTTCTGGGCCAATCCGATGAAGGCGGCGTTGCAAGACTGCTCGAAGGCCTGGAGCAGGTTGGCGTTCAGTGCCGATTCCCCGTCGAAGTTGTGGAACGTGTACCCGTCGACGGTGATGGTCATGGGACAGGTTGCCGGGCTTTCTGGCGTTAAGCCATTCGAAAGCAAGGCGTCGCTGGTGATGACCTTGAAGGTCGATCCAGGCGGGTATTGCCCCTGCAGGGCCCGGTCGAAGGAGGTGTTGTCGGGACGGCTGACCGCGGCCAGGACGTTGCCGGTAGACGCCTGCACCGCGACCAGGGCGGCGGGCTGGGCGACGCCGTTGAGAGCGGATTCGGCGGCCTCCTGAGTCGCCAGGTCAAGGGTGGTCTGGACGGAAACACCGGGCTTGGCGGCGAAGTGGTCGGCTGTCCCCACGACAGAACCGTCGGCGCCGACCACCTGGATAGTGGCGTCGGGCAGGCCGGCCAGCTGGTGCTCGTACTGCGACTCGATGCCGATTTGGCCAACGTTGTCGCCGGTTTGGTACGGGGCACCTAGCTGCTTCAGCTGCTGGGCCGTGACCGGCGCCACCGACCCCACCACGTGGGCTTGGAGGTCAGGGGTGGCGCTCATCGAACCCGTCTGCATCTGGAACCGAGTACCCGGAATCGGGAAAATGATCGGTTTCACCTGCTCGTAACGGGCTTCTGAAAGCGTCGTCACGGGAATGAATTCCAGCGGATGGGCGGCGGCCATTTTCAAGGCGTTGGCGATGACGTCAGCCGCCACGCCCACCTGCGTCAATGCCGAAGTCACCAGGGCGGGGCTGGTGACGGCGTTGCCTTGCAGTCCGACAGTAACCTGCGCCGTGGAGCCAGCCAGCACTGTAGCGTTGGTACCGAGCACCGAGGCTCGAGTGGGCCACACATCCTGTAGAACAAGGTGGCCGCCGACGGGGAGCTTCGGGTAGATCGTCCCTGGTGTCCACTCGACTTTCCAATTGCCGGACAGGCGCGCCAAATGCAGGCCGTTCTGAACTGACCACGTGCCAAGCCCGCCCAAATTGAGACGCTCGGTGAACTTAGCGACCGCGGTATTGCCCGAAGTAGTGACCTTTCCTAACTGGAGTTGCCAACTGGAGAGTCCGAGATTGGCGAGGACGCTCTGGTGGACAGCCACGAAATCGGCAGGCGGGAAGTCAACCATTGCCGCCATGGCGGCGAAGTCCTTTCTCGACCAGGCGGCCAGGTAGGCCTCGGCGAGCGGTGTGGCCGGTTTGGGCTTGGGGCGGGTCAGGATCACGAAACCCACGGCCCCAGCGGCAACCGCAAGCACGATCACCCCCACGATCACCACCAGCGCCGTAGATGTGCGCGGCAGGGCGACGCGGCTCCCGGGGGCCGAGTGCCGGCCCGCCGCCGGTCTGGACTTGCCCTCGCCATCACCGCCGTCGCCACCGCCGGCTTCTGCGCCCCGCCCGCGCGGGTACCGCAGGCCCGGCGCCTCGGGCGCCCCAACCGCCCCCGACCCCCCAGGCCACCGAGGCGCTGCGTCGTGGTCGTAGGGCCCCTCGTCGTCGTAGCCGCCGTTGTCCACCGGTCGACTCCCTGGCCTTACTCTGGCCCCGAGCCCCTGCCGCCAGCCCGGGCCCCGGCTCCCCGAGCGTCGGCACGCACCGGTCCCCGGTCAGCCCGGAAGTCCGCCCCTTCGAAGACCGCTGCCCGCACTCCTCGCCGTGCCAGCTCCCGCAGAAACGGAACCGGTTCAGCGATCAACTCCGCCAACCCTCCCGCCCCCACCCGCGACAGGCGCCCTTCGGTCGTCCACGCGGCGGCGACTGCAGCCACGGTCCCGGTGGCCACCGCCGACCGGTCGAGCGCCCCGTACACCTCAGCGTCGTGCCCGGACCCCCGACGGCCCCGCACCTCGACCCGCACGGCCCCAAGCATCCCCTCCGGGTGGGGCCGCCGCAGCATGGGCAGCCAAGCCGTGAGCCGGTCCCGCCGGGTCGCCGCCATGCGGGCCGTCACCCGCTTCACCCCGGGAAAAGCCGGCACCAGCAGCAGCGCATCCGGCCGCGCCGCCCGGTAGCAGTCGGCGCCTCCGATGGGGTCCGGGAACCAGCACAGTTCACGGCCCGATCCGCCTGGCCGGCGCCGCCAGCCCCCCTCGCGCCAATCGATCGCCGTCTCCGAGAGAGCGTCGTGGTGCTTGCGGGCGCATGCCGGTCCGCCGGTGCCGATGCTGGCGACGTGCACCTCGTCCACCTCATCGAAGGAACTAGCGGCGTGGCGGGCCAGCACGCAGCTCAGCCCGGGGGCAAAGGCGGCGCCGACGACCACCGACACGGCGCGTTCGCGGGCCTCGGCGTCGAGGGCCAGGAGGCTCCGCACCTCGCCGACGTCGTCAGTGACCGACACCACGTGGACGCCGTGCTCCAAGGCGACCTCGGCGGCGGTGCGGTGACCGGTCGGGGTGGTGAGCACCACCACGTCGGCGTCTGCGAACACGTCCTCAGGCGGGTCCCCGCGCGGCCAGGTAAAGCCCTCGACCCGCGAAGGGCTGTTGAGCGCCTCGACCACCTCCGTGAGCTTGTTCTGGTCGGCGTGAACCAGGACCAGTCGGTCCAACCCCTCGGTGGCGGCTAGCTGGCGAGCCGCCCGCAAGCCGACGGCACCCAGCCCCAGCAGGACCGCACGCATCGATCAGCGCAGATCCGGACCAGACAGCTCCCGCCATCCGCCAGTCTGCGGCGGCGTACCCCCGCTGGCCCGCAGCCGCACGATCACCGCGATCAGGGCGGTGCCGACCAGGGCCAGGATTGCTCGACGAAGGGCACGCACGTGGGACCGGCTGGAATCGAACCAACACAGCTGCCGCTGACCACCGGATGGCCCCGAAGTGACCGATGATACCGGTCGGAGGGAGCCTCGCCGCCGCGACCCACGAAGTTGGAAAAGTGCCGCCCGCCTCGCAACCCACGCCCCCCACGGAGGCACGGGCGGGCCCGGGTGTCGTCTTAGTCCTTGTCGGTCGACGCTGTCGCCAGGGACTCGAAGTTTTCGTACAGCCGGGGCTCCGACAGTTCCGCCCGGCGGCGCTTCGCCGCGGGACCCACGCGGCCCCACACGCCGGTAATCCACCACATGTCGAGCGCCAGCGCCTTGTCGAGGATGTCGTGCTTGACGAGCGTGGCGACCGTCTCGCCCCATTGGAGAAGCTTGGTGACCGAAGCATTGTCGGTTGACACCGTGTCTGGGTCGAAACCCGGCGAGAACACGGCCTGGACTGCGTCTTCGAGACCGAGTTCGGTCCCCCACCGAGAGAGCTGGATCGCCAAGGCGGCGTCGTCATAGTTGGCAGGCACGGTCGCCTGTCTAGCACGGGTCCCGCTCACTATGAACGCCGTGAACCCAAGCACGAAACTGCGTCGCGTCGGGCACTATTTTGTCGCCTCGAACTGGGCGTCGGTCTCACCCGACATGCGGGGGGCGTAGAAGTACGGACGTTCGGGTCATAGGTCTGGAGATAGCGACTCGACATCTGGCGTGTTGTCCAGTTGGTGGTAGGCGAGCACCGAGATGTTGGCGACTTGGGGGTCGTGGGAAGATTGCGCCCGGCTGTCTTCGGCCAGCGGCGGGCTGGGGCTGACGAGCACCGCCAGCGGCCCGGCCGCCATGACGGCGTCGGTTCGGAGAAGGAACCGGCGCCGGCTCATGGACGGCCCACCGGCCCCTTCGGCGTTGGAATTGACTGGACTTGCCGCTGAAAGGCCGTCATGTGGTGCGGGCTTCCGACTGATTCGGGTGCTACGGACGGGTCGCCGGGCTGCGGCTAGCAAACTGGACAAGCGCCAGGCCCACCAGGATTCGGGTGATCGCCACAACTAGCCACCCTGAGACGGAAAAGCCGGTCAGCGCCAGTACCCCTGCCCCAGCGACACCGACCGTTGCTTTTGCTCCGTACTGCATGCTCCCTCCTTGGATTCACCTGGTGCCCGAAAAGGAAGCTACTGACTACAACCCCCGAATCAAACTTCGTTTCTTGAACGGCCTACCACTGTCGCATTTGGTCCGATTTTTCGGACGGAGCCGCTGGCCGTGACTAGTTAAAACGGGTCGAGTTAGCTATTCTGCGGACTATTGCGAGCTATCCGGATAGCCATGCGTGAATCGCGTGTTGCCAGATCAACCGCATGTAGAATCATGCGGCGACGATCGTCTCGAGCAGGCGGTCGTCGTATGCTTCGGGAGGCGCCGTCTCCGGACCGGTGAACATGGTCACGAGCATGGCGAACGTCATCGGGTCCGTTTGCAGCAACTCGAAGAACTTGGCACGCCGGGCGATGCTGTTGTCGCAATCGTCGGCCGCCATGGCGGCCGTGACGATGGCATTGGTGCGGAGCCGGCGCAGGCGCTCCAACCGTTCCTCGGCGTAGGAGGCGAAGGCGGCCGTCAGATCGTCGCCGGAGCGGATGGCGTCGCGGATGGACCGGGCGTCACGAAGGGCGATTGAGAGGCCTTGGCCGGTGATCGGGCTGTTGTGGCCAGCGGCGTCACCGATCAGCACCACGCCATCGACAAACGGCCTGGCCGCCACGGTGTCGTCACCCGGATAGGTGGCCAGCGGGCCGATGGGGTTTGCCGTGGCCAGGCGCTCGCCGAAGGGAAGGCAGCCAAAGTTGGCGCTGCGCATGAACTCGGCGAGACCGCCGTGGCCAGCAAAGCGAGACTTCTCCGCCATGCCGGTGACCAGGTAGAGCCGTACCTGGCCGTGGCGTTGGCGGAAGCTGGCCATGAACAGGTCGTCGCTGGTCGCCAGCCAGTCGTGCTGGAGGTCGAGGTCGGCCAGGCCGTCGACGAGAACACCAGCGATCATGTGCGTCGCCTCGTGGCGCAGAAGGGTGATCCCGCTCTGGCGGCGCACCGTGGAGTGGCGACCGTCAGCCCCGATGACCAAGCGCGGCCGGAACTCGACCTGCTGTCCGCCTGGCCCGGTGGCACTGACCTGTAAGACACGCCCGGGCGTCACCGTGACATCGGCGACGCCCTGGAGCACCTGGGTGCCCTCGCTCGCCGCCTGCTTGGCGAGGGCGGCACACGCCTCAGGGTGGCGAAGGTTGAGCGAGCCGGGGATCCCCGGCAGCAGGGCGCCGGCCGGGATGGGCTGGCGAGCGACACCTCGGCGGGGACCAGGGCGTCGTAGTGGACCCAGGTCTCGGTGACGCGGGCGTCGGCGTCGAGCATCGGTTGCAGGACGCCGAACTCCTTGGCCTCGGCGACGCCACACGGGCATTTCCTCGCCCCGAACCCGGTCCTCGTACTAGCGCGAGGCTTCGAGCACTGTGACCCGGTGCCCGTCACGAGCGAGCGAGCTCGCCAGCGACATCCCGGCGATACCGCCGCCCACGATCCCATACTGCGCATCGGACTTCATTGCTTCTCCTTGGTCCGTTTCCGACGAATCGCTACCCGTTCGCCGTTGGTGGCGTCGTGGGATCACCCGGGCTCGGATCCTTTCCCACCTTGGGCTCGGGCGTTGCCAGGCGCGGCATCGGATCCGAGGCCGGCACCACTGACTACATGCCGTCAGCCGGGCTCGCGGTCAGCCCGCTCCCGTCACCCGGCTCCTCGTCAGCCGGTGACGCACGGCTGGTTGGACGTGACAATGACGTTGCTGTGCCACACGTCGGTCCCGCAGCCGGGGGTCGTGTCGTCGAGGTCGAAGGTGGTGCCCGACGAGTTGATGCCCGTCCCGCTGCCAACGGCGGTGTCGCCAGAGGAGCTATTTCCGGACCCGCCGAAGCTGGCGATGCCGTTGGCCGCGCTGTTGCCGACGGTGTTCAGCCGCACGACCCTGTTGTTGCCGTGCACGACGATGCCGTTGCCGTCCCTGGGGCCGTGACGAACCTGACCGAAGCCGTTGCCAGCGACGGTGTTGGCGCTGACCGTGTTGGTCGTACTGAACCTCGACAGCTGGATCCCGTCGAGCCCGCTGCCCGTTACCGTATTCCCGACACCCACGTTGTTGTCGGTCGGGATGGTCAGGAACACGACCCAAATCCCGATGTCCTGCATGCAGCCGGTCGGGGTGCCCCAGTGCCGACTTGTCGGTTCGAGGACGTTGTTGTCGGCGTCCTGTCCAGTGGGCTAAATGGACTCGAACCATCGACCTCAGCATTATCAGCGCTATCTGGCCGGACAAGCCCGCACTCGACTGAACACAAAGTGGCTGGTCAAGTCGTGTTTCGGGACCGAGCGAACACTAGCGAACCACCCGGATGTGCAATGAATACGCCGACGGAGGTGTAATGAGCCGACCCAGTTCGGCTGCCGGCGTGTCGCCCCGCTGGGTCTGTCCGGGGGCCCCTGGGTTCCGATCCCCAGCCTTCAGCAGCGCGTCGCCTATGGTTGACCGTCAGTGGCGCCGGTTGTCGATCTCTCCGCTTGGCCGCCGGCGCAATGTGCTGACTCGGGAGGCGAGGGGTGCTGCACTCTGACGACATCTGGTCCGCTATGGTGAACTACATGCCGCGACACGAATGGGTAGAGTTGAGGCGCATTTATGCCATCGTCGAGTGTCACGCGCCTATGGACGAGGAAGATTGGGAACCGGATTCACCGAAGTCGACTGGCGAGCGTTGGAGGCGTAATGTTCGCAACGTGCTGCAGAGCCGGAAGGCGCGAGGTGACATCATGTGGGATGGGCATGGACGTTACAAGTTGTAGAACCTCGCCGTAGCGGTTCTATCCGATATACCGGCCGGACGGTTGCGCTCGGTATCCCTCGAGCGCCGGATCACGACCGACGAGCGGACTGGGATGGCCTCGACTAGGCGGCTGCGATAGTTGGGCAGCTATTACTACAGCCCGCGGGCGACTCTTCGTTTTAAGGGCCGCTTTTTGTGGGACGCCAACGGATGAAGTCATCGCCGCCTTAGTGATGCAGGTCGAGGCGTCCCGGCCGACGTCCTTACCGACCTGAGTTCGCCATGAGCGAATGCTAGCGTCGTGACTCCCGTATCTGTCTGGGTTCATTGCAACCAGTTCGGCCCTAACCAACTCGACAGCGCCGGCCTCGCTGAATGGTCCGATGCCTGCCCGATAGACACGACTCCGTCCGCAAACAACGAGATGTCGAGCGTGTGCAGTTTGCAGGCCAATCACGAAATCTGCGACGAATCTTCCGACCTGCTCGTCCTGTAGAATGCCGAGAGCGCCTCCTATTTAGTTGCAATGCCAGGGGAGCGGGCCGTACGTGTCCGGTACTTGACAGCGTGGTCGATTGACTCTGCGGCCGTGGCAGCGTCTTCATGCTCCCACACTCGAATCGCCTCCCATCCGGCCGCCGTCAACTGGGCGTCCGTATCAAGATCCCTGGCCTTATTGCACTCGATCTTCGTTGGCCAATACCACTCATTAATCCGGTGAACTCGCTGGCCGTGCTCCGGGCAACCGTGCCAGAAGCATCCGTCCACGAACACCGCGATCTTCGCATTAGGAAATACGATGTCAGCCTGGCGAGCCAGCTGCGGTAGTGGTCGGCGATGCACGTAGTAGCGCAAACCGAGCCGATGGAGGGCCCGACGTAGGTTCAATTCCGGCGTGGTGTCGTGTCGGGCTACCGCCCTCATCCGCTCGCGGACTTCGGGGCTAGACGCGAACGGCCTGCGCCAGCGCTCGGGCATGTCTAGCGGACGGCCTGGGCAACGCACTCCGCAACCTGTCGGGCGAGGAGCGGTGGCACGGCATTGCCGATCTGCGCCTGTACTGAGTTGCGCCGGCCTACGAACTCGAAATCGTCAGGGAAGGTAAACAGCCTCCGAAGCTCCGGGATCCTCAACCGACGGTTGTCCCAGTGGAAGGGGCCGACGTTGGGACCGGGCTGTGCCTGAATGGTGGGTGACGGCCGGTCGGGAGAAAGCTTGAGCAAGAAGGACCAGTAGCGGCTGCGCCACTCGAACAAGGGCTTGGGATGGCCACGCTCGGCCGTGTAGAAGAGGTAGTTCTCTCCGGGGGGGATGCCGGGGAGTAGGTGCCCCCAGGACCCCCTGACCACCTCTTCCGATTCTGGGAACGTGATGAGGCCTGCGAGCGCCTGACCTGCGGTGACGTGAGTCTGTTCGCTGATGCCGGTGGCCCTCCGTTCCCACCGCCCACCGTGTGTGGGACGCGGAAGCTCGGGCAAACGTGTCCCTTTCGGAGTGCCCACGACGAAGAGCCGAGGCCGGGCCTGAGGAACGCCATAGTCGGCCGCGTTGAGGACGGCCCAGCGGCAGTGGTATCCAGCATCGTCGATCTCCTCCAGGAGCCGTCGGAACGCCGGCCGACTGGCCTTGTTCTGGTAGGTCAGTGCGTAGACGTTCTCGAGGATGAAGGCTCGCGGCCGGGCGTCGGCCAAGACTCGGGTGTACTCCTGCAGCAGGCTGGAGTCCGAATCCAGCCCTGCCCGTTTCCAATCCAGCCAGAAGCCGGACTTGGAGAAGGGGGTGCACGGAGGGCCACCGATCAGCAACTCCGGGCGCTCTCGAGCTTTCAACCCGGCCGCTCGCAGCAACTCCTTGGTCGACAGATCGAGGATCGACTTGCGGATAACAGGGCTCTCGAGCCCCGAAAAGTTCTTCTCCATCGAGTCGGCCGCGTCGTCGTTGAACTCGACAGCAGCTGCGGTACGAAAGCCAGCGGCCTCGACGCCGAGGTCGAGCCCTCCAGCCCCTGAAAACAGAGAGATGGCGACGCCGCGGACGGTCATCCGGTTGATCTTGGCAGGTTCTTCGACCGGAAGGAGGGACCATAGATCGAACATAGGTACGATACTAGGAACCCCCCTGCGACATCTACCCGCTCTGTTCCCGTAACGCCTTCTGGAGTTGGCGCTCAACCGCCTTGGGGACCCGGAACGGGTAGGCCCGCCAGTACCTGTAGAAGGCGGCCTCATTCTCGAAAGCGCCCTGTCCGTCCCGAAGCGCCGCCACGTCGATGACCGCGCCGATGTACTCGCGGGTGGTGCTGGAGCGATCCTTGGAGGCGATACGCCAGGGTTCGTGGACTATCAGTTCGAGATCGCGGACCCGGCCCCGGTAACCGATGTCGAGGCGATAGACACCGATGATGTCCAGGTGTGACGCATAGTTCTCGAAGGAGCGGAACATGCCCGGCCAGCGAATGGTCGGCCACTTGAAATACGTATTGCCAGTGTACAGGGTGCAGCGGGACTGGGTCTGGTAGCCGTTCTTGTTGAGGCGAGCCATCTTGATGTCGACCGCGTGAAAGGCCCCGCCGAAGGCCCCGCCGCCGATCTCCAGGTCCGGATAGCTGCGTTCCTCACCTCGTCGCCCGGTTGCGCCGTCAACGTGGCGGAGGCGGTCCAACAGGAAGTCGATCAGTGCGACCTCGATGACGTTCGCTAGCGCTGCGGACTCCTTGGGGAGCGAAACCAGGTGGCCGCCGGAATCGAGGCTAGCAGTCAACTCTTGCGGGGTGTGCGCGATCAGCGGCCACGGGTGATCACCGTGCTCGACGTAGACCCCCGCTGGGAGAAGGACGAAATCTTCACACTGCTCGCGCAGCCATTCGAGAAGGTCGACGACTGGGGTCACTGGCGGCAACGATAGGTCGTCAACCTAGGCGACCCCGTGTCGCAAGAAGCCGGCTAAGGCTTCGTTCTTGATGGCCGGGGCTGCGGCGACTCGGTGGTCGTCGTTGTGGTCCTAGGGCGCGGCATGGCAGCGGGTCGGGAGGGAACGTAGTCGGGCTCCGCTCGGCGGCCGGCACCGAAACCTGGAGATTACTTAGCCAACCCGCTTCCTCGCCAACCCACGCCAAACGAAGCCGCTTGCCGCATCGAACGTACGTTTGAACGGTAAGCGGTACTGATTCGGGGCCGCGGAAATGGCCTCCTGCACGAACGCCTTCCATCGCTGCACGGACACCACGTGTGTCATCTGCGACCGCGGCACCTACAAGGATGTGCTCGCCGACGTTCACCAACAGATCTCTGATCGGGGTTTCGCCCTGATGCCCGTCGGTGGCTCGGCCGCGGCGCCGGGGTTGGTATACACCATCGGCCTGATCGAACGGGTCGAGCACGCCGAGCTCGTCGTGGCTGGGTATCCGCTTGCCCCAGCCATATGGGCGGTCACCCACCTGGCGTCCGACATCTTCACCGGCCAGCGCCTTGAGGGCAGGCGGGAGACGCCGTTTTTCGGGATGGTCATCGGGATCTCGCCGGTTCACGAGCGCACCTGCACGGCAGTCTCATGTGCCGCTCGGGCTTGTAGAAGGAAAGATCGGGCGGTGGGACCTGACCCCTGGGGGGACGCTGCAGATCCGGCTACCGGGCGAGCACCGCTGCTACGAGTGCCAGCGCGACCAACCCCGGCTCGAATTCCCCACCAACAGCGCCTGCGACCTCGGCGGGCCGCGGAGGCCCGTCCCCTCGACGCCGGGAGAGGCAAGCCGAACCCGGCCAACAAGTCGGCCCCGCCGACAAGGACGTCCAGTCCAGTGGGGCTAGATGGACTCGAACCATCGACCTCAGCATTATCAGTGCTGCGCTCTAACCAGCTGAGCTATAGCCCCGTGTCACGCCCTCACGGTCGGGGGACCCGGCCTGGGCAGCCTACCGTCCCCGCCGCGCCGGGTTCGAGGCAATACCGTGGACTACTCGTAGAGGTCGTCAGGCGCCAGAGCCTCCTCCAGCACGACGAACTGCACACCTCCGACCACGTCGGCGATCAGGTTGTAGATCAAGGCGGCCAACACATTGCCCACGGTCCCGAGGAAAACGAGCATGAGCCCGCCGCCCACCGTCCCCTCCAGCATCACCGAGGAGTTGAAGGTGAAGGACTTCAGGTCGAAGAGCGATCGGATGAACTTCTCGATGCTCGTGATGACGTTGAAGTAGCCGCCGATGTTCCACAGCACCACACCGGCCACGACGAACACCATGAACACGCAGAAGTAGAAGAGCACCGACATCTTGAGCACGGTCCACACGTCGATCCGGCGCACCACTCGCCTGGTCCGACGCGCCTGCACGACTCGCGGCCCGCGGTCCCGGTCGCGCTCCAGCCGGGCCTCCTCTGGGCCCGGAGCCACCCGCCGGGCGGGGCCCACTGGCAGCTGGGTGGTGGGCGCCGCATGTGCCCCGCCGGCGTAGGCCACCGTCCGCCCCGTCGGGGGCATCCCCATCGTGGGCACGCCTCCGGGAGCCACAAGCCCGGTACCTCCAGCGACCGTTCCGTTCCCACCGGCGCCTCCCGCAGGGACCGGGGTCGGCGCCACGCGGGCTCCCGGCACCGCCGCGGTCGGGTCGACTCGGGTGCGCGCCGCCGGCGGAGCCGCGGCGTAGTGGGCGCCCCGGCTGCCATTGCCGCCCTCGAGGGTTCGCGCCGTGTCCGTCGGCGGCGGCGCGCCCGCGGCCGGGCTGCCCCCCCCTTCCACCGCTGGTTGGGGGCCTGGCGGCACTATGGCGTCTCCTCGGCCAGGACCGGCGCCACCGAGGTGACGAGCTGGCCTTGGGCCAGGCTGACGACGCGCACCCCGGTGGCGTCGCGGCCTTGGCTGGAAATCTGGCGGACAGGCATGCGGGCCATCACTCCTGACGATGAGATCACCAGGATCTCATCTTCCAAGCCAACCATAAAGGCGGCTACGACCTTGCCCCGCTGCGCCGTGATCTTGATGCCGCGGACGCCTTGACCACCCCGCGTCTGGCGGTGGAAGTGCTGCAGCTGGGTGCGCTTGCCGAAGCCGCCATCGGTGACGATCAGAATGGCGGTGTCGTCCCGGGCCAGGTCGACCGAGACCACCTCGTCGCCGGGGCGAAGCCCCATGCCCCGGACCCCCGCCGTCCCCCGGCCCATGGGGCGCACGTCGTTCTCGCTGAAGCGGATGGTGACGCCCTGGCGGGACACCATGAAGATGTCGTCGTCACCCGAGGTCTGGATGACGCCGACCAGCTCGTCGCCCTCCCGCAGGTTGATGGCGATGAAGCCCTCCCGCCGGGACTTGTCGTACTC
>JBOGGN010000451.1:0-16982 GCA_050744165.1 Acidimicrobiales bacterium | reverse complement strand
CGCCCAACTCGGGCGACTTCGTCCAGTCCATCTCCCTGCCCGCCGACCTGTCCAACGGTCCCCACGTGTTGGTGGCGACGGAATCGGCGACCACGGCCAACGGTCTCAACAACGGGGCGGCCAATGGAACACCTGCTCGAGTACTCATCCAAGTAGGTTCGACGTCGGCCGCGCCCGCCTCGCCCGCACCGCTGGCCACACTGAGCCAGAGTTCGAACAGCGGCGGGTTTGGGACGCTCGTACTCATTGCCCTGGGCGTGGCCGGTGCCAGCCTGTTCCTGGCGGCGGGCGGCATTTTCGTGGCGAGCGCCTCCCGGCGCCGCCGTCCAGAGGGCGAAGCAGTCAACGGTTGACGGGTTCACGCTTGCGGCGCAGGTCGCAGGCGTGACCGACAGGCACCAAAGAGCGAGGTTCGCGTCCGCTGAACGAGCGCGCCCTCTATGTCGTAGTTCGATCGGAGGACAGGTAGAGATGGCACGTAGGGGGATCCGGCCGTGGATCGTGCTGGCCGCGGCATCGATGATGGGAGCGGCGATGCCGGCGGTGGCCGGAGCCACGGGCACCACCAAAATCACCGGCAGGACGGCGGCGGTGCAGATGACCAAGGACGATCCCGTCCCGTCACGGACCTTCAGCAGCCCCTACATGCTGGCCGATCCGCAGAACCCGCGGGTCATCGTGGCCGCTATGGCCGAGTTGCGGACCAACGTGTGCTACCTGTCCCGGTCGGTCGACGCCGGAAAGACATGGACGATCCTTCCGAATCTCCCGGCGCTCAAGTCCTACCCCGACTGCACCAACACCTTCGGTGGTGTGATCGTGGCCCCCTTGGCGTGGGGTCGCAACCACACCCTGTACTACGCGCTCGGCGGGTATGGGGCGACCGACGGGGGTGACAGCAGGAGCGCCGACTACAGCGTGCTGCTGGCGCGCTCGACGGACCTGGGCACGACGTGGTCGACCACCGTGGTCGACAACGCCCGAGGCATGCTCGGCGCCAATGTCACCTTCAACTCCCCGGTGACATCGGTCGCGGTCAACACCAGCGGCCCCAAGGACGTGGTGTACGTCGGCTACGGCCGCAGTTATCCCATGGCCAAACCGGGGACACCGAACGCCAACAGCTTCACCATGGTCGCGGTTTCCACCGACGGAGGCCAGACCTTCGGTACGCCGGTGAACATCAACCAGTTCTCCCACGTAACACAGACGATCAACGGTGTCAGCTACAAGTTGCTCATGAGTGCCCCCTTCCTGGCGGTGAGCTCCAAGGGCGAGGTAGAGGTGGTTTCGGGGCCGAGAACGGCCTCGGGTGTGACGATCCCCGGGCCACGGGCGTCCATGCCCGTCTTGACGGCTCGCTCGACCGATCAGGGCAAGACGTGGACCGTCTCCACGACGGGGCCCATCGTGCACACCCCAATGGGCCCGGTGCTGGAAACCGCCATCCGGTGGGTTCCCCTCGGCGGGCCCCAGGGCACCTTCCTGACGGTGGTCGCAGCCTGGCCCGACGGCTCGGCGGTCCCCGCGGATATCCTGTTCCAGCGGTCGACTGATGGCGGCGTCTCCTGGAGCAGTCCGGTGCCGCTCAACGATGACGACCTCAGCCAACAATTCCTTCACTTCTTGCCTGAGATGAGCGTCGCTCCCAACGGCCGGGTCGACGTCGCCTGGTACGACTTCCGTGGTCAGCACGGCTTCGCTCCCGACGTCTACTACACCTATACCAACGACGCCGGCGTCACCTGGGCCAAGAACGTCAAGGTCACGGATCAGCCCATCGACTTCTCCATCGGGGTGAGTGCCAACTCCGACGTGCGCCAGCCGCCGGGCGTCGCCTCGGCCAACCAGTATTCCTTCTTCGGCTGGGCGGACACCCGTTTGGGCAACGTCAACACCCAGACCCAGGATGTCTTTGGTCTGGGGGTCCAGTTCTCGCCGCTGCCGGCTACCGGCTCCCACTGGCCGCGCGACCTGGCCGCGGTCTTCGCCGGCCTTCTCGTGGCCGGGGTGATCCTTCTCATCGGCGTGCGGACCATGCGTGGCCGCGACGGGCGAGAACCCGCCTCCGGCCAGTTGACCCCGTCCCCGGCGGTGTAGCCCCCCGCAGCGTCAGGTGGCGGGTGCCACCACCAAGGTGGTCGCCATCGTGGTTGGGTACTTCGGGTCGTGGAACAGCTTCGAGGTGCGGGTTTCCAACCCAGGGACGACCGCGAACACGGCGACCGCCAACAGGGCTCCCGCGAGGGGGCCCACGACATAGACCCACAGGTTGGCGGTGTCCGGGCGTAGCAGCGCCGGGGCGAAGCTCCGTGCCGGGTTAAGCGCCGACCCGGTCAACGGCGCTCCTTGCCATACCAAGACGGCGACCACGATCCATACGACCAGCGGCGTCCAATGGGCCGATTTCTCGGAGGAGACCATCACAAAGATCGACAGAACGAGGATGGCGGTCATGACAGCCTCAATCCCCGCCGCCGCAGTCGGAGAGACGCCATGGCCGGGCTCGGTGACGCCGAGGTTGATCGCCGTGGCGGTGGCGCCCCACAACCAGCGCACAAGGGCCGTGCCCACCAACGCGCCCGCGACCTGGGCGCCGATGTAGCCGGCCAGGTCGTGGTGGTGGACATGGCCCCGCCACCAGAAGGCGACGGTGACCGCAGGGTTCAGGTGGGCGCCCGAGCTTCGGCCGAGCGGGCTGACGGCGACGAGCGAACCGGTGCCCGAGAACAGCAAACCGGTGATCAACAGCCTCGCCGAGTGGCTGGGAATGACCGAGGCCAACGAACTGCCCGGGCCGAAATCAAGGCATATCGCGGAGAGGCCGCCGAGCATCAAGACGGCTGTGCCTGCCAACTCGCAGAACCATTCGGCGAAGTGCCAACCACCTTGCGGAGGCCGGCCGAGGGCGGCAGCGCCCGCCCGCCCCGGCAGCCTCGCCGTTGTGGCCGCCGGCATCGGGATGATGCTAAGCGGCCCGCGAACCGTCGCCGACCATCACCGACGTATTCGCCCCCTCCGCCGCCACCAAAGTCGTGCCTCCCGCAGTCCGAGGTGACGGCTCCGTCGGCGTCGGAGGTATCTCGCCTGGCGCGTAACGTCGGCCCGGTGACCATCGTCGATGCCCACGGTGACCCGCCTCCCACAGCGGCGATCGAAGCAGCTGCTGCGGTGTTGCGAGCCGGGGGCATCGCCGGCGTGCCGACCGACACCGTGTACGGGGTGGCCGCCGACCCCTTTCGGGCCGGGGCGACGGACCGTCTCTTCAAGGCCAAGGGCCGCCCCCGGACCTTCGAGCTGCCGGTCCTGGTGGCCGACGTGGAGCAGGCGTTGTCGGTGGCGACCATGGTCCCGCCCGCGGCGGAGCGTCTCCTGGCCCGGTTCTGGCCCGGCGCGCTGACGGTCGTCCTGCCCCGTCGGCCCGATCTGAACGCCGATCTCGGCAGCGACGATGAGACCATCGGTCTTCGGTGCCCTGATCACCCCGTACCCCGGGCCCTGTGCCGCCTCGTCGGTCCCATCGCCACCACCAGCGCCAACCGCCACGGCGAAGCCCCGGCCAGCACCGCGGCCGGGGTTCTGGAACAGCTGGGCACGCGGGTGGAGATCGTCCTTGACGCCGGCACCTGCGCCGGCAGCCCGTCGACCGTCGTGGACTGCACCGGTGCCGAGCCCCGGTTGCTGCGGCTCGGCCGCCTGCCCTGGGAGCTGGTGCTGGCAGAACTCTGATGCCCGAGGGCCGGTTCGACGCGGCGCCGCCTAGCGGGCAAGCGTGTCGGTCACCGACGTGGTCGATTCATCCATGCCAACCACATCGGGCAGCCCCGATCGGGGCACCACGACGGCCAAGCTCACCAGCATTGTTTCGGTGATGCTGGCGTAGTTGCCCGGCGCCAGCAAGCCGCCAAACGAGCGCTCCTGAGCATCCTGGGTCACGAAATAGTTGGTGTTGCCGTAGGTAGCCCGGTTGATCGTTTTCACCTCTTGGGCGGAGCAAAAGACCAAAACGCCATTGGCCAACTGCACATCGTCGCCCCCGGGGCGCGCCGTCCAGGTGAGTGTCCCACTGCCATCGAGGTCATAGATTTCCTTGAAGGTGAGCTCGGAATCGACGACTCCGGTCGTGGAGGCGCTGGGCGCGAAAGTCCCAGATTCCAACTGGCCCGTGTCAACACCGGCATTCATGGCGCTGACGTATCGGCTGGCGATCGCTTGGGGATCGGCGCCGACCGCTTGCGCCTCGGCCGCGGTCAGCAGGTGGGCGCCTCCGGCCGTGAGCCGGAGCGTGGGCGCGTCGATGTTGGCGTTCAATCCCACGCCGGCAAAAACTCGCCACGTGCCCGAGGGGCCCGGTCGCTGGAACAAATCGAGGTACCGGCCGATGCCGCCGTCGGAGTCGTCTCGCGTCGTGTCCTCCGAGATGAAGTTGGTGGCGCCGCCATCGAGGGGGAAGGCCGTGACTGCGACCACCGAATAGGCATAGTTCGTCGGGTCGCCGTGCTCCATCTGGCTCTGGAGGGCGGCGGCGGCGACCTGGTTCTCGGTCGCCGCATCTCCGCTGGCGAGTGACGCCGCCAGCGCCGGGTTGCCGGACGCGAATCCCATGGACTCCGCAGCCAGGTAGGCCTTCACCGCGGCGACCAGTTCCGGCTGGTCGCCGAGTCGCTTAGAGGACTTGGAGCAGCCAACGAGGGCGGTCACCATGAGCGCGGCCCCCAGCAGGGAACGTTGAACGCGAGTCCTCGACATGTCGCCTCCCCGGCGCGACACCGCGGCGATGTCGCTCTCTACCTCTCCTTATGCCGCTACTGGCGTGACCCATCTGCGCCGCCGCGGCGCAGAGACGGGCCCGGAAGGATCACCCGCCGGTGGGTTCCATCGGTCGCCGCTCGTAGCGCAGCATGACCACGCCGTTCCCGAAGGTGTGGGTCTCGATCAGTCGCAAGGGGACCTTGGCATCCGTCGGCCGGAGCATCGGCGTGCCCCGCCCGATCACGATGGGGTGCACGTACAGCCGGTACTCATCGATCAGGTCGTGGTGGGCGAACTCTGCGCCCAGGTCGGAGCCGCCGACGACGAGGTCGCCGCCAGGCTGTGCCTTGAGGGCGAGCACCTCGGCGGGTACGACGTCGTGGACGACCGTGGCGTTCCAGTCGGCCCGCTCCAAGGTGCGCGAGTAGACAACCTTCGGCATGTCCCGCCAGATCCGCGCGAACTCGACGACCATCGGCGTGGCGGACGGGTCCTGGCCGGCGGTCGGCCAGTACGCCGCCATCAGCTCATAGGTGACCCGCCCTTCGAGGAAACCACCGGCGTCGCCCAGCCATCTGACCATGTGGCCGAAGAGCTCGTCGTCGACCATGTGCCAGTCGATTTCGCGGTTCGGCCCTTCCATGTAGCCGTCGAGCGACATTCCCATCGTCCAGATGAGTTTGCGCACCCGTCAGCCCCTGGCCTGGGCGTCGAACGTGGACTCGGTCATGCCGACTGCGGTTCGCGTATGGCCGAGCTCGCGTAGCTGTCGCTGGATCACCGCTGAAGCGTAGGGCGTCGTGCGGCTCCAACTCAGGATGGAAAAGAGGGCCAGGTTCTTTTTTCCCTCTGCGGTCGGACCGACCGGGCGTGCGGGCACGGCCCGTCCTGCGCTCAGGGCCCTCGGACAAGGAAACTCGAGAACTGCCAGCGGTCCGATTCGGCTGGCTTCGGCCGCCCGTAATCGCCGAAAAGGTCATCCCAATCCTGCAACGGTGTCCAATCCGTCGGTACAGATAGGAATGGCCCCAGATATGGCCGAGTCAACGCCAGAATACGGTCGTAGGGCAGGTCGTCGGGGAGGCGAACCCCCTCGGCTCGGTTGTCCAGCATCCATTCGACAGCACCGAGGAGGCCCGCTGCCACTTGGAGCGTCGTCGCATTCTGGTGGGGCACCAGCGTTCGAGCCTCATGGATATCGAGCAGCGACCCGATCCACCAGCTGGTAAAGGGATGGCCCATTAGTAGGCACCCCAGCTCGTCGCGCCCGTCGATGATGTCGTCGTTCATGATCCGCTGCGCTGGCTGCAAGCCGTCATTGCGCATGTGAAGCTCATGGAGGCTGGCAATGGCGGCGTCGCAGGGGCAATAGGCGTAATGCACAGTGGGGCGGTATTCGGCGATGCCGTCGCGCCACACCGTCAACGCCTCTGAGATCGAGAATGCCTCGCCGTGGCGGATGACCATTCCCACGATCGAGCCCATGGGCACCCAGGAACGTACCCAGGTCCGACACCCGGGGTGGGACAGGCAAATCTGGTTGCTGGGACCCCTCTCGTGGACATGGGCGCCGGGCGGGAGGGATTTCTCGTGGGTGCCCCAGCCCATCTCGGCGGGCGCCGTCCCCTCTTCGAAGAAGCCTTCCACGGACCACGTGTTGACGAACTCGTTTTCGCGTTTGGGGGCGGTGCTGATCTGGGTATCCCGCTCGGAGATGTGGATGACGGTCACCCCGAGGGAGCGGGACAACTCGGCCCAGTCGCCGCCGGCGCGGGCCACGGCCACCGCCTCGCGTGCGGGACCGATCGGCGCCGCGTTGGGCTCCAACCACCGGTCGGCGATGTCGGCCAGTCCCGCCTTCACGAAGTGGGACACCAAGCCCGGGTTGGCGCCGTGGTCGATGACCGCTGTCGGTCCCCCGTTGTCGCCCCACCGGGTGATCATGTCCCGCAGCGCCATGTGGCGGGCATACAGGGTCCGCTCGGTCGGTGGCATGGAGAGGGCGCCGCCGTAGGGATCCCAGACCTCGAGGGACGCGTTGACGTAAAGGACACCTTGATGGCGGCACCAGTCGAGCAAGTCGGCGGTGCCAATGTTCCAGGCCAGGTCGACTATTAGGTCGCCAGGGCCGGCGTAGCAACCGAGCAGGTGCGCGTAGTTGTCCTTGGTGACCTTGGCGGCCACGAAGCTGGCCCCCCGCTCGACGACCCTGCGGGCCTCGTCGGCAACGTCTGCGAAGTCGATGACCGTGTACTGGGCGGGCGCCGCCGGAAGCTGGTCGAACATCATCGGCAGCAGGCAGCGGCTGACGCTGCCGAGCCCGATCACCAGTATGCGGCCCGTGAACGACACGCCCGCACGGTAGCCAACACCGGCCGTGGCCTCCGATGGTGCAAGCCAGCCGTCAGAACGAGCGGCCGCGCCCGCGCCCGCCGGCAACGGCCGCGGGCGCTACGAAGCCGTCACGCCGCAGACGACTTCGGCACCCACCCTGCCCTTGACCGTCACCTCGAATGGTGAGCCGAAGGCGAAGGTCCCGGCAGGTGCGAGCAGGTCGCGGACAGCGGCGGTGGCCAGGACCGTCGGCCGACCTTCACGGCCGGCAACGCCGGACAACCGGAACGCCAGGTTGGTGGCATCGCCAAGGATCGACGCGCCAAGTGGGCTCACGGCCACCTCGCCCACCACGATCGCCCAGCCCATGGCGACCGGCGTCCCGTCCGGGGCCTGGAGCCCGAGCGTCGGCGCCAACTGAACCACGGTGGTAGCCGCCTCCAACGCGAAGCCCACCGCGTTCTCGGCCGTCCCAGCTCGGGCCTCCAGGTCCCAGAAGGCGAAGAAGGCGTCACCTGGCATGTCGGCGAGGGTGCCCCGCCGGGCTCGCAGCTTGATGCGGAGGGCACCGAAGAGTCGGTCCATGGCCTGGACCAGCACCACGCCCGGGGTCACCTGGGCGATGGTGCTGTACCCGACAACGTCGCCGACGACCAGCGCCATGGTCGTGGGCGCCAGCCGGAGAACCGTCTCCCGGTGGTCCTGGGCCTCGGACTCGCCTGCCGCCCGGCGGGGCATGTTCGAGCGGAACAGCAGCTGTGAGGATCCGATGCCCACTACGTCACCATCCTCCAACGGGATGGGCACCGCCCGCTCGATCCGGACCCCGTTGAGCCAGGTGCCGTTGGTGCTGGTGTCGACAATGACGGCAGCCCCTCGGCCGAGGTCAAGGCGGATCTCGGCGTGGTGGCGGGACACCGAAGGGTCCTGGAGGCGGAGCTGTTGGTCGGGGTCGGCACTGGTCGGTTCCCGCCCGATCACAAGGCGCAGGGGGACAGGTACCGCCCGCTCGGCGGGCCTCCCCGAGTCGAGGATCACATAGGCCGGGGGAGGCAGGGCGCCGGAGCCAGGTGCTGACATCAGGCAATGAGGGTATTTCCCCGCCAATCGAGGCGGCAGGTTCCGTAGTGTGGGATGGGTCACACGAGAGGGGAGTGCTGTGCCGCCAACCGACGACGCCCTCAGCGCGCCCGCTGTGCAGCCACGGATCGAGCGGTTCATCGCGGAGCGCAGACCTGAGACTCCCTGCCTCATCATGGCGCTGGAGGTGGTCGTGGAGCGCTACCGCCTGCTGGCCGAGACGCTGCCCGAGACGACGATCTACTACGCCCTGAAGGCCAACCCGGAGATGGCGGTGGCGGAGGTCCTGGCTGCCCTCGGCTCGTCGTTCGATGTCGCCAGCCCGGCCGAGATCGACCTGTGCCTGCGCTGCGGCGTGGCGCCGGAAAGGATCTCCTACGGGAACACCATCAAGAAGGCGGCCGACATTGCCTACGGCTACCAAGCGGGGGTGCGGCTATTCGCCTTTGACTCCTTGATGGAGCTGGAAAAACTGGCTGCCGCAGCCCCTGGGTCGTCGGTCTTCTGCCGGCTGCTTACCTCGGGTTCGGGGGCGGACTGGCCGCTCAGCAACAAGTTCGGGTGCCAGCCGGACATGGCCGCTGACCTACTGGTCGCCGCCGCCGACTTGGGCCTCGATCCGTGCGGGGTCAGCTTCCATGTGGGCTCCCAGCAGCGCGACCCGGCGCAGTGGGACGCGGCGGTGGCCCAGGCGGCGGCGGTGTTCGCGGCCGTGGCCCAGAAGGGGATCGAGCTGCGCATGGTCAACCTGGGGGGCGGCTTCCCGGCCCAGTACTTGGGGGACAACCCGAGCATCGAGGCCTACGCCGACGCCATCCGAGGAGCGGTCAGGCGGCACTTTGGCTCGCTGCCAGGGGGGATCCCCGATCTGGTGGTGGAGCCGGGCCGCTACATCTCCGCCGATGCGGGCGTGTTAGTGAGCGAGGTCGTGCTGGTGGCTCGCAAGGGCTACGAGGACGAGGAGCGTTGGGTGTACCTCGATACCGGGGTTTTCGGGGGGCTGGCGGAGACGCTGAGCGAACTCATCAAGTACCGGGTACTGGTGGCGCGGGCCCGGCCCGAGCCCAGGGGACCCGGCTCGCGCCGGGTACTCGACCTGTCGGAGCCCGACACTGGCTCGGACCAGATCCTCGACCTGTACGGGCCCGATGTTGCCTCGGGGCCCGTGGTCCTTGCCGGGCCGACGTGCGACAGCCTGGACGTGATGTACCAGCACCACCGCTATTCGCTGCCGCTGACCTTGGCTGCCGGGGACCAGGTGATGTTCCTCAGCGCCGGCGCGTACACCAACGCCTATTGCACCGACGGTTTCAACGGGTTCGAGCCCATGCCGGTGCATTGCTTGGCCCATCTGTCGGACGATTGACGGCGCCGTGCTGACGCACGCCACGGGCTCGCTCCGGCAACGACAACTACCCTGGTGATTACCGTGGAACAAGTCATCGACCAGCCCATCTCGCTCGACGCCGTCATCGGGTTCCTGGTGACGAGTCCGATGTTCGCCGCCCTCGACGCCGAGGAGCGCGCCGAGGTCGTGCACATCATGGAGATCCAGCGGCTCCAGCCGGGCGAGGAGGTCTTCCACGAAGGCGACGCCGGCGACGCGTGGTATGTCGTCTTCGAGGGCCAGGTTGAGGTGATGGCCGCTCTGGCCTCCGGCGGCGAGCGCCGGTTGACGATGCTTGCAGTCGGCGCCGGCTTCGGCGAGATGGCGCTGCTCGACGGCGCGCCCCGCTCGGCGACGGTTCGGGCCGTAAGTCCGGTGACGCTGTTCGGCTTCCGACGTCAGCGGTTCGAGGAACTGCTCGATCAGGGCAGCCTCGGGGCCTACAAGCTGATCCTGGCGATGGCCCGTGAGATGTCGCCCCGCCTGCGCCGCCTCACCCGCCAGGTGGCCGAACTCCTCGACGCCGGGCCGGGGGACCAACCGGCCGGCGACGCACCGGTCGAAGTCGCGAACCTGGTCGAACGCAGCCGGGCGTCCGAGTAGTCAGTCCGCCCGAACCCGTCCGCGCTCTCCACCCCCCGGCCGTAGCCCGAGAGCCGAGCGTCAGCCGATCTCCACGCGTACTTCGGTGACCAGCCGGCGGAGGGCGTCGTCGACGACGGCCGTCTCGGGGTGGCGAACCACGATATAGGGGTTGCCGATCCGCCCGGCCGGCGTCCCGGTCACCGGGAGCACCGTCTCCACGATGACCTCGCCCAAGGCGGCCTGAACCTGCTCCAATCCGGGCACGCCGAGCACCAGCCCGGCAGCGCCCCCGCCAAGGAGTTGGGGAAATGCCACGCCCGCGGCGAACAGCCGGGGAATGGGGGCGAAGAGCCCTCGGACTGCGGCGTTGGCCCACGCCCGGTACATGTCGGCGCCGTGTGCCTGGCTCATCAGCGCCATGAACTCCGGGGCGGGGACCCGAACGTTGAGCCCGGTGATCACCGCGTTGCCGTCGGGCCGGCGCAGCCAGGTCATTTGCGAGAGCCCCGACCGCATTTTCAGCAGGCGAAGCGCCGCCAGCCCCATCAACCGCACCGGCGCGTCCGCGGGGTCGTTTTCCTCCCGTGGGAGGGTGATCGTCCGCGCGTCGAGTCCGTCGGCGAGTGCGTGGTCGGCGGTTCGGGTGGCCGAGGACCACGCCGGGATGCCGGCAATGCTCATGACATCGAGGGTGCAACTCACCGCGCCTTGCGGAACGGCCGAACCGGCGACCTCGCCGCCGACCGGAAGGCCGCCCTCCCCGAGGAGGCGAAGCACCGTTGCCTGGTCGACGAACTGCTGAGTCGTCTTGGCGCTCAGTCCACGGAGGCCTTCGTGGTCGCGGATCTCGCCGAGCATGACGTCGAGCTCGGCCGCGGTTCCCACGACAACGTCAATCTCACCGTGAGCTGCGGTCAGGTCCCGGATCGCGTTCTCGACGTGCTCGCGCTGGGTGCAGTCGGGCACCCGCCAGTAGCCCGTCACTCGCAGCGCCAGCTTCTCGGGAAGCAGGTAAGGACCGACGTCGCTGATGAGCCACACCCGGGACCCGGGCTGGTCGAGCACCGCGGTGGCGATGTGCAACGCCTCGGGCGTCAACTTTGGCATAACCAGGGCAACGCCGATCCGGGCTCCCTTGGCGGCGGTTCGCTGGGAGCGCAGGGCCGGGTGCATGGCATGCAGTTCGGGGAGTGGTGCCGACCGCACCGCCCCGTTGCGCAGGAAGATCCGCCGCCAGTCGGACGGGTCGAGCGGCAGTAGCGAATGCCGCTTCCGACGTCCGGCTTCCACCAGGTTGGGCTGCGCCGGCGCCGGCCCGGCCCCTGCCATTGCTTGGCCGTTGCCCGACCCCGGCGCCGGGGCACCCGCCCCCGCGGCGCCGTCGGCACCCGCCGCTCCACCGGCACCCGCCCCCGCGGCGCCGTCGACGTCGATCCCTACGCCGGTGGCAGAGCCCGATGCTTCGCCACCACCGGCACCCGACACCGCGACTCCGGCGAGCTGGGCGATGCGCTCGGCGCCAAAGTTGATCGGAGCCGCTTCGGTGTACTCCCGGGCGCTCACCCGGAGCCAGCCCTCGGTGTCCTCTTTGATTCCTTCCGCCAGCCTGCAGATGGCGGAGGCGGGTTCGGCACCGCGCTCGCGGTCTTGCCAGTAGTGGAGGACTCGGGCGCTGTGCCCGACCATGCCGGTGACGGCGCCGCCGCTGGTCAGGAAGTGGCCGTTGCCGAACGAGTCGCCCGCTACCACCCCGTTGGCGGCCACCTGGGGGTCGTCTCCGATTCGTTCGATCAAGCTGAACAACTTCGGCCCGTACACCATCTCGACCTTGCGCAGCTCGTCCTCCGGGATCTCGAGGATCTGCGACGCCTGCTCTAGGTAGAAGTCGTACAACAGGATCTGGTAGGCGGCGAAAAACTCGCCTGAGTCCGGATCCGTGCCTTCGGGCACCAGGCCCGCCTCAATCGGGTCGAAGGTTTGGAAGTCGGGCACCTGCACCAGAACCCAGCCGACTTCGGGGTCCTCCTCGTGGCCGACGGCGATCTGGCGCACCCAGTACTCGGCGCCTTGGTGGTCGAACTCCGAGGAGATCCGCCGCCGCAGCCGAGGTCCGACCAGCGCCTCGATCAGGCCGGCCAGGAAATCAGCCTGGGCCACCAGCGGCCCCCGGCCGTCGTGGTGGTCGATCTCCACGTCGTGCTGGTGGAACCCGAGGCGCAGGGCGTCGGTCGAGTGGTAGCCCTCGGCGATCATGAACAGCTCCGGGACGCCGATGTCGATGACATCGGAGCCGGGCACCCGGACTCGTACGAACTTGCCCCGGTAGTCGAACTCCTGCAACGCCTCGATGCGGATACCGAGCCGCCCGTCGCCGACGTCGACCCACCCGTCGCCGTCAGGGGTGAGCACCCGGTGGCGGCTGAAAACGCGGCAACGGGGTGGCCGGCCTCGCTGCCGGTCGAGCTCCTCGATTCCCTCCAGGTAGCGCCGCATCAGCACCTGGACCGACGCCGCCCCCGCTTGAAACGTCGAGGGCCCGTCGAGCACCTCAGCCACGTTCGAACGGATGGCTTTTGGGTCCGGGCGATCGGGTGGGGGCGGGGGCTGCAACAGGCTGACGACCCGGTGGGGCAGCCCCTGACGCCACCTATCGTCGATGAACTCGACGTGGTGGATGGTCCCCACGATGTGCTGCTCGCTGTCGAAACCGTCGATGACTTCGTCGGCCACGATGTCACCGGCGACGGTTTGGGTGCTGTAGAAGACATCGGCCAGCTTGAACAGCCGCCCGTCGCCGCGCCGAGGGATGCCGTCTTCGCCGTAGCGGTCGAACATGAGCTCGTCGATGAGCCCCAGCTGGTGGTAGAGGTCGACACGAAGGTTCCAGTGGACGCCGAGGAAGGGATCGCCGCGCATTTCCACCCCGACCGCGGTGCGACCCATGGCCACCGTCCACAGCATCGACATCATGCTGGTGCCCCCGAGCCCGACGGCCACGAAGTCGGGGTTCAAGGGGCCGGAGTCCTCGTTAGGAACCTGGTGCTGGTGCTGCGCCGACACGCCCTTATTGTGCGCGCAACTTTGCTCGGAGCGCTGTTCCCTCTACCGGGGCGGCCGAGCCGATGGCGCGACCACGGGCGGCGACCCGATACGTCGATGCACCACGTGGATGAGCTTCCTGACCGCGTTTGGTGAACCTGACCGCGTTTGGTGAACCTGACCGCGTTTGGTGAACCTGACCGCGCCAGCTACACCTCTACGACAGTTTCACGCGCCAAGTTCACCGAACGCGGCCAAGAATGACCGGAGGTCGCCGTCGGACCGGGCACGGGGTCCCCCGGGATGACCGACGGCTCTGAACAGGCCCGCCCCGCCTCGAAGCTGAAGCCGCACCCCTCGACTCGTACTCCCATCGCCTGTCCGCCAGGTACCGAAGCCGGCAGAGGATCCGAAACAGGGCAGACATCCGAAGCACGGATGCCAGGGCGATCGACCGGTGCCGGATCGGCGAATGGGTATATCGAGACCGTGCCTGACCCCACGTCCTCGCAGCTGACGACATACACCAGCCTCCGACGGGCTGTGGCCGGCATCGCGGCGATCATCGTCGGCGCCGCGTCCGCATTCGCAGGGCCGTGGCAAGTAGTACCGCTTTTTGCCTGGGACACCGCCCTGTTGGTCTGGGAGTCGAGCGTCTGGTGGCGCATCGGCCGCCTCGACCCGGTCGCAACCAAGAGACACGCCATCGACGAGGAGCCGCGCAAGCCGACGATCGATGCCCTGCTGCTCACCGCCTGCGTGATCTCCCTGGCCGCGGTGCTGCTCGCCGTCGTCAAGGCCAACAATGCCCACGGTGCCGCTAAGTCGGTCCTGGTCGGCGCCGGCATCGCGACCATCGTCATCTCCTGGGCCATGGTCCACACCCTCTTCACCCTGCGCTACACGGCGCTGTATTACACCGACGGCGGTGGCGTCGACTTCCACCTGGACGACGGCAAGAAGGACGGCGAGGGCGAGCCCACCTACCTCGACTTCGCCTACCTGTCGTTCACCATCGGCATGACCTACCAGGTCTCCGACACCGACCTGACCACCAAGGCATTCCGCCGGATGGCCCTCCGCCAGGCGCTGCTGTCCTACCTGTTCGGCACGGTCATCATCGCGGCCACCATCAATCTGGTGGCCGGACTCGTGAAGTAGCCGCCGCTTCGAACCTGCCGTCGGCCCAACAGACCCCACCACCTAGACTCGCCTGGTGGCCCGAGATGAAGAACTGTTCGCCATCATCGAGCGCGAAGAGGAGCGCCAGCGCACCACGTTGCAGCTGATCGCCTCGGAGAACTTCGCTTCCCGCGAGGTCCGTGAGGCCACCGGATCGGTGCTCACCAACAAGTACTCCGAGGGCTACCCGGGCAAGCGGTACTACGGCGGCAACTACGTCATCGACGACGCGGAGCGCCTGGCCCGGGACCGGTGCGTCCAGCTGTTCACGCCCCCCGGCGCCAACCCACAGCACGCCAACGTCCAGCCCCACGCCGGGGCGAATGCCAACGTCGGCGTCTACCTGGCGCTCCTCGAACCGGGCGACACGGTCCTCGGGATGCGCCTCGACCAAGGCGGCCACCTGACCCACGGCTCGCCCGTCAATATCAGCGGCCGCCTCTACAACTTCGTGGCCTACGGCGTCACCCAGAGTGACGAGCGCATCGACCTCGAGCAACTCAGAGCACTCGCCCGGGACCACCACCCGAAGCTCATCGTGGCCGGCGCCACTGCCTACCCCCGCATCATCGACCCCGAGCCCATCCGCCAGATAGCCGACGAGGTGGGGGCCCTGTTCTGTTTCGACGCGGCCCACGTGGCGGGCCTCATCGCGGGCGGAGTCCATCCCAACCCCGTAGGCATCGCCGACGTGGTCACCTTCACCACCCACAAGACCCTTCGCGGTCCCCGGGGCGGCTGCATCGTCTGCCGCCAAGAGCTGGCCCCCGCGATTGACAAGGCGATTTTCCCCGGCCTCCAGGGCGGTCCGTTGGATCATGTGATCGCGGCCAAGGCGGTGGCCTTCTGGGAGGCCATGCAACCGAGCTTCAAGCAGTACGCGGCCAACGTGGTGGCGAATGCCTCGGCGCTGGCCGAGGCCTTGGCTGCCGAAGGCTTCCGCTTAGTCTCGGGCGGCACCGACAACCACCTGCTGCTCGTCGACCTCCGCCCCTTCGACGCCGACCTCACCGGAAAACAAGCCCAGGAGGCCCTCGACGCCGCGGGCATCGCCTGCAACCGCAACACCATCCCGAACGACCCCCGGTCGCCGTTCGTCACGAGCGGCCTGCGCCTCGGCACCGCGGCCATGACCACCGCGGGCATGGGAACCCAGGAAATGGCCGCCATCGCAGCCTTCATCGGCCGGGTTCTCCGGAGTCCCGGGAACGAGACTGAGCGCTCAGCAGTTAAAGACGAGGTGGCTACCCTCTGCTCCAAGTTCAGCTCGGACTTTTGAGCTGAGCCATGGGTGACTACCGCGGCTACGCCATCGTGCTGGCGGTGGCCGCGGTGGGAACGTACGGACTGACATTCGTCGCCCGCCGGCTGGCGGTGCGTTTCTCGCTCATTGTCATGCCAGACGAGCGCCGGGTCCACACCCGGCCCACCGCCACGACCGGCGGGGCGGCCATGTTCGTCGCCTTCTTGGCGGCCATGGTCGTGGCGTCGCAGCTGAAACAATTCCACGCCATCTTCCGCGCCAACTCCGAGCCCCTCGGCGTGGTGCTGGCGGCCGCCATCGTGGTGGCCATCGGCCTGGCCGACGATCTGCGGGAGGTCAGCCCGCCCGGCAAGGTGGCGGGCCAGGTGCTGGCCGGCACCGTCTTGTACTTCGCGGGCATCACGATGCTCTTCTTCCGCGTCCCGTTCTTCGGGACCACCCTGGTGCTGTCGCCGTCGATCGCCCCCCTGATGACCGTCGTCTGGGTCGTCGGCATGTGCAACGCCGTGAACCTCATCGACGGCCTCGACGGGTTGGCGGCCGGCATCGTCGCCATCGCGGCCGGGACCTTCTTCGTCTACACGCACCAGCTGCAGAAGGCGGGGTTTATCAGCATCGACAACTCCGGGGCGCTGGTCGCGGTCCTGTGCCTCGGCGTGTGCCTCGGCTTCCTACCCCACAACTTCCACCCGGCCAAGATCTTCATGGGCGACACCGGCGCCATGCTCCTCGGCCTGCTCATGGCGTCGTCGACCCTCTCGGTCGTCGGCCAGACCGACAACGCCTTCAGCGGCCGGACCTACTTCACCTTCGCCCCGGTCTTCATTCCGTTCTTCATCCTCGGAATCCCGATGCTCGACACCGCCTTCGCCCTGGTGCGCCGGGCGGGTCGGCGGGGCAACCCCACCAAGCCCGACAAGGACCACCTCCACCACCGCCTGATGCGTCTCGGCCACGGCCAGCGCCGAGCGGTCATGATCCTCTGGGCCTGGACCGCGCTCCTCTCGGCGATGGTGCTGTACCCGACGTTCTCCAACACCGGCAACGCCATCATCCCCTTCGGCGTGCTCACCCTCGGCATCGTGCTGTACACCGTCTTCGCCCCGTCGGGCCGCCGGGCCACCAACGGCGCCTCGCCGGCCGAAGGTGGAGGGGCCCTGGCGGCGGTCGCGGCAGCGATGTCCGAGGGCGACACGGACTCAGCCCGCAGGGTGGGAAAAGGCGCCGCCCCTCCCTTCGACCGCTTCGCGGAGCGAGAGTTCGACGACTCCGAGGGCGTCGGGCGCGCGCCGCCCAGGTCGTCCATCCGGCGCTCGCCTCGTTCGGGCGACCACCAAAATCAGCCCGACGAGAGACCGC
>JBOGGN010000450.1:0-5839 GCA_050744165.1 Acidimicrobiales bacterium | reverse complement strand
TCGCGAAGTTTGCAGCGGCATGACCGGCCATAGCGAAGTGGTGCTCGTGGTCTTCGATCCGGCCGTCATTCGATATGAGGATCTCCTCAAGGTGTTCTGGGAGAGCCACGACCCGACCCAGGGCATGCGCCAGGGCAACGACTACGGCACCCAGTACCGCTCCGCCATCTACTGGACCACCCCGGCGCAGCGTGACGCCGCGGTGGCGTCACGTGACGCCTTCCAGAAGGTCCTGACCGCCGCCGGGTACAAGACGATCACCACCGAAATCGGCGAGGCGGGGCCCTTCTATTACGCCGAGGATTATCACCAGCAATACCTGGCCCAGAATCCGGGCGGCTACTGCGGGCTCGGGGGCACCGGGGTGTCCTGCCCGGTCGGGGTGGCCGGAGTCATCGGCGACGCCGCTCAAGGCGCCGACGACGGCGCCGGTGCCCAAACGGCTGGGTTCCAGCTGGCCGACTGACCGTTCCGGCTGGCCCGCCGCCCGGACGCGGGGGCGGGTGACCCGATCGCCAGATCACGCTTGGATACGATTCGAAACCTCTGGCCTACCCATCTCAACGGCAACCCGGGTCGGGGCGTCCGGTACGTCGCGCCAAGTTCTCCTGGATGATCCCTCCCCGGCGCTGGCCGCGCCGCATCCTCCTCGCGCTCAACATCTTCACCCTGCTGTGCCTGGTCTCGGCGGGCTCGGTGTATGCCTACGCCCAGTTGCGGCTTGGCCAGATCAAGGTGATCTCCAGCCTGCCGTTCCACCATACGAGCGGCGACTCCGCCCTTTCGCCCATGAACATCCTCCTGGTCGGCAACAACAGCCGGGTGGGCCTTGACCCATCGGAGGCCGCGCAGTTCGGGACCGCCGCCGATGCTGGAGGCGCCCACAGCGACGTCACCATGATCCTGCATCTCAACCCCAAGACCGGGGCGGCGTCGCTGCTGTCGATCCCCCGGGACATGTTCGTGCCCCTGCCGCCCAACAACATCTCCGGCACCGTGGGCAAGATCGACAGCGCCCTGAACGGGTCCAACTACCAGTACACCGACGGGGCGGCCCAGCTCATCGAGACCATCCAGAACGATCTGGGTATCAACATCGACCACTACGTGGAGATCAACTTCGACGGTTTCCAGAAGACTGTCGATGCCCTGGGCGGGATCAACATGTACTTCCCGACGCTGCTCTACGACCTCGAGTCGAACCTCCGCAACCCGCGGGTCGGCTGCCTGCACCTCAATGGTCAGGAGGCGCTGGCGGTGGTGCGCTCCCGCCACCTCCAGTACTTCGTCCAGGGCGACAACATCAACAGACCGCAAAGCTGGCCTCAGGAGAACGAGTCGGATCTGGCACGCATCCAGCGGGACCACACCTTCCTCAAGGTGCTCGCCTCCTCGGTCGTCTCGCAGGGGATCACCGCCAACCTGTTCAAGGCCAACGACGTGCTTTCCTCGCTGATCAGCCAGGTGACCATCGACGCCCAGTTGAAGCCGGACCTGCTCACCCTGGCCAAGCGCTTTCGCAGCGTCAACCTGGGCAGCGTTCCCGAGTTGACGCTGCCTATCACCGTGGTGCCCGACGCGCAGTACTTCTACAAGGGCGGCGCCTACGGCACGGTGGACTTCCCCTCGCAGCCGGTCGACGCCCAGGTCATCGCCCAGTGGCAGCAGGCGTCGTTCCCGAAGGTGGACCCATCGTCGTTCTCTGTCCAGGTCGACAACATCTCATCGATTGCCCACGAGGCGGCTACCACCGTCGACGGCCTCAACCTGCAGGGCTTCCATGCGACCGACAATGGCCAGGGCAACATCCCGTCGGACAACGTCGAGACCATGATCCGCTACAACCCGAACGGGAACGGTCAGGCCCAGGCCGAGACCGTCCTCCAGTCTCTGTCCGGGTCGATCATGATGAAGGCGGACCCGAGCGTTTCCAGCGGCGTCATCGAGCTTGACACCGGCACCTCAATGTCGGTCGTCAGCCCCTCGACGACGAGTTCGACGACCGCACCGCCCTCGACGTCAGCGTCGAGCTCGGGGTCGACCGCGGCCACCTCGGCGGTTCCCACCCCCGGCAACCAGCCGGTCTCCTCCTCGACCGACCAGCTGTCGCCCTGGGACCCGATTGCCTGCTCGCCTGGGCAGCCTGTCTTCTCAGGCTGATTCTTCGCCTGGGGAAAGCCCTGGCACGGTCGGGGCGGGTGGCGGCGGCCCACGACCGGTGCAGTAACTTCGCCTCGCCCCGACCGTTGCGGACGCCCCGCCCGCATGGAGAGAGGTCCCTTCCTTGACGCTTATCGCTGCTACCGCCCCGTACCCACTGTCGTTCTTCCGGGCGATCGTGATCGGGCTCATCCAGGGCGTGACCGAGTTGTTCCCGGTGTCCAGCCTGGGCCACTCCGTGTTGGTGCCCTATGTCCTCGGGTGGAAGACCCTGGTGTCCGGGCAGCGGGCGTCGGAGTCGCCCTACCTGGCGTTCATCGTGGGGCTGCACTGCGCCTCGGCGTTGGCGCTCCTGGCGTTCTACTGGCGCGACTGGGTGGGGCTGATCAAGGCCTTCTTCCGCACGCTGCGCACCAGGAAGATCGAGACCTCCGAAGAGCGGCTGATTTGGCTCCTCGTGATCGCCACCATCCCCGCCGGCCTCATCGGGCTGGTAGCCGAGCACAAGCTCCGGGTGCTGTTCAGCAAACCCCTGGCTGCGGCCCTGTTTCTCATCCTCAACGGCCTGATCCTCTTTGCCGGGGAACGGATCCGCCAGCGCTCCGAGGTCCGAGCCCTCGCCGCCCGCCAGGGCACCGAGCCCGATGGTGGCCGCCGGCTGGACACGCTCGACTTCAAGGAGGCGGGCATCATCGGGTTTTTCCAGTCGGCGGCCCTGCTGGCGGGCATCAGCCGATCGGGGGTGACCATGGTGGGCGGCCTCGTCCGGGGGCTCGACCACGAGGACGCGGTCAAGTTCGCGTTCCTACTGGCGACCCCGATCATCCTCGCAGCCGGGGTGTACAAGATCCCCGACCTGACGGGCCCCCTCGGCAACGGGATCCGGGGCCAGGTGCTGGCCGGCAGCGTGGTGGCCGGCGTGGCGTCGTATCTCTCGGTGCGCTTCTTGACCAATTACTTCCGCACCCGAACACTGACCCCCTTCGCGATCTACTCCGTGGTGGCCGGGATCTTGTTCACGGCGTTCTACTTCGCCATCGGCTAGGCCCGGTAGCTCGGGCGAACTGGCGCCGCCTGAGCGCGTGATAACACGCGTTCCAGCGGCACCAGAATGGCCGAAGTAGCTGCCGGGCGAGCCCCCGGTGAGCGCCCGAGGGACGCCATCGGGTAGCGGCGAGCCCGCTAGCAGTCGCCGAGGGGCCCGGAGTCGAGCGCCGAGTGGCAGCTGCAGCCCGGCGTCGCCGGGATCCGGGGGATGGCCTCGAACAGCAGCTCCCTGGTGCGGGCCACGTTGGCCGCCAGGGTATCGAACACTTGCTGCATGGTGACCGGGGCGATCCCCTCGACACCCTCCAGACCGGTGTCGTAGTCGGTGACGAGGGCGAGGCCGCAGTAGCACATGCCCAGCTCCCGGGCCAGGTAGGCCTCGGGGTACTGGGTCATGTTGACCACTTCCCAGCCGGCAGCCCGGAACCACGTGGACTCGGCGCGCGTCGAGAACCGCGGTCCCTGGATGACCACGACGGTGCCCGTCGGGTGCAGCCGCATCCCCGAGAGTGAGGGCGCGCTGTCCCGGGCTGCCGCCACCACGCCGGCCAACTCCGGGCAATACGGGTCTGCGAAGCTCACATGGCCCACCACCGGCCCGTCGAGGTAGGTGTCGTTGCGCCCTGTCGTCCGGTCGACGAGCTGGTCGAGGACCACGAAGTCTCCGGGCGCGATACCCGGTTGCAGCGAACCCACCGCGCATGGGCCGATCACCCGCTGGACGCCCAAGCGATGCAGCGCCCACAGATTGGCCCGGTAGTTGACGCGGTGGGGCGGGAACTCATGGGCCAGCCCGTGGCGGGGCAGGAAGGCCACCGACTGCTCGCCCACCGTGCCGACGGTCACCGGCGCCGATGGCGGCCCGTAGGGGGTGTGCAGCGTGACTTGGCGCGTGTGCTCCAAGAAGGCGTAGAAGCCCGAACCTCCGATGACGGCGATCTCGGCGACGGGGTTGGCCACGGCCGGCAGTGGTCCTGTCAGGATGCCGCCGCTTTGGCCTTTTCGGCCGGCTTGGACCCCGAAGAGCCCGACGCCCCGCCGCCGGAGCCCGAACCCGAGCCCGAGTCCGAGCCCGAACTGGAGCCGCCGGAGCCCGAACCCGAGCCCGGGCCCGAGCCCGAACCCGAGCCCGAGCCCGAACCCGAACCCGAGCCCGAGCCCGAGCCTGACGCTGCCGCCTCCTTGCCGTTCGCCGAGGACTTGTCCGACTTCTCCGACTTCTCCGACTTCTCCGACCGCTCGGCCCCGTCCTTGCCGTGCCCGTCGGCGCCGTTCTTGGCCCCGGGCCGGTTGTCGGTGCTGTAGAACCCGGACCCCTTGAAGGCGATGCCGATGTTGGCGAACACCTTGCGCAGCGGCCCCTCGCACGAGGGGCAGGTCGTCAAGGCGTCGTCGGTGAAGGCCTGATGGACCTCGAGGTGCTTGCCGCACGACTTGCAGGCGTACTCGTATGTGGGCATCGAACCCTGGCTCCTCCGCAACAAAACCGACCGCTGGCTAGCACTCCCCAGCCCTGAGTGCCAATTCTACCGGCGCGCTGTGTGTTCCCGCGGTGCAGTAGAACTGCACTAATGGCAACCACGGTACGCAAGGCGGTGATCCCTGCCGCCGGGTTGGGCACCAGGTTCCTCCCGGCCACCAAGGCACAGCCGAAGGAGATGCTGGCCCTGGTCGACAAACCCGCCATCCAGTACGTGGTGGAGGAGGCGGTGCGCTCGGGTATCACCGACATCCTCATCATCACCGGCCGCGGCAAGCGCAGTCTGGAGGACCACTTCGACCGGTCCTTCGAGCTGGAGTACTACCTGCAGGAGGACGGCAAGCACGAGCTGCTGAAGGAGATGCGGGCCATCGCCGAAATGGCCGACATCCACTACGTCCGCCAGGGCGAGCCGAAGGGCCTCGGCCACGCCGTCTCGGTGGCCCGCCAGCACGTCGGGAACGAGCCGTTCGCGGTCATGCTGGGCGACGACATCATGCACGAGCGGTCCGGGGTGCTCGACTCGATGCTCCGGGTCTTCGAGGAGAAGCGGTCCACGGTCGTGGCCCTGAAGGAGGTGGATCGCCAGGAGATCCAGTTCTACGGCTGCGCCACCCCCGAGCCCGTCGACGACAACTTGGTGCGCATCCTCGACATCGTGGAGAAACCACCCATCGACTCCGCCCCGTCCAACCTGGCCGTGATGGGCCGCTACGTTTTCCCCCCCGAGATTTTCGACGCCCTGGCCGAGGTGCAGCCGGGCAGCGGCGGCGAGATTCAGCTCACCGACGGCATCAAGGCGTTGCTCGGCGAAGCGGACGTCTACGGCTGGACGTTCCGCCATGGCCGCTTCGACGTCGGCAACAAGCTGGATTACCTGCGGGCGACCGTCGAGCTGGCGCTCGAACGGGAGGATCTGGGGCCTGGGTTCCGGGAGTACCTGTCCGATCTGGTGCGCCGGGAGGGCCTGGCATGATCCCTCTCGAGGACGCCCGGGCCACCGTGCTGGCCGCCTGCCGGCCGCTGCCTGCGGTGTCGGTCCCGCTCTGCGAGGCGCTCGGTTGCGTGACGACCGAAGCGGTCGTGTCCGCCGCCAACGTGCCCGCCTTCCCAAACAGCGCCATGGACGGCTACGCGGTGCTGGCCGAGGAC